>NZ_SJPY01000005.1:300000-468612 GCF_007860185.1 Novipirellula aureliae
GCGTTTTTCTACTATAGCAAAAATGATCTTAAGGCGGTACGCTCGGATAAATGGAAACTGCATCTGGGCAGTGCCAAAGGTGAAGGTTCCGCCGCATTGTACAATTTAGAGATCGATATCGGCGAGAAGATCAATGTGTTGGCCGATCATCCCGCCGTTGAAAAGCGACTGCTCGCATTGGTGGCGGACTTCCAAACGGAACTGACTCAGAATAGCCGCCCCGCCGGTTTCGTCGAGAATCCCAAATCGCTCACGAAGCCTCCGGCGAACAAACAGACCCAACGTACTCAGAAGAGCCAGCCCCCGATCGTGGATCCCAACCCGGCACCTGTTGTGGATCCAGGAATCTTGTATCGCAACACGATTCCGGCAGACAAAATAACGAGTACACAAAGAGAATAGCTCAATGAAAATAACGATTACTTGTTTAACTATCGTATGCCTATTCGCTTCACTGGCGTCTGCGGTTGATCCGTCGTCCTTGTACCGGACAATGATTCCTGCGGAGAAGCAACTTGATCCTGCTTGGGTTGCGTCACTCACTCAGCGTGGTCATGCGTTGGATGCAGCAATCCGCGGTTCCAAAAGCGATGACACTCTGAAGTACATCGGCATGCCAGTGGGTGGAATTGCCTGCGGATCGGTGGTGATGGATGGCTCGGGGCAGCTCTACGTCTGGGATATTTTTGGCGGGCAGCCCAAGGGGTTGATTAACCAGGACGTTAAACTACCGGATGGCTATATCGGTTTTAAAAACGGATTGCGCAAAACCATTCGTGTGCATGACGGCGCGAATTTCATGAATCCGCCGACGGTGGAAAAGTTCCCACCGCCCGTGAAGTCTGGCTTTTCTCTGAGGGTCGCTGGCGGATCGGAGTTTGCGATCGGCCCGGACGATTGGGAGACGATCGAGTTCGTGGGCCAATGGCCGATCGGCAAGGTGAGCTATGAGGATTCCAAGTCGCCGGTCCGTATCCAGTTGGAGGCCTATTCGCCCTTCATTCCTCTAAACGTCGAAGATTCAAAACTTCCGGCCACGGTCATGGCCTATACCTTGGTCAATGAGTCGTCACAACCGGTTTCGATTGAGTTTGATGGCTGGTTGGATCTGCCCGGTAGGAACGCATCGTTGCAGGCGGAATCCTATGACCAAGCGACGGGCTTTTTGCTGAAGGTTCCAAGCTCGGGTAAAAAGTCCGGCGGCTCCATGGGCCTGACCGTGGTTGGTGATGCAAAGCCTATTCAGAAAGAGAGTGGTAACGGTCTGCGGGTTACCGCACAGTTGGCACCAGGTGAAAGCAAGGCTATTCCATTTATCATTAGCTGGCACTTTGGGCATCATGCCTATGCCAAAAAGTTTGGCAACGCCGCGGCGGTCAGCCAATATGTATCGAGCAATTTCACGAGTCTCTCTTCGCAGACCCGGCTTTGGGCGGCAACCTGGAATGACACCAGTCTACCGCAGTGGTTTATGGATCGTGCAATGGCATCGGCCAGTACGATGCAGACCGCCAACCTGCAATTCGCCGGTGATCGATTCTGGGCCTGGGAAGGAATTGGCGCTGGCCCGGGAACGTGCACCCATGTCTGGGCCTATGCCCAGACCATGGCCAGGCTGTTTCCATCCCTCGAACGCAATCTACGTGAGGTGACGGACTTTGGTCTCTATCAGTTGCCTGACGGTGGTATACCTTTCCGCCCTTCTAATAACAAGACGAAGGTCGCCATTGATGGACAGTGCGGAACGGTGCTGCGTTCCTACCGAGAGCATTTGATGTCTGCCGATGATGAGTTCCTGAATCGCAATTGGCCGTCGATCAAGAAGGCCGTCAATTATCTGATCGAGTTTGACAAGAATGACGATGCCTACGATGGACTGCTGGACGGCGAACAGCATAACACTCTCGATGCCGAGTGGTATGGTAAGGTGCATGTCCTCTGCTCGCTCTACCTGGCAGCGCTGCGCGCGGGCGAGGAAATGGCCATAGATTGTGATGACGCCGACTTTCAAAAACTCTGTCGTGACACCTATGAGATGGGCCGAAAAAACATCGAAAAACTCTACAACGGCGAATACTATATCCAAATCGAAGATCCGAAGCACCCGAATGCGATTGGAGTCGGGCCGGGGGTTTATATCGATCAGGTCTACGGCCAATTCTGGGCCAATCAGGTCGGACTGGGACGGCTCTATCGTGCGGAGCATATCCGCTCCGCTCTAAATGCTATCTGGAAATACAACTACCTAACCGATGTTGGTCCTTTCCGCGAAGTTTTCAAGAAAGGTCGTTTCTATGCATGGAAAGGTGATGGCGGGGTCTTGATGTGCACTTGGCCCAACGGCGGCATCACCGAGGTGCAGCGCGAGTTTTGGACCTTTGGCTACTTCAACGAAGTCATGTCCGGATTCGAGCACCAGCTCGCTGCCCATATGATTGCCGAAGGTGATCCTGAACTGCTGATAAAGGGATTGGCTATCATGCGGACCATTCATGACCGTTACGCGGCTTCAAAACGCAACCCCTACAACGAAATCGAATTCTCCGATTTCTATGCACGTGCTATGGCCTCCTACGGAAGCTTTCTGGCCGCCTGTGGATTTGAATACGACGGTCCGGATGGCGTGATCGGTTTTGATCCTGTCATCGGCCCTGAAAACTTCCGTGCACCCTTCACCGCAGCGGAAGGTTGGGGCACCTATCATCAGACCATTGGTAATCAATCCATGAAGGCTGAACTCGGTGTGAACTGGGGCAGTGTCAAACTCCACGCGATAAATCTGAATCCGCGTGATTTGACGATCAAACAGGCTACCGTGACACTTGGTGATAAGCACATGAAGACAAAGCTCTTAAAGAATCAAAACGGCGTCACCATTACATTGGCCGAGCCGGTTTCCATCACTGCCGGTCAAGGCTTGGCTGTCGAACTGCGTTAAGCAGATCAAGACAAAGGCAGCAAGATAGGATGAGTCGTTCGAAATAAAATTTGGAAAACAGTTCCTCGGTCTATCTGTTGCTCTATTGAGTCTGATGGCAGACACGGCCTCGGCGCCGACACCACCCAATATTCTTTTAATCTATATCGACGACATGGGATGCTGTGCGGCTTCGACCTTGAGAAACCGTTGAGAAATACGCGGTTCTCTTGCGTTTTTCGATGATTCCATTTTCAGGCTATTTAGTTGCAATTCAGGTAACTGGCGAGCAATTAACTACACCTTACTCCACTCATAGCGGATGTACTCAAACTATACCGTGCCATTCGACGTTGGCAGCTTCAAATTTCATTCAACACTTGAATGAACGATTTGACGTAAAAGAGACAAACGGACGCGGGCGGTTGCTTTGAATACAGCGGAGGCAACACTCTTCGCGAAGGCTATCAACTTCTCCCATCGTCTAATTCGATTCGCCGAGCCACAAAACGGACATCCGTCACGAATCGGTCTTTGCGTTAATGGCGACCAGGGGCGAGCACCGATTCTTTGAGGAAGAGGCAAATCGGATCCGTGACATTCGGCGAGTCTCCCTTCGTTATGCCGGCTACTCGATCTGTTACAAGCTTGGTGGTCGAAAGAAAGACGGGTCACGTGATGAGAAATGGTATGCCCTTATCGCGATTGATCATGTCAGCTCACCACACTAGATTGCCCGCAACGGCATCGGCGAACCCTGCAAAGAGAGAGCACCGGAATTCACGGGTGTTTTGACCGTCACGACTGGACAATTTGCTCCGGCCATCACCCGGCGTGCAATGCTGCCAACCACGAGATTCGCCAATTCGGTTCGCCCCTGCGTCCCCATTATAATCAAATCCACTGTGTTTTCTTTGGCATAGGCAATCGTCGTCTCCGCAGGATCGCCTCGCTTCCTAACAAATTTCCAATCAACCTCGTGATAGTCGAGATATTGCTTTCGCAGGCGCGTTTGCAACCGCATATCGATCGACACATTGATCGAAATCGGTGGGTTGTTTGTATCGATGACATGCAGCAGAATGATCTTTGAGTTGCCTGCTTTGGCGAGGTCGACGGCAAGGGTAATCGCTAACTCGGTACTCGCAGAAAAATCGACAGGGCAAAGGATGAGGTTCTTTTTCATTGTTTTGGTTCCGGTTGAGCTATGTTCATGCTCTCCTCAAGCATTGTTACGTTCAAGCGTTTACTGTCCCTCGCCACCGAGATGCAAATCGCCGAAACAAGCCTCCAGTAGATTACGCACAAAGCCATTGACGACAACTCAAAGGCGAATCTCGGACCAATGGATTGCACCGGCTTGCTCGCGACGAGCAAGCTGGGGGGGGCGGCACCGGGATGCAACACCAAGACAGGGCTACCTCAAAGCTGTTTCGACGCAGCGATATACTCACCAAGTTTCATTGGCGAAATATATGTTTTTGGCTTGACTGCCATGACCGAACACTCTATCGATTCAAGAACCTCTTCGGCGGTATTGCCGATCAACCGTCCTGCTGCACCGCTACGACCGACAGTCCCCATTACCACAAAATCGACCTTCTGCGTCTGTATAAACTTGGGAATCACGTTGGCCGGATAGCCTTTGAGCATGAACACGTTCCCATCTTCGCTACTGAAACCGCCGGGTTCCAGGAATTCGTTGAGCATCCGAGTAACGTATTCTTTTCGCTCGCACCTCATCTGATTAAACTCACTCACCGGAATTCGGCCTTCATGTATATGCTCGCCATCGACCATCCAGGCGTGTGCGATGGAAACGCTGGCTTTGTCCCGGCTCGCAATCGTTGTGGCGAGCGTAAGAATTCTCTCATTTAGTTCGGCGTCTTCGGCTTCGCCGGTCGAGGTGTCGATGCAAGCGAGAACATGAGACGACGTTGGTTGTTCGGACGCCACGAAGTGAACCGCACAAGGACACTCTCGCAACAGTCGTTTGCTAGTTGTTCCGAAGAAACCTTTACGTCGACTACTGGCCCTCTTGGCAACTCGCATCACCAAGTCGTGCTTGTCTCTCAGGACTTCGCAAACGATTTCAACGGAGCTCTTGCCAACTATGACTTTGGTATCAACGTCGAGTCCCGAGTTGCGAAGCGTTTCAGCTAACGCATCCAAGTTCTTTTTTTCTCGCCCACCATCAAATCGTGAAGGGCTTCGTGGCCTGAAACAAGCAAGCGAGTCAACGATGTAAACGGTGGCACAACGTAACCAACTTTAGGTTCGCCTTATCCGCCGAAGCAAACTGTGCCGCCTGATTGACAATGGTTTGAACTGGTAATCGCGTGTCGGTAGCAACAAGAATGTTCTTGAAACGCTTCATGGCATAGATTCCTTTTTTTTGGTTTGGCAATCGATTGAAACACAGGGAATCATTCAGAATGTTCCACGCACGCTATTTTCTCACACTCACCGCTGGAGTTATCGGCAGACGTATTGGAGTGGTTTCTTCGTGGGTTACGAACGATTTTGGGCTGATTTGATGAATGCGTTGAAGCATTTGGTGTACTCGTCGTCTTGGGACGACACTCAAACTGACGCTAACCGGTCCATCGCGACCTTCGGCGTCAACCGTCGTGACGTAGTAGCCTGCCTCGCGGAGTGTCGGTGCGACCGATGGCGCGGACGTGGGTGTGACAACTCGAACGATGGAATCACCGACGGCATGCCATCGTTCCAGTGTACTACCCAACATCGTGCCGCAAGCGTAGCCACCCGAGTAGGCCAAGAACTTGACCGGACTATCCAAGTTGCCAAGAACCAACGCGGCGGCAATGAGCCACATGAACGATTCAACGAAGCCAAATAGTCCAGCAAGTCCGCGGCGCCCCCGCACCAGCATCGAGATGCGAAGCGCGCCGAGCGACACGTCTGTCACGCGCAGTGCGAAAATGAGGATGGAACTAAGTAGGAGGGTAAGCATGGTGAGGGTTCGTGATGGTTGGATAGAAGGCCTTAGGCCACTTTGTCTTCTCTTTCGGGTTGATACAGAACTTCTTCAATCTTGATATGACGTTGGCCAATAGGAACTTGCCACGAGACAATGTCACCGACGCGGGAGCCCAAGATCGCCGTTCCAATCGGCGAGAGGATCGACAGTCGAGACGCTTTGATATCTTCATACTCTGGATAAACAAGTGTGTACGTTTGCGACTCCTTGTTTTCGTTGTCCCATAAACGGACGATCGAATTCATCGTTACACAATCGCGCGGAACTTGGCCGAGTTCGACCAATTTCGCTCGCCGCAGTTCGTTTTGCAAGTCGATAAAATGCTGCTTGCAACCGGCAACTTTCTTGTACTCCGTGGCAAGCAGTTCGAGCAAGCGCAGTTGATCGGCTTTGTTGATCGTAATGTTTGGTGGAAACATGGTTGGTTCTCCTTACTTGCTCATGCAACTTTGATGCTATTGATAACATGGGTCACGCCGTTAACGTCTCGTACGCATTCCTGAGCCAATTGTTTTAGGAAATAGGTTCGCACCGTTCCACGCAGCATCAAAATGCCGTCGTTCCACAGGAAGGTTACATCCCGTAGTGCCGAGTAGCGTGTTGAACGGAATGCCTGCTGAATATCCACTTCGACTTCATGCGTCAGCTGAGAGTCGTAATGACCGAGAGTATGTAAGGTGTTCATTGAGAGATGTCCTCCGTGTTTGTTTTATTGTTGGAGTCTAGACTTTAGCCGGCTTCGCTCTGATGGGATTGAAATAGTCGGTTAAAACCTAGAATCCAACGAACCAATACATCGTTCACTGGCCGGCCAAGAAACCGGGATAGAAGTGACTGATGATGACCATCGTCATCAGCGGCAACGTGCAGACAAGAAGCCAGATGACGAACGCTCTTGTTAACCACTTGATCATCTGTTCTTCATCGTCGACGGTATCTTTTTGGCGTTGCTTATGAACCGTGTTGTATAAATCGGAACTCATGGTATTGTGACCTCTACATGTTAAATGCACCCACTCGTTCAGGCTGAAACGAAACCGTTTCAATCCGGCGGCGCTCGTCGCGATCTTGGACTCGGCAAAGAATTTCGTCATCGGCACAGTGCCCCAGGATTTCGCTACCGAGCGGAGTCAAAACCGACAGTTTCCCTTCCGCGATACACGCTTCCTCAGGGTAAACCAGCGTGTAGGTATGCGCCTCGTCAGTCCGTAGCTCCCTAAGTCGAAAGGTGGAGTTCATCGTGACCACGTTTGGCAGAACTTCGTGCGAGTCAACGATCTTGGCGTCGTCGAGCTTTTGTTCAAATCGAGTTAAGTATCCCTTGCAGCCGATTGCTTGAGTAAACTCACTGGCGAGCAGGATCTCCAAGCGTCGGAGATCGGTGCGGGTCATGACATTGTTTGATACGTTCATCGGATTTCACTCTTGATTCAATGTAGCTGAGGTTTCTAGATGCAGTTCTGCCGTGCCACCGCTGCGACTGGAAGCCGCAGCCACAACTATCGGCAGCGAAAAGGCGGGTTAAGCCACCTCGAATGCGTAGCTTGATTTGAGAATCTGTTTGCGATGCAACATCGGTCGCTTCATTTTGTTGATAACAATGTGTCGCGACCGCCGAGCAGCCTGTGCGACTGCGGCCATCGCCTTTTCACTTCGTCCGGTTGTTGTGATTGTTCCAACGCCTGGCATCGAAATGGTGATATGACATAACTTATCCAGCCCACCCTGCGGCCCGTTTTTCATCCGTTACCGTCACGGAGACATTGGAGATACGATGCGAGAATCGATCGAGCATATGACTCAACCGGCGATTGACGGATTGTCGAATAGACTTACTGAGGTGTTGTGCGTTTGTCGTTACGTTGATATTCATTCACCCTTCTCTGTTGGTAGAGGTCGCCAAAATATTGTAACCCTCTCTGCATTGCCAGCGAGGGTCGGAAAACGAGCCTTATTCGGTCGCCCGCTCCTCGCTACGATCGACCCTTCCAGAGGAAGAGTGAATCATGCAAGTTGCAAGTCTGCGCCATTTGGCTTATAAATCATCTCTTCGATTTTGAGTCGAGTTGGACCGCCGGGAACTTCCCAACGAACAATGTCGCCGACACGATAGCCAAGCAGCGCAGTACCGATCGGCGCAAGAATTGAAATTTTTCCTTCGGCCAGTTTTGCGTCGCGAGGATATACCAACGTGTAAACGTCTTCTTCTCGCTCTTTCAGGTCGCGGACCCGCACGGTGCTGTACATCGTGACCACGTCTGGATCAACATCATCGGGGGGCTACCAACTTCGCTTTTTCAAGTTCATGCAATAGCACACTAATCGCGCGGCTGTCACAAATCGCATGAGTGAAAGACTCTTCGAGGACGGCTATCAGTCGGCGATGATCTTCGGTGGTGTCTACAATTTTTCTGCGTGGCATGGCGTACCAGAGATGTAAGAGAAGCAGGCAGGAAGATAAGGTTCAGCATGCTGGACCACTCTTCTTCTTTCTCTAATGCAATAAAGATGCCAATGCCAAAAACAAAGATATTTTGCGTAGAAAAGGCATCTTTGAGCAGAAAACGATCTTACTGCGTCAATTTATGATGACGCTCATGAAAATCGCTTGACACTTTGTTCTGGTGGTGACAGAGGGTCCAGCCCCTGTGTTATTTACTTTCAACTGGAGCTGGAAGCCCCAGTCACGACTCCAGCGTCAGGGCGACGAATCGAAGCTTCCGGCTCTAATGAGCCTATGCAGGTGAGCTATGTATGGATCCCTAAAGTACAGTTTAGGAGCGATGTCGTGAATGTTTGGATCATTCTTTTGCTGGCCGAAGTACTCGAAATTGGCTGGGCAATTGGCTTGAAATACATTGATGCGTTCACCAAGTTTTGGCCAAGTGTTTGGACGGTGTTCGCTTACATAGCCAGTATCGGGTTGCTTGCGATCGCGGTTCGACAGCTGCCGATTGGAACGGCGTATCCGGATGGATGGGAATCGGAGCCCTCGGCACAGCGATCTTTGGAATCGTCTTCTTGGGCGAGTCTACATCCATTTGGCGACTGTTGTTTTTAATCCTGCTGGTACCTTCGTTAGTGGGATTGAAATTATCATCCGAGGTATAGCTTTTTACTGCTGTATCAACCAAGGCGTTTCGCTTGATTGGGTTGTTCGCCGGTATCGGCTCGCTTGGACAATGTTGCTTGCCAAGTAGGCGATAGCTCTGGTACTTCGGTAAGCCTAGCTGCCGCTTCTCGGTTGTGCTTGTGATGGTGCATTAAGGTCCGCTTGTGCATCGCCGGTCAAGTTCGTCGTACCGAGCCACAATGGCTCGGTGATTGATTCTTTCAAGAATCCAGAAGTCCACTCTTGCTCATCCGCCAACACTCGCGGCAAGCCGACCTGAATCGATAAGATGCTGGGAATTTGACACATTAATTGAACGCCTACATAGACGACGGTTTCATCGGGGCCGGGGGAACGTGGCTATTGACTTCTCTTGAATCTACCCTTCGCCGTCGAGTCCGCGACGAGAACGCATTTCAGTCCCCATTTCACGAAGCTGGCTAGCACTGAGTGCCTTGGCGGCCGAAGGGAAAATCTGTTCCTCTTCAACCGAAATGTGAGCTGCATAGTGATCCTTCAGTGCTGCCAGATCCGTACGTAGCATGGCAAGCAAATCATCCGGCAGCGACTCTTCCGTTGCCAACCACTGCTGGAGCAACGTGTCGATTCGTCCGTGGAGTTCGTCGGAGATATGGTGGACTTGCCGCAGTTGCTCTAACATTTCGTTGGTCTCAACCGTGATGGCGCCTACGGATTGCAGCCGAGGAAACAGCGATTGTTCCTTATCGGCGGTATGCTTGGGGGCGGAAGTGGCAAAATACTGCTGCGCCGCCGCGAGTGCGCGGCGGCCTTCGGCATCAAGCGGTTGACCCGCATAACGCTCGACAACACGAACGATCACATCGAGAAAATGCTCGATACGTCGGTGGCAATCGATCAACATGTCGATCGGTCGGTCGAAACCCGCCAGTGGTTTAGCATTGATTCGCACGGTCACTGGTAATCTCGTCAAGTGGGCTGAATGTGGCTGTGGCTTCCAGCCGCAGCAAAAACAACTGCGGCTGGAAGTCACAGTCACGTTAAGATCCTAAATTGTTCCGAAACTTACGCTGCTGGCTGGGTTACAAATTCCAGGACTCGCGGAAACAAAATGTAGTTCTCTTTATGAACGTGATGGCGTGTATCGATCTCGACGCGGCGCAGCAAACCCAACATCTGTCGGTAGCCCTGACTCGCCGAATCGGCACCGACAGTTGGCTGAAATCGTCGTTCTGACGGACCTCTCTTTATTGGATCTTGCCTCTTCCACCGTGCGGATCGCTGGGAACAAGTCTCGTTCTTCCGTGGCCATGACGTTCAGAATCTCGCTACGCCAGCCAACAAAATAGTCTTGCAATTCACCAAGCTCGGCGTCTGCATCACCATGAGTCCCGACCACGTCCGCGATTAATCTCGTTAGCGTGGGAAACGTGTTCTTCAAATATTCGTGATGTGTCTGTTCGATATGGTCGCACAACCCGCTCAGCGAAGCATGAAGCCAATCATCAAGGGATGAGTCATCGATTTCTGCAATCGTCCGCTGTAACAACGAATGGGCACGCAACACTTCCACGCCGTTTTCCCAGCACGCTTGTTCGAGAGTTTTGTCACCATCGCAGCATCTCAAACACATCAGCCGTCTGCGGATGCTCGGCAACCCACACGCTAACACGTTTGGTGTAATTTGATTCAGACATTTTCTTTTTCTCCTTTCGATTCAACGAGCTAGCAACTCGTTTAACGCCAAGCCACTAGGCGACCGTGTTTTCAGGTCTACAACTCAATCGTTAAACAAAGTCATTCTCGACGACTCGCCTATTCTGCAGCTGTCTGTGTACAATAGGGGTTCAAGGTTTAGTTGACAAGGGCGAGTTGGTGTTGGAGTCTAGTATTGTTCGTGACTGTGGCTTCCAGCCGCAGTGTTAAGAAATCAACTGGGGCTGGAAGCCCCAGCCACACTGAGGAGGTAACAGGCGATGAGCGAAACATGGGTACAGCAGCAATGGCTGCAGCTTTGCGAACGACTCAAGTGCAGCGCGGAACATTGCGGCAGCGAAAAGTCGAAGCAGCAAGCTGACGAATTTTGCGGACAAGCACCGCCCGAGCGATACGCAGACGTACTGGCGCGTGTGCGGGATGCTGCGGTCTTAGCGATTTCGTGGCAGCAAACCAACCATCAAGAACCCCAAAACCAAGACGGTCACGACTCCGAACTCATTCAAGAGGCTGGCGAGGAATCGTTCCCCGCCAGCGACCCGCCATCCTGGAATTCTTCAGCGATTTGAAACACGAATGAACGAGACAGACACTGCCGACGAATCGATAGCCACAGGAATACGCAAGGTTCTCTACGGGGCGTCTGCGGCAACATTCTTTGGACTGGGAATGGTTGGCATCGTTTTGCCAGGGATACCGACCACGCCATTCCTGCTATTGATGTGCTATTTCTTGATTCGAGTATCGCCGCGTTTGCATGCGAAAGCATTGGCATGGCCCGTCGTCGGCAAGCCGCTACGAGATTGGCAGGAAAAACAGGGTGTCCATCATCGCGTCAAGCGATTGGCGTACTCCATGGTTGTTCTGCTAGTGGGATACACGCTGATTTTTGGCGACCTGCACCTCAGCATCAAAGCCATTATTTTCGTCTTGGGACTGGTAGGTATCATCGTTGTCTTTCGCCTGCCAACAATCCACCGAGAGCATGGCTGCGGCTAGCAGCCACAGCCACATTGCAAAGTGGAAACAATGAATAGGAATGAGCACAGCGGCTTGAGTTTTGTTTTTTCACCATCCCGATTCTATTTTGCAGTTTGCAGTTCTCATTTTAACTTTTTCAATTCAGGCATCAGGTGGTTTTAGCCTTCCCAAGTGTTCCTTCAGCACGACGGCGTTATTGTGCTCTTCGTCCTTGGCTGCGTAAATCAGTAGAATCGATTGGTCGCCAGCCGTCCTTAGCAACTCGTAGGCTTCGTCTTTGTTTTCCGACAACTCTCTGAGGAAACGCTTGCGGAACTCCGCCCATTTATCAGGATCGTGGTCGAACCATTCTCGCAACGCATTGCTTGGCGCGAGTTCCTTTGCCCATTGGTCCAACTTCAACGACTGCTTCTTTACCCCACGCGGCCAAAGTCGATCCACGAGCGCGCGGTAGTCGTTGTCCGACTTCGGGCAATCATATGCTCTGGCGATTTCAATCGTTCGTTTTTTTTTACTCATGTGTTTTAATCCATTCGTGTGAAGTTGGCTATTTGTCGATCTTTTGTTTCCTCCAAGTCACGCAGTCGTTTGGCCAACCCCAGGATAGAACCCGCCGCGCTGCAACCTTCAAGGCGGCGGAGCAGTTCGTCAAGCATGTGATCCGAGGTCAGCACGCATGCCAAAGCCTCTGAAAACGACGGAGTGCTTTCGCATCGACAATCTTTGGCATGAGTGAATTCTTCGCTGATGACCGGCCCGGATGTCAGGAAAGTCGCGTGCCCGGGATCGAGCTGCTCCAACTCGATGCGTATTACTTCCAACGAGTGATCCTCCAGTCCGACCAAGTGCTCAAGTAGGATCTGAGCCATTGTATCGGTCGTCTCGGTCGCCAGCCGGCGGTAGGTCGCAAACCGCTGCTCGTGGTACTGCTGCAGCAACTGTAGTATTTCATAGACCGTTCTTGGGTTTTTCATTTTTGTTTACCTCGTTACTCGTGGCTGTGGATTCCAGCCGCAGTAGTCGAAAGAAACCAACTGCGGCTGGAAGCCACAGCCACAAGTTGCTCGTTGATCCACTGAACCAATTCCATCGGCTGCTGATTCTCACTTGCTGCAAAGCTGCCAATCGTCAACTCCGACGGAACACTGCGTGCCCGCACCAAATAGGCAGAGCCTCGCGATATCAATTTGTCTTCGATCGAGGGGGCGATGGCCAGCAGCGTTGCTAATGGTGTTCGCTCGGTCACTTGGTTTCCTACCAAATAAACCCGTCGAGGCCACATCTGTCTTATCGCACTGATGGTGAATAAGAACAACGCCATCCACTCAAAAACCGCGGAGACAGGCAGCCATGCGTAGACGACCTGAGTTTGTAACGTGGCAACTTGGCTTGACACTCTCAGCAGATTTCCCGACGCGATCAGGATCAAAATCGGTGCGACGAGCTTCGGCATCAATAGCACGTTGTGTTCCAGTACTGGCAAAAGCCGCTGTCCGACTCCCAAAATTAAGGTTGTTATGAATCCGACCGTTAAGGCATGCCGTACTGCCCCCGTAAACGCATGCGACAGCGGTTGGCCCGAGACGGACACATACAGATCGCCGACGAATAACAGAATCAAACTCAACAGCAACCAAAAGAACGCTAGCGGCGGATAAAGGTCAAGGAGTCGATGCCCCTGCTCCAAACGAGGCGATCCTTTCCGCTTGCCAATCAAACCACGAAGCCCGGTCGCAAAACTGATAACACCAACCAACACGAAGGTCGAGCCGATCGGTTCAAGCATTGCCGAAGTGAAACTCGCAATGAACATCATTAGAACGCCAACATTATGAAACCAAAACGAGGCTTCGACAGCGCTAAGTCGAGGCTTGCCGAGTCGCAACAAACCAGGCAATAGCATTTGACCAAATCCGTAGATGGAATTCATTGCGAACCCGAACACCGCCAACTTAATGATCAGCAATCGCTCGATGGAGCCATAGCCAACCGGGCCGACATCCGCCGCTTTCAGCCGCAGATAGAAGGTCACTGTGGCCCAGAGGGTCAGCCAAAACCCGGACATGAAGACAGCTCGTGCCCAAGTCGCCTGCCATTTCTGACCTACAACTTGCCACTGGACCAACCACAAAGACGCCGACAGGATCATCAGTGCGCCCGCACTGACGATTCCCAATATCGCCAGCCGCTGTGGTGCAATTGACCAAGCGAATCCGCCAGCGAAACTGAGCAAGGCAATCGATAAACCAGTTCGACAAATCCGCTGGCGTCGCCGGGTCGCGGCAGCTTCTTTCAAGACCGTTCGCAACGACACACCGACGATGAACAGTCCAAGGAACCCCCATAATTGGGCCTCGCCGTGAGCGATAACATGGGCTACACTGACTTGCTCAAACGACTTTTGCAAGCCGATCGACGCCAATAAATGAGCGCCCCATCCGGCACCGAGTGTCAGCGTGATTAGGAGCGATGCGAGTAGATAGCTGCGATGAATCCGTTCTGAGGGCGCTCGGTCACGGTCCACCGGCACACCGGCACAATTCGATATTTCTTCTAAGAGTTGATCGACATCGACGCCGTGTTCCGCGGCGAAACGACTAAGTGGTTGGAAATGCCCAAACGGGCCGGGTGCGCCATTGATTCCCGCGCGGTCATCCGGCTCGCCGTACTTGCGAAAAATAACACGACAAGCGGGGTACAACGCCACCACATGCCGGACCGTCATCCTCGGCTCGATCGCAGGACGCTGGTACGACCGCTCCGGCGAATCGTGCGACTTGTATCGCTCATTCAACTCGGCCGGATCAAGATCTGATCGCGTTGACCTTTCTGATATCGTGCCCATCATCCCACTCCTTCATTTTTTAATCAATTTGATTTAGCTCGAAGATCCCGCCAAGCGTATTCAAGTCGACGCCCCTTAGGTCTGCGTTGCACGCGATACTCGATGGTCTGCTAAACCGCTGAGTATCTTCTGATTGCGGACTTGGGAATCCGAACTAACCGACAAGTGACATGTCGTTGTAACGTTCTTGGTGTCGGTTGCGAGTTCCAGCGCGATTCCAGGATTTCCTGGCGTTTGGATACGACGTTGCCCGTATCGAGGAGCGGAGTCTTGGTAACCAGTGGTGCGCTGTCCCCCGACCTCGTTGTCACACATACGTCTGTTTGCAAATTCATGTTTGGTTCCTTGTCATAACTCGTTTAACGCCAAGCCGATAGGCGATCGCGTTTTGCGGCATCCGCCTACGCCTGCGGCTCATCGTTAAACAAAGCAGGGGCATCGTTCTCAATAACCCGAAAACTCTTCGCTACGGATGTTGTCCTCGTTGACCTTCATGCCGACGAGTAACTGACGCATCGCCTTGACCATGCTTGGCGGGCCCGATAAATAATAAATGGGGCGGTCTCGATCCGACACATACTTTTTCACCATCTCGGCATCAATGCGGCCGCGCTCTCCTCGCCAATCATCGGGCGCCGAGTCGGAGGCGACCGCGACATACCGGAATTTTTGGTTATCCTTGGTCAATTGTTCAAAGTCGTCCACAAACGGCAACTCGTCTGGCGTACTGCTCGAGTGCAGCAACGTGATTTGATGGGTCGTTTTATCGTGGGTGGCCTGAGCGATCATGCTGCGCACCGGAGTCACTCCGATACCCCCGATCATGAAAACCGCCGGAGTGGATTCCGTTTTGTGCAGGGTGAAATCACCGTACGCTCCGTCCATCTTGATTTCCGTGCCGAGCGGCAATTCGCGTAACACTCGTTTGAAAGCCGAGTCACGCATCCGCGTCGCAATGACGAGGTCCGGTTCGTAGGGTGCATCGACGAGCGAGAAACAACGAGTATTGCCTTCGTCATCCGTCTCAGGTGGATCAAGAAGCGTGAAGTCAGCAAACTGGCCCGCACGGAAATCAAATCCTTCCGGTTTGGAAAAATGGAACGCCATTGTATCTTTAGCGATGACGTGTTTTTTGATTAGTTGTATGTTCGTCAACATCGTCTAGCCTCGTGTTGGGTGGTTGGTTTGCTAGTGTTCTCAAAACGTGACTGTGGCTTCTAGCCGCCGTCATCTTATTCATAGCAACTGTGGCTGGAAGCCACAGCTACGTACTCTTCCTATGCTGTCGCTGGGTCCATACTTTGCGGATCAATGTTTAGTATGTCCATCGCGCTGGAAAGTTTTGCTGGCTCAAAATCAGACGACTTGGAAAGCGCTCGCAGGGCTGCATAAGCGATATGCTCTGCATCCACCTCGAAGTGTCGCCGCAGCGCTTCCCGAGTGTCACTGCGTCCGAAACCATCGGTCCCGAGCGTCATGTACTGGCCCGGCACCCATTGGCGGATTTGATCAGGCACCAGTTTGATGTAGTCGGTCACCGCAATAATTGGGCCATTCATTCCATCAAGCATCTCTTCGAGATAGCTTTGGCGTTTTGGCCGATCCGGGTGCAGAGCATTGTCGCGATCGACCGCCAAAGCATCACGGCGCAGACGGCAATAGCTGGTCACACTCCACACATCACTTTCGATGCCGAATTTTTCTGCCAGGATCTCCTGAGCCCGAAGTGTCTCGGGTAATAACGAACCGCTACCAAACAACTGGGGTCGTACAGCACCGGTTGCTTGGATCGGTGAACGACTTGGCAATCGATACATCCCTTTGAGAATCCCCACTTCCGCTCCGTCAGGCATCGCGGGCATCGAATAAACTTCGTTGTATCCTGTCAAATAATAAAAGATCGCTTCGTTGTCGACAAACATCCGCTGCAAGCCATCCTGGATGATCACTGCCAACTCGTATCCGTACGCAGGATCGTAGGACTGGAGCGTCGGTATCGTTGTTGCTACCAGCGGACTGTGTCCATCGCAGTGTTGCAATCCTTCGCCAACCAAGGTCGTACGACCAGATGTCGCTCCAACGAGAAAGCCTTTGGCACGCGAATCTGCGGCAGCCCAAATGAAGTCACCAATGCGTTGAAATCCAAACATCGAATAGTATAAATAGAAAGGGATCATCGGCGTTTTCAAATGTGCATAGCTCGTCCCGGCGGCAATGAAGCTTGCAATCGATCCTGCTTCCGTGATCCCCTCTTCCAAAATTTGTCCATCGCGAGCTTCGCGATAGAACATCATTTGTCCCGCATCGACGGGGGCGTACAACTGCCCCCGACTGGAATAGATTCCATGACTTGCGAAGAGGGAATTGAGGCCAAACGTACGCGCCTCATCAGGAATAATGGGCACAACGTACTTGCCAATTCGCTTATCCTGTAGAAGCTGTGCCAGAATCCTAGCCAAGATCATCGTCGTTGCCGCAGCTCGGGTTCCTGTACCATTGAGGTGTTTACTGAACTCGTCAAGACTGGGAATCGAAATCGATAGTGGCGTTGTGTTGCGAGCAGGTAGGAAACCACCCAGCTTGCTCCTTCTCACCATCATGTAGTCGATCTCCTCGCATTGTGCATCCGGTTTGCAAAACGCTGCTCGTTCCAATTCTTCTTGACTCAGCGGGATCTCAAATCGCTCTCCAAATGCTTGTAATTGCTCCGCTTTCAATTCATGCTGCTGGTGTGCGACATTGCTTGCCTCACCAGCCGTCCCTAAACCGTAACCTTTGACGGTTTTCGCCAGCACAACCGAGGGTCCTCCCGTATACTCCGTGGCGGCTTTGTAGGCAGCGTAGACCTTCTTGGAATCATGACCACCACGTCTCAGTCGCCGAAGTTGGTCGTCGGATAGATGCGACACCATTGCTTTTAGTTCAGGTGAAGTGCCAAAGAAATGATCGCGAATGTACCGACCTGATTCCGCCTTATACTTTTGATATTCACCATCGACAGCTTCGTCCATCCGCTTGGCCAGCAAGCCGTCACGGTCGGCCGCCAACAACTCGTCCCATTCGCTGCCCCAAATCGCTTTAATCACGTTCCATCCCGTACCAGCGAACACACCCTCGAGTTCTTGGATGATCTTTCCGTTACCACGCACAGGCCCGTCGAGTCGTTGAAGGTTACAGTTTACGACAAACGTAAGATTGTCAAGCTGCTCTCGGGCGGCAACTGACAATGCGCCCAATGATTCCGGTTCATCGCTCTCACCGTCTCCCATGAAGCACCACACCCGCGATTGTGAGGCGTCGAGGATGCCACGGTGGGTTAGATACTTCAAGAATCGAGCTTGGTAGATCGCCATCAATGGTCCCAGCCCCATCGAAACGGTCGGAAACTGCCAGAAGTTAGGCATCAACCATGGGTGCGGATACGATGACAAACCAGTTTCTCGCGGCGTTTCGCGGCGAAAACGGTCAAGCTCCGATTCGCTCAAACGTCCTTCCAGGAACGCGCGTGCATAGATGCCCGGCGACGAATGGCCTTGGAAATAGACGAAGTCGCCAAAGTGGTCTTCCGTCGGGGCTCGAAAGAAGTGATTGAATCCCACCTCGATGAGAGTAGCCGAGGATGCGTACGACGCTAAGTGTCCACCAATACCGTGGAAGTAACGATTTGCCCGCACGACCATCGCCATCGCGTTCCAGCGGATCAAATTACGAACCCGTTTTTCGAGCTGAAGATTCCCTGGATAGACGGACTGCTGATCAGCCGGAATCGTGTTGAGATACGGCGTCGTTATCAGGCTAGGTATTTCTGTGCCATAGCTCTTTGCCCGCGACTGCAACGCGGAAAGAAGTTCTGGAATACAAATAGAATCATAACGTGCTGCAACACTATCGAGCGACTCATACCAATCATTCAGCTCGGCAGGGTCGAGGCGCGTCTCGGTGGGTAGATCATACGCAATACTCATGGTTGACTCCTTCCGTTGTCAAGGAAATGGGCTACACTTGCATCCTACACCCTTATGTGCATGTTTCAAGAGCGGACAGCTCGGTGTGACTGTGGCTTCCAGCCGCGGCACTGTGGCTGGAAGCTACAGTCACGTTACGAAAAACAAGGAAATTTCATGAAAACGAAACAACTTGGAAAGACCGATTTGCAAATCTCGCCCATCGTGTTCGGCGGCAGTGTCTTTGGCTGGACACTTGATGAACGAGCGTCCCTCGCAATGCTGGATGACTTGATCGATCGCGGCTTCACGACAATCGATACAGCGGATTGGTATTCACGTTGGGCAGAGGGGAACCAAGGAGGTGAATCGGAAACCATTATTGGCAAGTGGATGACCGAAAGAAGAAACCGAGATAAGGTGACGTTGATCACCAAAGTGGGTCACGACATGGGACAAGGTCACCACGATTTGTCGGCGGATTATCTCGCTCGCTCATGCGAGGATTCGCTGCGCCGACTCCAGACGGATCGCATTGATCTGTATTTTTCGCATTTCGATGACGAGCGAACCGAGCCAGAGGAAACGCTTCGTGCCCATGATAAACTCGTCAAAGAGGGCAAGGTGCGATACATCGGAGCATCGAACGTATCAGCGGAGCGTATCGAAGAATCGCTGAGAATCAGTCAAGCAAACGGATTGGCTTCTTATCAAGTAGTACAGCCCGAGTACAACTTGATCGCACGTGAACCGTTCGAGTCGTCCTACGCACCGTTAATTCGGAAACATCATTTCGGTGCGATCACCTACTTCGCATTAGCCAGCGGATTTTTAACGGGCAAGTATCACAGCGAGTCGGACATCAACAAGAGCCGTCGCGGTGGCGGAATGAAACGATATCTCTGCGATGATGCGAGGATGAAGACGCTACGCTCACTCGAGCACGTCGCGGCCGATCATCAGATGCAACCAGCCGCTATCGCGCTAGCTTGGGTGATGGCAAATTCCGATGTGACCGCACCAATAGCCAGTGCCACCAAATCCAAACATCTCGACGCTTTTGAACAAGCGGTCTCGCTTGACCTGTCTGAGAACGATTGTCACGAACTCGTCGATGCAGCAGCCGTTCGGGAATAATCCTCGTGATGTGACACTCCTCGGTAACGCAGATAAACGTCGAATGCATGGTGAAAAATGGAACCAATCTGCTATACGTATTTCGCGATTGGCTCTTTGTTACCACACATTTTTCACCATCTTTTAACTAGCGATTGCGTCGTGTGCATCACCCGCATAACTCGGTCGCCTGTCGGCTTGGCGTTAAACGAATCATGCCAAGCACTAAAACAATTTGCATTTTGCAGTCGTTATTTTAACTTTTTCAATCATACGCTGATACTCGCGTATGGACTCAATCTGGGCCTAGAAGCTCCAGCCACGACTACAGCGAAAACGTGACTAATAATGACGAATCCTCGACGAAACGCACACTGTGTGGCTCTTTGGCGGGTAGATAAAATAGGTCACCCTGCGTGACGTCGATCGATTTACCGCCCACATCAAACGTCACGCGTCCTTCAAGACACTGGATCGTGACATCGCCCTTCGCTTTGTGTTCCGCAATTTCTTTAGCGGCTGGCATTACTAAACGAAGCACTTCGAGATGCTCGGTCTTCACGAGCGTTGTCGTCTTCGTTTGAGCTAACGCATCCGCGAGAGGACGGACATCAACAATCTCGCCAGCCTGGGCATGATGAATCGCCATTTCGTTTACCTATTTGAGAGGGTGATTTTTGGCGTGGCTGTGGCTTCCAGCCGCAGTCAATCCAACGACGAACTGCGGCTAGAAGCCACAGCCACTTGCCTTTCCATTGATACATGCCTATTCTACATGTAGGCGTGCAGAACCGGACGGCGGGCTTTGTTGTTTTCGCTTGAGATTCAATCTTCAGGACTTCTCGATGAACAAATCAACTTTGTCAACTGTGTCACGTCCCACTGCTTTCGAAGTGCAGATTTTGCGTCAGGATCATCCCAGTCGTCCGAGTTATTGGCACACCTTTCGGCTGGACTATGAACCAGGACTCAACGTGACGACGGTCCTACAACGAATCGCGATGAATCCGACGACTGCTGAAGGAGAACGGACGACACCGCTTGCCTACGACGTTGGCTGTCTTGAAGAGGTTTGCGGTTCTTGCACGATGTTGATTGACGGTTGTGTCCGGCAAGCGTGCTCGGCACTTGTCGATTCGTTGTTGGATGATCGGCATGACGCGATCGAACTTCGTCCGATGAGCAAATTCTCGGTCGTCCGCGATCTGTTTGTGGATCGACATCGATTGTTCCGAGCACTATAGAAATTGGAGTGTTGGATTCCGGTGGACACCTACGGAGACCTGGGACGCGGTCCGTTGCAAGCACCGAAGGAGCAACAGAAAGGCTATCCGCTTAGCCAGTGTATGAGTTGCGGTTGTTGTCTAGAAGCATGTCCACAATACATCAAGGTAACGGTTGATCGCAGCGAGAATGAAACCGACGAAGAATACCAAACACATCGTGACAACGTGTTGGACCGGAGCTTCATTGGAGCGGCGGCTATGAGCCAAGTCGTGCTGATGAATTCGCACCCAACCGGAAAGATGACGGAAGAGGAACGCATTGAAAAACGGATTGCACCGGGTGGAATTCAGAACTGTGGTAAAGCAGGCAATTGCCAAGCAGTTTGCCCCAAGGAGATTCCCTTGATGCATTCCTGGGGCCGTGCCGGTCGCGCCGCGACGATCCATGTGATCAAAAAGTTCTTCGAAGGAACATCATAACGTGACTGTGGCTTCCAGCAGCCCGACACCAGATCGAGAGTTACTTTGTTTAACGATTAGCCGACAGGCGTCGGCGTGGCGGAAAACGCGGTCGTCTATCGGCTTGGCGTTAAACGAGTTATTTCACTCTGCGGCTAGAAGCCGCAGTCACGACCACCTATAACACAAAGGAAATTTCTAATGTCTGAATCACTGTATCCGCAATCCACTGCAAAGCATGGCCAGGAGCGACAACGCCTCACACCCGACGCGGCCGAAGCCTTCAAAGCGTTTAGTCGTGCTGTCTTTGCCGAAGGAGCGTTATCTGAAAAGACGAAACAGTTGATCGCCGTCGCGGTCGCGCATGTGACTCAGTGTCCCTACTGCATCAAGGGACACGCCGACGGAGCACTCAAGAAAGGAGCGACCGCCGAAGAGATCATGGAAGCGATCTGGGTAGCTGCTGAAATGCGAGCCGGTGCTGCCTATGCACACTCGGCCATCACACTTGAGACATTGTCGAAGCATCAAGAAACGAATAATGGATAGGGGAGAAGCGTGTCTCTCATCTTTGCGATTTGGATTTTCATGAGTGCGTTAGGGATTAGCTCATTCGTTGCTTTGGTTTGGGCCATCCAAACGGGCAAGTTCAGCAACATTGAGGGGGACGTCATGTCGATTTTCGATGCGGACGAGCCGATTGGAAGGGTACGGATGCATTTCCATGCAATAATCGCGACGAATAAGCATGGTCGCCTACGGCTTGCTGCTAAACAAGTGATGCCGAGAAAAGACAAAAGGGCAGAATTCAATGTGTGAAACAGCATCCGCGATCGTACCAAAGCATGATAAAGTCGAGGCTGAGGATTTCGACGTGCCGCCGAGTGAGCGTTGGCTGATCGATCAGTCCTGCTGACAGGTTGTCTTGCTCTGGTATGGCAGCGCGGTTTTTCGGCTGTTGTTGGGATCGTTATTGGCATTAATCGCTTCGATCAAACTCCATACTCCTGGATTTCTTTCCGATTCCGCTTGGTTGACCTTCGGACGAATTCGCCCTGCGCATCTCAATACGATGATCTATGGCTGGGCATCCATGAGCGGGATTGGCACCATGCTGTGGTTGTTCGCACGGCTTTGTAAAACGAAGCTTGCCTGGCGTGAAGGCCTCTTCCTGATGGCTCTCTATTGGAATTTGCTCGTCGCACTGGGCACATTCGAGATACTGCGGGGAAACAGCACCAACGTGGAATGGATGGAATTTCCCGCCTGGGCGGCTGGCCCCATTGCGTTGGCATTCCTGGTCATCTTCGTTGCTGCATGGAAAATGTTGGCAGCACGAAAGACCAAGCATCTGGATATTTCGTTGTGGAATTTGTTCGGATCAACCATGTGGTTCCCGTTCCTGTATCTCGGTGCCACGATTCTGATTCAAACACCCGCTTCGACAGGCATCGCGAAGGTGGCAACCAATTGGTGGTTCGCGCACAATGTACTGGGACTGTGGTTGACCCCGATTGGTTTGGCTTCGGCATACTACTTTATCCCCAAAGTGATTGGCCGCCCGATTCATAGTTACCATTTTTCGATTCTTGGATTTTGGACAGTAGCGATCTTATACAATTGGGCGGGTACTCACCACTTGATCGGTGGCCCGCTTCCGGTTTGGGTGGTGACGGTTGGCGTCGTTGGCAGTTTGATGATGTTCATCCCCGTAATCGCGGATCGATCGACCCGTACGAACAAGAACATGGCACCGAGCCGGATGTAGAAGAGATGCATGCGGTGGTGTACCGCGAAAAGACGGAGCCGCGAGAAGGCTCTCAGCCGATCCCCATCTGGCTCATACTCGCATCGTTTTCGCTACTGATGTGGGGTGGTTGGTATCTCGGTCGATTCAGTGCCGACTTTGCCGTCGACCGATACGAAGGCCCCAATGCGTATGCGTCATCCTCCGCGCTAACAACAGAAAAACGCATCACACAAATTGATCCGGTATTGATGGGCAAGCGTGTGTACACCAATTGCGCCGCGTGTCATTAAGCCAATGGACAAGGTGTTGCGAATCAGTTCCCTCCGTTGGCGGGCAGCGACATCGTGAGTGGTCGTGAAGAGGTTCTGGCGAAAATCGTGTTGCATGGATTGACGGGACCGATCGATGTGTCTGGGCAGCGGTACAATGGGGCGATGCCTCCGTGGTCTCTTCTGGACAATGATTCGCTGGCCGCAGTGCTGACGTATATCCGATCGAGTTGGGGAAACGAATCTTCGGGTGTGAGTCCAGAATTAGTCAAATCAGTTAGGGAATCAAACTCGCATCGGAGAAGCCCTTGGACCCTATCTGAATTAGAGTAAAGGAAAGACATCAATGAGCAGCCTAATCAAAATCGCAACCACGTCATCAGTCCCATTCGGCAGTGGAATCTTGGTAGACGCTGACGGACCAAGTCGGTAGCGTTGAGCAAGCAATCCAAGCCGAAGACGCCGGAGCTGATGCGATCATTGCACAAGGCGCCGAAGCGGGCGGCCATATTCACGACTCGGTTACGTCGCTAGTCCTCTTGCCTCAAGTGGCCAGGGCCGTTTCGATTCCCGTTGTCGGATCAGGCGGCTTTGCCAGCGGAGTAAGTTTGGTGGCAGCAATGGCACTGGACGCACAAGGCATCCACTGCGGAACGGCCTTCGTCGCTATGCAAGAATCATTTGCGCACGAGATACACAAACAGAAAATCGTCCAAGCACAACCTACCGACACCATTCACACCGATGCGTTCGCAATCAACTGGCCTCCGCACTCACCCGTACGAGTGATCAAGACGGGAGTAAAATGGTGCTATGAAACCTAGAAATCGATCCCAACAGAATGTTCTTCCTAACCGCGGTGAGCCGATCCCTGCGGAGTTCTTTCGTGCGATTGCCGAAGGCACGGTGGACTGGGAAAGTTGGCATTCAAGCAACGGCGAAGTGTTATGGGGCAACGAGGCGGTTCGGCGGTTTACCGGGTATTCACCAAACGAGTGCCTGAGGATGGCGGACTATCCGCTGCCGTTGATCGTGCCAGAGGATCGCGATCGCATGGCCGAGCACCTGCGTGACGCGGCGGTTGGCGGTACGGAAAACAATATTGAGTTCCGTGTCTTGCACCGTGACGGCAGCAGACCGTGGGTGGCGGTTTCATGGCAACCGATGCGTGATGACGGTGGGCTAGGAAATAATGGCGGCCTAGGTGATGGCATCGCATTTCGCGATGCAGGGGGCCTGCTATTGGGGTTTCGAGTTAGCATGCGTGATATAACCGAGAAGCGTCGACTTCGCGAACAACTTCGATTGCACAACGAACATCTGGAACAACTTGTCCAAGAACGCGCCGCTCGCGTCGCTGAATTGGAAAAGCATCGCGCCAAAATGGAGCAACTCGCGGCGCTCAGTGAATTGGCCGCTGGCGTAGCTCACTAGATTAACAACCCACTGGCTGGTATCCGCAACGCTCTACTGCTCATTAAGCGGCATCTACCCAGCGACATCAAACACTTTGATAAGTTTGAATTGATTGATCGAGAGATCAACCGCATCAGTGGCATCACGCATCAGATGTATCAACTCTACCGCCCGAGCCAGCAGACCGCAACTCGGTTTTCGATACGCAGCCAAGACAATCAAAGGCTACGGTCTCGGTGCAGCCAGCGAGGCAAGCAACGTTTCACACCAGCAACAAGAACTTAGTGCCGAACAGTTATGTGTATTCGGCAAACGGTTTGATATTCCGCTCAGCGATGACCAAATTGAACAAATGGCGTTCTGCCGTCCCGATGAAACGAGCGACGAGATTGCGTATTTGAAGTCTCACAGAAAAGAGTTGGGCGGTTTCCTTCCGGCCCGAAACACGAACTCGTCCCGATTGAGGATCCCCGGCTTGGATGGTTTCAGCAGCCTGCTGCAAGGTACGAAAGATCGCCAAGCTGCGATGACAATGATGATCGGACGGATTTTGGCTCGGATTTTGGCTCAACGGATTTTGGCTCAGTTGTTGGAGGACAAAAACATCGGCCAATACAATGTGCCGATCACCCCCGATGAAGCACGCACGTTTGGGCACTATCGTGAAGCCAAAGACGGGCAGGTATTGCAAGAGGGAATTACAGAAGCCGGTGCGATGTCAAGTTTCATCGCAGCAGGGACAAGTTATGCGCACCTGCAAACACCACTGATCCCGTTCTATCTGTATTATTCGATGTTTGGGTTCCAGCGGATTGGTGATTTTATCTGGGCCGCAGCCGATTCTCGCGTTAAAGGTTTTTTGATTCGCGCGACGTCAGGTCGCACGACGCTGGAAGGCGAAGGGTTTCAGCACTGCGATGGCCATGGCCCGCTGGTGGCGACCACGATCCCGACGCTTCCATCCTACGATCCAGCGTATGGGTATGAGTTAGCTGTTATTATTCAAGACGGATTGCGACGGATGCATGTCGAAAACGAGGACATCTTTTACTACATCACCGGATACAACGAGGTTTATTCGATGCCGGAGATGCCCGAAGGAGCGGAGGCCGGATTTCTGATGGGTATGTATTGACTTCGAAGCGTCACGCCGGAACAAACACGCTGTTCGGCGCGGCCGCAATTGTTCGGCAGCGGGTCACTGTTGCCCGAGGCACTTCGGGCGTAGGGTATTCTCGCTCAGCATTACGGGATCGGCAGCGATGTGTGGAGCGTGACCAGCTAACCTGCGCAAGATAAGTGATAGAACAATCACGAGCAGCAGCGAACTACTCAATTGATAAATGGCTTTTCAACCAACATTGATTGTTTCATGCGTATCCGTTTGTTCTCGCGGTGAATGGACTTGCTTTTGATCGAATCAAACGAAAAACGCTCCCTTAAAAACGATGCGTTCAGATGGGTGAAGCAAGCTAAATACTGGCCATACTGGATGGCAAAACAACTGGCATTCTCGCCATAATCTTCTTGTACGTGATATGCCGCGTTTTTACCGTCAATTAAGCACGTGCCAACCCGTTTGCACTCACCGCATTGCGGTTGGAATTTAGCAAATGCTAAACGGATTCCATCATGTTATATGCCGCGAAAACGCTGTGAATTCAGCTTCCTGCGAGTTAAGATCGACGGATTAACTCGCATTCGGAGCAATTTCATTCGATGGAAGACGTTTTACGCGGCGGCACGCTTTGATTTGGTCTTTCCGAGAGCAGCCCAAAGTGGATCGTTGTAGTCATCAGCCCACTGAGCGTAGTGATCCCAACAAACCTTCGGCGTGTTACCCATCAATCCGGCAAGCACCTCGATCGAAACCGGGTTCCCGGTGTAGTAACCCGATAACGTTCGCTTGGCAAAGGTATGCCGACACGTGTAGGTCACGCGATCAACCGGAAGTTTGAGCTTTTCTTTGATCAAACAGAAGTGCTGCACACCATTGCATCGCTTCCACTGTTTTCCATGCTTCGTCCGTAACAATGGGATGCCTGAACCCTTCGGCGCGGTCATCATTAACCGCCGTGTGATCTCTTCCATTTCGTCACAAAGCATGATGCGACGATCCTTTCCCGTTTTCTTCGCTGCTTTATGCCCATGTCCGCCATCGGCAGTGCGTGCCTTCAGCATAAAGAACAACCCGTGAGGCGTCTCGACGACATGGTCAGCAGTCACGATAGCCATTTCGGAGTAGGGACGAGCACCGGTAAGAATACAGCACTTGAGAAACAAGGCATGTGCCTCGTTTGTCGCGGAGTAGATCCTCTTTTCTTCATCCGGGCTAAATGAAGTCACTCGTGCCGTGGCGGCAGGCTTCTGATAGCTTGCGATCGGGTTGACATCGAGATCATCAAACTTACAGCAAAAGTTGAAAGCCGCCTTGATGCACGCGATCACATTCCTTTGAGTGTTATTGTTCCAGGTTTTGTGCTTCTGAAGCCAACTCCGAAGATGTTTCTTCTTCAGTTCCGGAACGGTCAACGCACCGCAGTAACCACAAAACTCGTTCAGCCAAGATTTGCTCAGCGTTGCCCACTCCGGTGACGCCGTGTTCGTCAGATCCGCCAAGTAGATTTCGCAAACCTGAGCGACGGTCCAGTCTTTGGACGAAGATGACACCGCTGGCATCAATTCGTCGGTCAGTTTGATCCGAGCCAGTGACAATTGAGCCGCCTCCTTATTGTCCTTGCCGCCAATCCGTTCGCCATCCTCGTCGAAGAGGGCTTCTCTCTTCTTCGTTCCGGGTGGGGTGAAGTACCAGCAGTCCGTTTGTTTCCAGTGCCACGCAGACCCGTGCTGCTGGCGACGTGATTTTCGATTCCTTGCCAAGTCGATGCGTGTTTTTGGAATGCTCGGTTGCCACCGAGAATTCCCACGTCATTTGCTACACAGAATAACTACACTCGCCATTTCAGCTTGCACAGCACTCTTCGCACAAACCCTTTATACACCCGTCACTTAAAGCCGAGTCAAGCGATCGCCCAAACATCGTTTTGATACTTGTCGACGACATGGGCTACGGCGACTTGGGTTGTTGTGGCTCCAAAACGAAGACGCCGAACATCGACAAGCTGGCAGCTGACGGGATACGTTTTAAACGATCTTTCGGCAGCCACCGTGTGTTCACCCAGCCGAGCGGCATCGCTTACCGGTCGGAGGCGGAAACATCCGCTGCCGGTGGTGTGCCCCTTCGATCCGTGGACAGTTGCACCATCGCCCCTCAGGCCGAGCCGATTCGTGTTGCCCTCCGGGCTAGTGGTTCGGTTTTCATCCATTCGGTGGCTCACGCCACCGGCAAAGATATGTCGGCCTCAAATGACGAGCCATCACATGAATCATCCGGGCTAGCGAGACTATTTTAGGTCTTTTTGATCCCAAGGAATCGTCCGGTCGAAGAGTGTGCCATACCGCTGGTAATCATTGTAGGGCACGGCTTGTTCCTTCCATTTGGTAAGCTCCTCATCGTATGTTTTTCGCATCGATTCAAGCATCGGAGCCGCCTCGGGATGATTGGCTAGGTTGGTCATCTCCATGGGGTCCCGTGTCAAGTGAAACAACTCTTCGGTTGGTTTCATTTTGGAATTCGCAAACCACCAGTAGGTATATTTCAGATTCTTCGTCAACACCGTCAAGGATCGCGTTGGCTCGGGCCCATACAAGTTCATGAAGGCCAGTTGTTGACGAACATCTGCATTCGGATTCTCCAACAGCGGTAACAAGCTGACTCCATCCATATTCCCGGGAATCGGCAATCCGGCCAGTTCTAGAATTGTAGGCGCAAAATCGATGTTGCCCGTCAGAGCGGAGCTGCGCAGTTGTTTGCCCGAGACAGCACGACGTGGATCGTAGATCATTAAGGGGACTCGCGACGATTCCTCCATCGGCAATACCTTTGATCCGTATCCGTGAGCTCCGCAGATGTAGCCGTTATCGCTGGTGTAGATCACGACAGTGTTATCAGCGATGCCCTGTGTTTCGAGTTCGTCGCGGATCATCCCGACCGCGACGTCGATCGCGTAAACCTGTTGGAAATACTTCGCCATTTCGGCATCGTACTGAGTGTCATAATTCCATTCGGTAAACCGTGGATACTGACGTCCCTGCTTGCTTTGCAGAGAAAAATGTTCGCCCGCCTCGCGTCCAAAGTTGGCTGGTTTCGTGAACTTCTTGCCCGCATAGATATGGTTGAACTGTGGATCGGGAGTCGCAGGCTTGTGTGGCGCTTTAAAGCTGATCGAAAGACACAACGGTTTGTTCTGTTTCACCGCTTCGCGAATGGCATCCTGACCGAATGCACCATAGGAGAGTGTCGAATGCGGGTACTTTTCCGCATACTTTGCCATCGATCGATTGTTCGCCGTCTCGTAGTCGGTTTGACCAGGGCCACCGCCCCAGATATCAAAGTCCTCTTCGCAAAGGCCCTTCCCTTCAACCACGATACCGAACTTACCTGCAAAAGCGGTCAGGTAGCCTGCTCCCCGCATCAGTACCGGGTAGGATTTCTGCCACACCTCAGGTTTCATGTCGCCATGGGTGAAGTTCGTTCCGGTTTTGTATTCGTACATCCCCGTAAAGACATTCGCACGGCTGGCCATACAGATTGAGGTCGTGTTGTAATGCCGGTCAAAGACGATTCCGTCCCGAGCCAGTTTGTCCATATTGGGTGTTTGAACTTCGTCGTTTCCATAGCAGCCGACCGACAATGTGTTCTGGTCATCAGCAAACAGGAAAACGATGTTTGGCTTCTCGGCGGCGTTCGCTATGTTGGTGAAGCTAAGTAAAAGGAATAGAACTGCGGTGCTGACTGATTTGTATTTCATGTTTGTACTCGTTTTTGATTTCATTTAATCGCCTTGCCTGCTGCGTAGCACGTCAAGATCTTTCACCCGATTCATTGACACCAACGAAAGTCTTCACGAGGTCCGCTTCTGCAATAGAAAAATTGTCCACCGTTTAATAGTTCAGTGTCCCACCCTTCGACGGTCTTTGGCTTTCGTTCTTCCACCACTCGCTAGGCCCTTCGGCTTCGATGTCATTCCAAACTTGAAAAAGGATATTCTTCATCTCTTCGGTTTTCTCAGGCATCTTGTCGGCCAAGTCGTTTTCTTCTTTCCAGTCCTTTTGGATATCGTAGAGTTGGAACTTTGTTAGTGTCTCGTTGCCGACGATTTTCCAATCGCCTATCCGCATCGCGACCCGATTATCTGGGGGGGAAACGTGGGTTCTCCAGAAAAGCGGGACCTTGCGTTGGAGCGGTTGGTTGGCCAGTGCGGGGACCATACTGACGCCGTCGATCGTACGGTCGGTCGGCAGCGGAATGCCGACGATGTCCAACACGGTGGCAAAAATGTCCGATCCGACGACTGGCACATCGCTGGTCGTGCCAGCAGAAATGTGTCCCGGCCAGCGGGCTAACCCAGGGACTCGGATTCCGCCTTCGTGGTCGCTGCGCTTTCGGCCTCGCAAACCACCCGTCGAACCTCCCGTTCTCGCGTTCTGACCCTCGGGCCCATTGTCGGATGTAAAAAACAAGAACGTATTCTCGCTGACTCCCTGTTCATCAAGTGCATCCATGACCATCCCCAAGGCATGGTCCATCTGAGTGATGTTGCCCATATACTTGCTGTTGGGATGCCCCTCATAAAGGGACTGGAAACGTGAATCCGTGGCGATCGGCTTGTGCGGTTCATGCACCCAAACCGATAATGCGAATGGTTTTGACGAGTCGTGAATGTCCTTCAGCCAATGAGTCGCTTCTGCGGCGACCAACAGCGCTGAATAGCCCTCGAGCTCGCCGACCGGTTCACCGTTGCGTATAAAATTGTCTGGGTTCTTATGGCTGGGAATGGCATTGTTTTGGGTATACATCCAGTAGTCATAACCATGGTCTCCCGGTTGAGGAAACTCCGGCTCATTGAATTGCTGCTTCGAAAGGAGATGCCACTTGCCGACATGACACGTCTCGTAACCAACTTCTTTCAATAGCTCTGGATAGGTGATCTCGCTGGCCCTTAGATGAGCTGGGTGGTTGCCCGATAGATGTCGCCAAACGCCGTTTCGGAACGGGGTCCGTCCCGTGAGGATGGCGGAGCGAGATGGGGAGCAAACACCGCATGCCGAATAGCACTGGGTAAACTTCACACCCTGCGATGCAAGCTTATCCATGTTCGGCGTTTGGATCCGTTCATTACCGTAGGTCGCCGAATCGCCCCAGCCCATATCGTCCGCCACAAAGACAACGATATTTGGTTTCGTCGAACTCGTTTCAGGTGAAGACTCTGACCTCGCATCATCGGAAAAACTGACTAGCAGTGCCAACAGCACCACTATGCGACTCGGACCAAAGTTACTCATTTATGACTCTCTATTTCTTTTCACCATTCCAGTAGCGGCATTCGCCGGAAATCCAGCTGTTTCGGAACTCTAGCAAACCCTATAACACTTGAGCCTTCCATCATAATGCGATAGAACCAATTTGTCTGTAGTCTGTTTAGATGACTAATAACCGTCCATCACCCACATCCGTTATCAGCTCGTCTATTATTGTTATCTATGAAATACGCGATCCGACTGTTCCCAATACTGTTTTTTCTCGCCGGGTGCGTGGGTCTGGTTCGGTTATCGTTTGAAAATGGTCGCCTTGTCGAGCAGATTGATCAGTTGGAAGCCGAGTTGGGGGGGATGTCGATCGAGGATTCCGACCGAGTCTATATGGTGGAAATCGAAACGCCTGACGTTCCACCCGAAATCGCATCGCATGTGGAGCGAGTTTGGCAATTTCGTTGTTACCTGCCGCCAGGCTACAGCTTCATGCGAACGAGTGGGGGGGGGCGAGTCGCGAAAGAAGGTATCTATTCGAGTGGCGGCTTCAGTACGAGTTGGAGTATGCCGGCCCCCAAAGCGATTCACAGTTTGTTGACATTGTGCACCCGAAGAAAGGACGGTCGATTCGAGGCGTTCTATTCATTCGGCGGGTCCTCGGGCACCAGCTCTTGGAATCGCTTCGACCCTGGTCGCTTGGACAATACGTTGGTCGTCCAGAAGCTGGTCAGCAGTGATCAGGGACCGCGTTCATTCAATCAGGATACGATACTGCCAGTGCTGAAGATTTACGATCCGAGTGGCTCCGAGACGGTGGAAGTCGATGGCGAGACACTCACAACTTACCCAGGTGGTCTGATCTTGCTGTGCCCGAAATCACGCGAATCGGAATTACACCAGTTACGGAAAGGCGAGACGCCCACGGAGTTTGACCCCAGTATGGTTGCAACGGAGGCGGGCTCGTGAAACCGTCCAAACCGCGTCGCGCCAAGGGGATGAAATTCTCACTGCGACATCTGCTGGTTTTAACCGCCTTGATCGCAATTGGAACGGCTGTTGGTCTGGCCTATCGCAAGAACGATTCGTTGCATCAACAGCGCGACGAACTGCTGTCGTTATCAGGTCAACTGCTGATCGCAGACGAGGACGAATTGGCTTCGACGGCGATGCCAAGGGTGGCTTACGAATATACCTCGTGGCAAGTCAATGTCCCCAGCGGGCAAGACTACGAGCTACGGCTGGGGATGGGAAACATGTTCGATAGACAGATTCCGCCGATTGTCGGTAGCGTGCGTATTCCCCCCGGACGACACCGGGTGACGCTTTATTCAGGCGATAATCCTGACCAAGACTTTCGCTATCTTGTTTACATCGATGGCGAACAAGCGATCGAAAAAACGATGGGCCGCGATTGGATACCGGGTGGTTGGTCGGTGGCTAGCGGCCTGACTTGGCCGCGTGGGGCGAAGTTTTCACCAGATCCGCTTCAACTTTCCGCAAAAAACTATACACCAAGGTACGACTTTGGCAGTCGCTATTATTTCAATCCTCAAAGTGACAGCTATGTGACGCAGAAAGGTTATCGGCTTTGGATCGACCAAAGAGACCAGACTTATCAACCTGCTTCGCCATTCATGGAACCTTCCTATGACTCAATGTATCGTGACATTGGGCTGCGTGATGGTCTGCGGTATAAAACGTCTGCTCCTCCAGAAAACCAATGGACGTTCACGCGACCGAAATATGGAACCCGCGATCCAGTTGTACAGATTTCCGCAGAGTTTTTCGGACACGACGGAGCCTCTCTCTCGTATCCGGACAAATCGTTCCCCTCGTGGCAACTTCAAAACGATGCGGTTAGCAATGAAGCACGAAATCGGCACAATGATTCCGAACAAACGACGTTCATCGCGAATTTGAAAGGCGTTTCAAATTTGCAAAATACCCTCCCGCCGGTTGTCGAGATGAAATGGGATGTGGACAGGCCCGATGAGGTTGGGTTGCGAATCGCCGACACGGCGGCGAACGACCGAATCAGCCGATGGCGACTTCGTATCCTTGACGGAAGTCACCATCTGTGGCGAGAACTCCAAATTGGTGACCGCCAGTGGATCGACCCTGATCATGCAATCAACGCTGCCAGCGTCTTCGATAAAGATTCAACAAACCCAGCGGTCTCGACGGTCCCAATCGACCTTGGAGACGACGTGGCAGAAGACACTCGGATCGCGTGGCAATCCAACGAAAAGCTGCCACTGCAAATCCTCATGCAAGAGCAAAAACAATACGTAGGCATGGCTCTTTACCAAGGTCTTCCGCTGACGCTGGTCATGGAGATTCCTGCCAGCTTGAAACCGACTCTGGCCGCTAAAATCGCCGATCAACACCCGACCCTTACAGACACCGGCTTCCCAGGAGGTGCGGTCTTCACTGAAATTCAGATTGACCTCGATGCAACCGAACGGGATTGGATCTGGCTACGGGCCGAATTGAAAGAGTAGATGCGCCCGTTCGCTACGTGCTGATGCGTATTACTGGTTCGACGGATGGATTCGCAGTACGCAAGAATGAGACCCATCACCGCCGATGAAGTTGGCTCCCGACGCGACATACAGATGTGTCGGCTTGCCCGCCTGCATCAGTACCTGCGGGCGTTCAAATTTCTTGCCGCGAAGCACCTTCGCACGGCTTATTATCTCTGAATTCAGATAGCGATCCACAGTGTCGAAACCCGTGATCGGCTGCTTGAAGTGGAGACCGTCCTCGGATTCCCAAAGGTATCCCGCTCCGGCTTTATTATGCGTCGTAACAAGATAGATTTTCCCGTTCTCGACGAAGGCATATTCATCCTCAATCTCCGTGTCATTGCTGGTCAGGAAGTCCTTGTGGAAAACGTAAGGACCTTCGACTTGGTCGGCAACCGCGACACCCATCCGCCGTACATCCCCCTTTCGCATCGCTTTGTAGTAGAGGTAGAATCGTCCATTCGGATGAACCATCAGTGCGGGGTTGTTCACCCCGACGACGGAATCATAACTCCACACCGAAGGATCTTCTGGTGGGGCAAGGATGAGCCCATCGTTGCCCGCTTTCTTCCAAGGTCCAGCGGGATGGTCTGCAATCATCATGCCGATTCGCTGAGAGGCAACACACTCTTTCTTTGTTCCCCCAGCATTGGCAATATGCAACAGAACATACTGGTCCCCCACTTTCTGCACGTTCGGATTGTGCGGCGATTGTCGATCCCAGGTTTCCAAACCCGATCCCTTTCGCACCACTTCCTGAAAAACAAACGGCCCCTCCGGCGACTCGCTGATGTAGCGGGCGATCTCACAATCGGTAAGCCAACCACCAAACTTCTTCTCCAACGGCCAACGGGAGACGAATAGGTGCGTTTTTCCTTCCGGACCGATGACGGGAGACGATCCCCAAACGTGATAGCCAGGCTCTTGCACCGCTACACCGACATACTCCAGACGATCTGCCCACGCGCGATCGGGACTCAAACGTTCGCTCGAATCGTCCGCGGAAGCTAATGTACAGACGATCGATAAACCAATAAGTGGAAGGACGGAATTCTTCATGTTCTCTCGTATTCTCGATGGGAATCGTGCTTGTCAGCATTGAAACTTAGGTAGTGGATCTTGTCAAAGATCCCAACGCACAAGGATCTTTAACAACATCCACTACCGCCAGACGTATCTTTCAGACGTATCTTTCATCCACGTTAAACCACTAGTGCTTCAACACGGAACTGGGCGGCAGAGGGACCGCATTTGCTTGACGCCAAGCAATCAATTCCTTCAACATTGCTTCGGCGATTTCGGGCTGGTCCTTGGCGACATTATGACTCTCGTTCAAGTCTTCGTTGGTGTTGTAGAGTTCGACCTCTCCCGTCTTGAGATATTGGATCAACTTCCATTCTCCCTTGCGGATAATCGAACATGGTGGGTTCTTGTAGGTGCTTGCAATGTGCCAGAACAATGCGCGGTCTCCGATCGCTCTACCCTGCATCAGAGGGACCAAACTGGTGCCATCGAGTATACCTTGATAATCCCTGACCCCGGCCAGTTCGAGGAACGTAGGGAAGTAGTCGAGTCCCTGCACCGGTTCGGCGGAGTTTCCGGGGGTGATCTGTTTTGACCAATTGATTAACGCCGGCACGCGTAGACCACCATCGTAAACGTACCCTTTCGCGCCACGCAGATTGTTGTTTGCGCTTTGCAAACCATTGAATCCATTGTCGGAGGTGAAAATGATCACGGTGTGCTCACGCAACCCCGATTGGTCAAGATAGTCGGTAATGCGTTTCACGTTGTCGTCAATCGATCTGACCATGGTCGCATAAGCGGCAATCTGCTTGCGATTGCTTTGGCCTTGCCCGGTCTGCGGATCAGCGGGCTTGTTCATGAAATGCTGTAGCAGCGTCTCGTTTCGGGCAACGGATGGCTTGTGGGGCGCGTAAAAATGCAGGTTCACAAAAAATGGCTGATCCTGATGACGCTCAATAAAATCAATCGCTTCATCCGTCAGCCGATCGGTCAGCCACTCATCATCCGGCTTGTCGGAAATAAATGGGTTCTTGAAGGGGGCAACATAACCACCGCCCGGCGATTGATAGCCCTTGCTAAAGCCACGTGCTGGATCACCCCACCAAGTGCCACCCACATTCTCATCGAAGCCGCGTCCCAAGGGATAGTACTTTTGAATTTCAGGTGATTGATGTTTGGAAAGCCAGCTTAGGTCGCCGTTGTTTGGTTGCCCTAGCTTTCTATCAAATGGGAACTCTGTTTCGTTTTCGGGGTACGGACCAACGATGTGCCACTTACCAAGATGGATCAACTTGTAGCCCGCTGCGCTCAACGGTTTGGCGTACACCGAATGCTCTTCGCCCACCGTCCATCGGGAAAAGATATTGTCGTTACGGTTGCCCTTTTCCAGCACGGGGACCGTGTAACATCCGGTGCGGAACGATTGCTGACCGGTCAACAATGCGGCTCGCGATGGCGAACAAGTGGGATACATGAAAGCGTTCTCGAGAACCAGGCTTTCTGCTGCGAGCGCATCCAAATGGGGTGTCTCAAAGTAGCGACTCCCCATGAATCCGACATCCTGCCATCCCAAATCATCTGCCATAATGAAAACGATATTCGGCTTCGGCTCCGCAGCAAAAAGAGCAATGCCTGTTGAAATTACCAACGATACGAATACGGTAGATGCCATCGCCAGTCGGTAATAACCACCCATCGTGGTTAACGAAACTACATTTTTTCGAATCGTGGACGTTATCACAGCAGTACTATTTCTTGAGTAAGTTGCCTCCCGGGGGGATTCACATTCTATGATCACCCAAACCGGTTTCTACGTCGAGCCCCTGCTGAAAAATAGAGGGTGTTAGGACTCCTATGGGGTTGGCAGGTTGTTCGAATTTAGCGACCTTCTCGCCCCCAGCGTGTTGTTCAGAAAGATTCGATCTACCGCGTCCTCGATCAAGCCATCGACTCTATTGCTTTGCCACCGCTTGATGTTAGGCTTGACAGAATAGTGACTGGGGCTGGAAGCCACATCCGCGGATTCTTGCCCTCATTCTCCGTTGTGGCAAAGCATTAGGGCTGCATCAATATCAAGAATTAGGGTTGGTCGTAATGGACGAGGTTACGAGTCCCTTACTGCACAGCGGTCCAAAAGGACTCGTTACCTCGTCCACTACCCTAAAACGAGACCTTGACGCACCATTAGCCATTCGTGCTCACTCGCTGGCCGATGCCTGGACGCTGTTTCCCCGCACATCACCGCACTTTTCGCATGCGGGCAAGAGCGAGTGCCGGACGCCTCCGCATTTTTCACATGTCTGAAACAGAGGGGTTTCACAGCACGGACAGGTGTAGGGTTGGTCCGGAGCTGCTGTCGATCCGTTGATCGGGACGGGCGTGTGTTTCTTCAAACTTCGTCGTGTCCAAGCAGCATATTTTAGTGGCCCTCGCTGGATCGGAAAGTCGCATATTGGACAGAAGAAGTTGGCATACGCTTCACGGTACTGGCGCAGCAACCAGTCCCGACTCGGCTTTGCCACCAGACGCAGTAACCGCACCAAGACGCCCGTCGCAATCGAAAGCGAAAGCCCGATCAAAATGTATTTGAAATAGATCGCCGGGAAGTGATCGTGCATCACGAGCAGGACACGCAAAGCAACCGCGCCGCTGATCGCGTACACCAACATCGCATACGTGCCGCCCGCCTGTCGCAGAAAAAGCAATCCACAAACAAGCAGCATTGGGATCAACATCCCTAGCTTGTACGCGGCCAATTTCCATTGGTGCTGCTCATGCAATTTCTTATATTCGTCGTTGATCGGTTGGCTGGCAAGGGTGATGGCTGCCGCATTCTGACGTTGCTTTTCTTTGACGTCGTTTAAGTCGTCGTTCAGATTCGACAGTTCGGCGTTGAGAGTCTGCGTCTGGTTCTGATTGCTAAGAAACAGCTGCAAGCTATCCGTTAACGCTTGCTGTTGGCCTTCGCTCAGCGACGTTTCATTTTGGTCGGCGTTGCGTTTGAGCTCGAGAAGTTGGTTGATGGTTTGCTGTGAGTCACTGGTGGTTTGCGCGGTCAATCGACGTCGTTGCTCCGTTGATTCGATCTGCTGCTTTCGATCAACCAACTCAGCGGCGAGTGATCGCCGCTCGTTCTGCAGTGATTGAGGAAGTCCCACCTCGAGCATTTGGCTGTAGTCGGGCCCCTTCACACGATCGATGTCTTGGATGATGTAGCCCAGCAACCAGAAGGCGAGCAGCCCGACCGCGATACTAAATCCAAAAACCATGGCCCGAAGCATGAATGAGCCGCGATGTTTTTTTGTCTTCATGGTTTTGCCTGAGATAGAGCACTTGAAATGGGGTCTACCTCACCATAGAGCCCGCGGCGCTGCGAGTCTGCGCAGAAAACCAAAACTTATTGGTGAGCCGACGGCATTCGCAAATGCCACCTTTCGGAGCGATTTAGGTGTAACCTTTGCCCGTCATTAATTCATCAAACGCGTCCTCATCCATGTTGACCAATTCTTGTTGTACGAACACCAACGCATTGTGTCCGCCAATCGCCTTGACATCGGTTCTCAAACGGGGCATTCCAGAGCCAGCCTGTCTGTGACCTTGATCACGTTTGACGAACCGATTGGCCACGGTGCCAGGCACTTGATTTTGCCAGGATTCGACTCGCATTCTACCCTCTTCCAACTGAACGCCTTTGTCGGCATCCAAAACCAATAGCAGCCCGTTCGTGATGCTGATTTCGGCTGGGTTTGATTCCGTCTTAGAATCGCCTTCATCGTCGCCACGGTCGTCACCACGCTCGTCGCCACGCTCGTCACCACGCTCGTCACCACGCTCGTCGCGGGCAACCCAAACAATCGCTCCTTGGATCGGCTTCCGAAATTGGGGACTCACGTCGATGGCTTCGGTGTGACCGAGCGACGTAAAGAATGATCGGCCACCGTCGTATTGTTGGCAACAAGTGAAAGGATGGTCGCCGCCCATCTCTTGTCCACCCTGGTACGAATCCTCGTCAACTGAAATCAGCACATGCACGTTTTCTCGGGGATTGGAACCAAAGCGGTGCCATTCGTCGGTCGCGGTCCATTGCTCGGGCAGATATCGTGTCGCGACATGGATGCGACCTTCGACATTCAAGTTGGCTTGCTGGACCTTGGGATGGTCGATCAACATCGTTCGGATCAAGCCCTCGTACCGTTGCTGGAATTCCTCAAGCTCTTTCCAAATCGCTCCCGCGCAGTGAATGCCAACAAAACCGCCAAGAATGCTACTTACCTATCGCATACAGGTATTCTTTTCGTTCATCGGATTCTCTGGATCCGTGCCGGAGGATCAACTTTCCGTCTGCATAGATAGGTGACGCAAACGAAATGTCGCCCAAACGGTTCTCTGCAAGGCTCTCGAAGTGATCAGAGGAAGCGCGAAAAACGAGCGTTTCTCCACTCTCGTTTGAAGCATAAATTCGGTCACCTATCAGTAGTGGCGAGGCGCTGTGGGGGCCCTTCATTCGCTGCCGCCACATCTGGGTTCCATCCGAGGCTCTCCAGCAATAGCCAACGCCATTGTTTCCGATTCCGTACAAATAATCACCAGCGATCAACATCGATTGCTCGTAACATTTCACTTTGTTTTCCCAAACGATTTCAGCACGATCGTTAGAAACGGCAATTCCGAATGTGCCAGAGTCGGGATAGCCTCCGCTGGCAAAGACCATCGAATGGTTCCATACCACGGTTCCACAGGTTGTATCCGTCGTCGCTGGTACAGCCCAAATCTGCTTGCCGTTTTTGGGATCATAGGAGGCAACTTGAGAACCACCGCTGATCACAATCTGCTGCCTGTCGCCGACGTTTGCTAGAATCGGCGATGAGTAGCTGGTGAATTTCGGGCGAGTTACCTTCCATCGCTGTTCGCCGCTATCTTTCGCCAGTGCGTACAGACCGCGATCATCGTTATCGATGTCGACAGCGACCACGACGGAATCGTCAAGCAACAAAAGGGACGCCCCGTAACCAAACCAAAACTTGCTGCTGACGCGATAGGGTGCGACTGATCGTTGCCAGAGAATCTTTCCGTCTAACGAAACAGCGCTGGCTTGAATCGAATCGTTGACCTGGACAACGACAAAAATCGCGTTGCCGTCACTCGACGGCGTTCCCGACGCACACGTGTTCTTATTGTGCATGTAATTCGGCGGGACAACCCCCTCGTGAAGCACCACTCGCTGAGACCGTTTTCCATCGTCTAGGTCGTACCGCAACAGGGAGATCGTTTTCGTGTCTGATTCATGTGTCAGTACGTAGATGCTCTTATCGACAACAATCGGAGACGCGTGCCCCATTCCCGGTATCGGGCTTTTCCACAGAACGTTCTCTGACGGTGACCAAGTAAGAGGAATCGAATCGATCGCCGACTCCGGTGTGTGATTGTTGAGTGTCGGGCCACGCCAGACCCGCCAATCCTCGGCCGCAAGAAGGGATGGAAGTAAAACCGTGAGCAGCATCGGATACATGATTCGGCGCATGGAGGCAGTGACCATTTCGTCAATTGGCGTGGTGAGATCGCGTTTGGGGACAGCATACCAGGTTAGACGATATCCGTTAAGATCGCCAAAGACACGGGGACGGTTCAACCGCGACGACTCCGGCGTGGTGGCTCCAAACACAATGATATCGGCCTAATTGTCATCGGCACTGGGCTGCATTTGCCTGCGTTGATCTGCGAACAGCGGCGCGAGAACTCTAGCAACGTGTTTTGCAATTATCGCATTGCCAGCTTCACTGGGATGAACACCGTCTTTGCTCAACCACTGTGGTTCCTTCGCGAGTAACTGATTGAGATCAACGAGTGGCGCATTCTGATCAGCCGCCACCTGACTCGCAGCCTCCCGATAGTTTTCAATCAGCTTGGCAAGGCCGCCAAGAGCCTCGAACGGATCACGCTGATGTCGTATGAAGAAAGCTTCGTGCTCAATCGGCGGCAAAGTGCAGAGGATGACGCGTGCCTTCTGCTTTCGGCATTGAGCAACGATCGATTCCAGGTTGGCCTTGTATTGTGCGACGGGAACATAAGCATGATCGGCGTCCGCACGCAGGTCGTTCGTCCCAAACAGGATAACGACCACGTGTGGCTTTTGAGCCAGAACATCGTCCGCCAATCGTCGTAGCGCTTTCGCTGTTGAATTACCCGCGACCCCAGCATTGATTGCATCGAACCCTGTGAGTCTGGCCAGAATCTGCGGATACCCTCGTTTGGTGATGCTATCACCAAAGCAGACGACTCTGGGCTTTGCTGGAGTGTCCAAAGGCGGTGCACTCCACGCGAACGCGGCGTCAACAGCGAACTGCAAACAAATCAACATGAGGAAAGTAAAATAACGATCTCGGCGTTGGTCGATTGCTGGTATATCGATTGCTGGTAAATCGTAAGTCGTTTTCATCGGCCCTGCAGGGTCCTGCTTGCTCACTCCGATGGCAATTCTTTGATACGGATGAGCTACCGCTTCAGACTTTCACTCTGAAACCAACGGCGAAAATCCTGAATTGAACCCCACCATGTTGTCCGCATAAAGTACCAGAACATTCATCGCTGCTGCTGAGGGTTAACGATCGTTCGCCCCAGTGACCAGACGGGTGTCGATCAACTGGGTTGCGGCGAAGCACAAAAACACTATCAGGAGGCACCTTGTTCTGGTCACTCGGGAATATTGGAGTTTAGGATGGTTAGCGTGTGTCAAGTTGGGGGAGCGGAAGATCGCCAAGGGTTTCGGACCACTCGGAGAAAAAAAGGGAGGTCTTGACGACCTCCGCTACGACCAAATCCGGACTAGGCCGGTGGACTAGGCTGGTGAACCTAGATACTTACTTCGGCTCGGCCGTGACATCAATTGGTTGGCCATCTCATTACCGATGAAAACTTCTTTCACTGGATCCCACTTCAGATCCTCGCCAACCATCAACGCGATGTTGCACATGTGACAACTGGTCATCGTGCGGTGATGCGAGTAAACGTCCGAGATTGGTTCGGAGCGATCTTTGACGCACTCAAAGAAGTTCTGCATATGGCTGGTGATCGGTTTGTCCTTGTAAAGTTTGGCGACGGCATCTTCGAGTTTCTTGTTGTCCGACTCGGTCAGATCCTCGACAGGTTTGCCGGTTAGCTTGCCACGATTGACAAAGAGGCGTCCCTGACTGCCTTCAAATAGGATCCCGTTGGGAAACGTCGTGTCTCCATCTTCGGACACATATTTGTCATGAACATTCAAAGCCGAACCATTTTCGAATGTCAAGTTGACACTAAATTTGGTGGCGGCGTTGTAGCCATTTTCTAGCTCGGCTTTGCCTTCAAAGAATGCCACCCAATCAAAACCCTCGGGAACGACATTTCCAAATTGCCCTGTGCCGCTGATGCTGGTTGGGCCAGTCTTGTCCATCCCAATAGCCCACTGGGCTATATCAATGTGGTGGGCTCCCCAATCGGTCATCTTGCCACCAGAATACTCCATATACCAACGGAAGAATTTTCGGCGTTCGAGTGAGTAGTCAGCCGCTCGCGCTGGCCCCACCCAAAAGTCCCAGTTCAGCTTTTCAGGAACCTTTGATGTCGGGAAGGGACCTTCGCCGGGAGCCCCACCGATCGCAAGTTGCGCGGTGACGTTATCGCCGACATAGCCCTCCTGTATCATTGCAACCGCTTTCAAGAATCGTTTACCCATCTCGGTACGCTGTTGTGTCCCGACCTGAAAGACCTTGCCGGTCTCCTTCACAACTTTGCAGATCTCCTTGCCCTCATCGATCGTCAACGTGAGCGGTTTCTCGCAGTACACATCGCAACCAGCACGCAAGGCATACGTCGCGATCGGAACGTGCCAATGGTCATTGGTTCCGATCACGACAATGTCGGGACGTTCCGTGTCGATCAGCTTCCGATAGTCGACGTATTCCTTTAGTTTTCCGCCGAACATTCTGTCCGCGTTGAATTCCGCATTGTGCCGTTCGTCGACGTCGCAAACGGCAATCATCTTGCCAAATTTTGCGGCCTGCCGTGAAACCTCTCCGCCACGACTGTATCGACCCCGACTGCCGCCTACGCCGATCGCGGCGATGGTCAAATCCGTATCTTGAACTTGAGCCGCATTGGCGGTGCTGGTCAAGATGTACGGATTGGCGACTAAAGCCGCTGAGGTCAAAGCACTGTTTTTAAGAAAGTTCCTGCGAGTCGTCATGGTTGTTCCTAAATCGAGAATGGTTGTGAAATTTCGGATTTCTATAGAGGTTTCGTGCGGCTCTTCTACTGTTCTTTAGTCAGTGTCTTCGCGACTCGACCGGGAGCATCGACTTTCTGCGAAAGAGTTGCAATCAGCTTCCCATTACTCAAAGTCGTTTGCAACGTTTTTAATCGGTCGCTGCGGGGCTTGATAATCGTAAGCTCGCGAGCGACGATACTCCTCTTCTCTGTATTGATCCATTCGCTGTAACGCCAACGTAGCGTACAAATATTGTAACCCATCGTCGAACCGCTAGGATACTGGCTCAACGAAATTTCGCGAGAAAACGCTTCGAAACTTCCGAGATTGGAATTAAAACTTATGCCGTCGCCGGTCGTTGGAACCGTGCCGCCGGAGCCTTCGCAAAGCCGCTTTTAGCCAAAGCGACTTGAAGTAGAACGAAACTTAAGGCAGGTCGAATCATCGGTGTTTTCTTCGATCAGCGATTCGCTCGTCGCAACGATCCGTGGAAAGCTAGTTTGGACAACCTCGTTTTTGTCCGATGCAACCTGCCAAAAGAATCGCGGGGCGGTTGTGCCGAGGCCGCGCGGATCGACCAAACATTCGCACTCCCGTTCGGTCGGTTTGATGTTTGGGAAAAATACGCCGCGGAAGCGATGATCGCGACCAAGATGACGATCGATCGCATGCTTATTGCTTCTCCCTTTGGATGCGATCAACACCTGCTGGGAGCTAGAAGCAAGAGACACCGCGTTACGATCACTCGCTCTTCAGTGCGTCAAAATGTCCACCTTGTGACTTGGGCACTTTGGGTCTCTTTCGAACGAGTGCGTCTCTTTGGTACGATCGTCATGGCTGTTACCCGTCCAAAATTCTCCAAATAGAAGAAGTCCATACCGTGTCGACAACTCATCCTACCCCGAAATCCTCACCCGCTGACACTTCCTTAGAATCTCTATCGCTCACGGTGGGTGGACACGAGTTCACTAGCCGGTTGTTTGTGGGGACCGGCCGCTATGACACGATGGAGCAGATGCGCGAATCGTTAGACCAATCGGGCAGCCAATGCGTGACGGTAGCGGTTCGTCGAGAACGGCTATACGATCGACTTGGCCAAAACATTCTCGATTTCATTGACTTGGATCGCTACATCTTGTTGCCCAACACGGCCGGTTGTTTCACCGCAGCAGATGCGATTCGAACAGCGAAGCTGGGCCGTGAAATCCTCCGTACGTTGGAAAACCCTGGTGCTGACTGGGTGAAATTGGAGGTATTGGGCGACAGTCGTACGTTGCTACCCGATCCGGTCGAGACGATTGCCGCTTGCCAGGAACTGACGGCAGAAGGTTTTAAAGTGCTCTGCTATACGAACGATTGCCCGGTCACTGCCCAACGGCTAAAGGCAGCAGGAGCGACGAGTGTGATGCCTGCGGGAAGCCCGATCGGAAGTGGCCAAGGTATGCTCAATCCCAATAATTTCCGCATGATCATGCAATATTTGAAGGAAGATGATCCGGACTATCCAGTGATCGTCGATGCCGGTGTCGGAACAGCAAGCGATGTGAGCGTCGCGTTTGAACTTGGTGCGGACGGCGTCCTTCTCAACACAGCGATCGCACACGCCCGCGAACCGGCAAGGATGGCCCGGGCGATGAAACATGCAGCGATCGCGGGAAGAGAAGCCTATCTTGCAGGCCGAATCCCCAAGAAGTTATACGGCAGTGCCAGCAGCCCCGAAGAGGGCGTCATCAGTACCAGGCCGTATGGTTCAAAGCCTGTCGAACCTTCGTAGGTCCGTCTCTCCGAGACGGACAATACCGGTTCAACGAGTCTCGGAGAGACTCGGCTACGTCGATCCGTCTCGCTGAGACGGAAGCTATTAGTCCACGAGTCTCGGAGAGACTCGGCTACGTCGATCCGTCTCGCCGAGACGGAAACCATTAGTCCACGAGTCTCGGAGAGACTCGGCTACGTCGATACGTCTTGCGGAGACGGAAACTATTAGTCCACGAGTCTCGGAGAGACTCGGCTACGTCGATCCGTCTCGCTGAGACGGAAACTATTAGTCCACGAGTCTCGGAGAGACTCGGCTACGTCGATCCGTCTCGCTGAGACGGAAGCTATTAGTCCACGAGTCTCGGAGAGACTCGGCTACGTAGGTCCGTCTCTCCGAGACGGACAATGCCGGTTCAACGAGTCTCGGAGAGACTCGGCTACGTAGGTCCGTCTCTCCGAGACGGACAATGCCGGTTCAACGAGTCTCGGAGAGACTCGGCTACGTCGATCCGTCTCGCTGAGACGGAAGCTATTAGTCCACGAGTCTCGGAGAGACTCGGCTATGTCGATCCGTCTCGCTGAGACGGAAACTATTAGTCCACGAGTCTCGGAGAGACTCGGCTACGTCGATCCGTCTCGCTGAGACGGAAACATATGAGCACCACGAGTCTCGGAGAGACTCGGCTACGTCGATCCGTCTCGCCGAGACGGAAACTATTAGTCAACGAGTCTCGGAGAGACTCGGCTATTCCTTCTCGTTTTCTTTCTCAGCACCCTTCGGTGTGTTGTCCTCGTATTTCGCTTCGGGGATACTTCCCTCTTCGCGAGTGGACAAGACATTATGATAGACCGCGAATTCCTCATGCTCATCACCATCGGTTTTCTCGACCTTTTCTTCCGTGATGGTTGCCGCTTCGACAATCATTTCGATCACCTTGCGTTCAACGATTTGGTTACGAACCGCGTCCATCTGGCCGCTCTTTTCGAGGCGAGCACGCGTTTTGCGTTCGGTCATATCGCTTTGCTGAGAGATCAGAGCGATTTCCGCATCGTAATCGGCAGCCTCAGCGTCAACATTTTCCTCCTCGGCAATTTTCTCGAGGATAAAGTGCTCTCGAAGCGATGATTCCGTCGACGCTTTTGCGTTTTGTCGAGCGGCATTCACAAACCGGCGAATATTGTCCTCATCGAAACCGCTGCGTCGGAGTTCCAATACTTTGCGTTGGAGTTCTCGTTGAGTTTGACGAGTGACCAATGTTTCGGGAAGTTCGAAGTCAGCATTCCCAGCCAACTTTTCAACAACCGTTTCACGCATCTTTTGCTGCGTTCGATAATCGGCTTGGCGAACCAGAGAATCGCGAACGAAGTCTCGCAATTCTTCTTCCGACTCAAAATCACCCAGCTCTTCAAGGAACGAGGGGGTCAACTTCGGCAGTTCGCTCTTGAGCACTTCGACAACGCGAATTTCAGCATCCACTTCGGTTCCACGCAATGCTTCATCAGCAACGCTGTCGCTAAGTTTAACCTTGCCAGTTCGAACGTCGTCTTCGGTTGCATCCTTCATCAATGTCCCGAAGTCTTCGATCACTCCATCGGACAAACTTAGACGATTACAGAATGTGACACGTTCCTCCTCCAGTTTGGAAAGTAGCTTTCCGTTATCGGTGAACTTGATGTCGACAACGAGTTTGTCGCCGAGTTCTGCCGGTTCGTCCGTTGCTTCGAGTGTCGCATAACGGCTGAGGACACGCTGGAGAGATTCTTGAACGTCATCGTCAGAAATCTCTTCAACCTGCTTCGTCAGTTCGAGACCTTTCCAGGTCGGGGTTTCGAAATCGGGGCGGACCTCGATTGTGAACTGGTATTTAAAATCGCCATCATCTTCGGGCAGTTCGATCGATTCGAAGTCAAAATCGGGCTCGCCAATGGCGGAGAACTCTTCATTCTCGCTGACTTGAGCAAGCGAATCCATCAACAGCGTCCCTTTGACCTGCTCGCGAACGCGATCACGAAACTGTTTTTCGACTAACTTGCGAGGCGCGCGGCCTGCGCGAAAGCCAGACACGCTCGCTTCGGGAACAATCTCGTCATAAGCGTCTTTCAGATAACGTTCAACCTCTTGATGGGGAATTGTCACAACCACTTCCCGTACGCAAGCGCTAGGGCTTTCGACCTTGGATTGCAGTTGAATCGTTTTCTTTTCATCAGAAACGGGATTGGTTTCGGGCTCGGTGGAAGTAGACATCCGCGTTAGGCCTCTCGTCTTTTGGCTTGATCGTATTCAGCAGTAAAAAAAGGGTGGCTTTGGCCAGTCGAACAACGACTCAGGCTCTCCCCTCGTACATTTAGATTTCGTTGATCTTATCGATCGGATCTAAGCAGGTTAGTTTAGCGTGCGATTTCGAACGGGGGAACGGGAGGCGAGCCGTAGAAACTTTTTTTCTCTTTTTGCCTCACTGGTCTTGCAAAGTTTTTGAGCAGTCGATAATCTTTGCGGACATGAAAGACCTGCGGCTGTAGCTCAGTTGGCAGAGCATCACGTTGCCAACGTGATTGTCGTCGGTTCGAATCCGATCAGCCGCTCTTTCTTTTTCTCTTTGGCCCCGTCGGCCTGGCTTGCCTAACGCCCCCCTGCGTCTGAAAACGGCTTTGCGTCTGAAAACGGCTTTGCCGAACTCTTGGTCGGTGTCTCAGGGCGGGGTGGTCTCAGGGCGGAAAGCCTCTACTGATTCGCTCGGTCCATCTTCGACCCTTAGCTTTCAATCCCCAAGGCTGTCGATCCTGTCCACCTAGCGCTTTGTCACCGCTTGATTTTCGGCTTGGCAAAAGAGTGGCTGGAGTATCTTGCCCCAATAAGCGGCGGTTGGAGACCACGGCCACGAAAGATTCTTACTCTCATTCTTCGTTGTGACAAAGCACTGGGGAATCGAGCAACGATGGCATATCGAGCAACGATGGCATTCAGCGCCCCGTCCCATGGAGATGCGTTTTGTCGGGGGAGCAAATTATCGGGGGAGCAAAAGTTTCATTGGGCCAGACTGACAACACCACTCGCCACCGATTCTATTTCTCGTTATCCTGCACATTGAAGTTTTGAACAATATTTTCATTCGGCAATCAATGGATCTTTCCCGTGCCGTACGCTCAACTTGGCCCGATCGCTGTCCATTTGCCCTCGCGTGTCGAAACCAATGACGAACTGCAAACGCAATTCCCCAACTGGGATTTGCGGTTGATTGAGGAAAAGACGGGGATTTATCAACGGCACGTGGCCGCGCCGGACGAGACCTCCAGCGATTTAGCGGTCGCCGCCGCACGAAAACTATTCGAATCCGAGTCGATCGATCCTGGTTCGATTGATTTCGTATTGCTCTGCACTCAAACGCCCGATTATCCGCTGCCGACCACAAGCTGTCTGATCCAAGACCGGTTGGGACTTCCGACACGTTGCGGTGCATTCGATTTCAATCTCGGTTGCAGTGGTTTTGTTTACGGGTTGGCGATTGCCGATGGGTTGATTCAAAGTGGTGTTGCCAAAAACATACTTTTGTTGACCGCGGAGACTTACAGTAAATACATCGACGCGGATGATCGCAGCATACGCACAATTTTTGGAGATGCGGCGGCCGCCAGTTTGGTGAGGGCCGCACCTGAAAAAAGTTTGTGGGGGTTTCAATTCGGCAGCGACGGCAGCGGAGGTGATATGTTGCTTGTCGGTGATGGCGGTACTCGACCGAGTGAAGATGCGATTAAGCCGCGTCATCGAAAGCGATGGAAAAGTCGATTGTATATGGATGGCCCCAGCCTGATCAATTTTACGGTCGAAGCGGTACCACGTTTGGTCGGCGAAATCTTGGAAGCGAATGGGCTCGAGGATTCCAATATCGATCGCTACCTAATGCATCAAGCAACTTGGAAAATGCTGGATCAATTGGCCAGTCGAATGGGGATCGCCCCCGAAAGAATTCCGATCGAGCTTCGTGACGTCGGCAACACGGTTTCCTGTACGATCCCCATTTTGATCGACCGACTCCGCCGGCGAGGTGAACTCAACGCCGAATCGGTGAACATGCTGGTCAGCTTTGGTGTTGGGTTGTCTTGGGCTGGATGTTTGTGGCGAGACACATTGGAGACAAAGTGATGGCCGAAGACACGTCGGGACGTTTGCTCATCGCTTCGCCCTATTTAAGCGATGGCAATTTCATGCGGTCGGTCGTATTCATTATTCGCCACGATGCCGAGGGAGCGTTTGGCTTAGCAATCAACCGCCCAACCGATCGTCGCTTTCGAGAAATCGTTGAACTCAGTAGTACGGGCGGTGCCCCCAGAGAAGACGACTTTATATTTCGTGGTGGCCCCGTCGAAGGCCCCTTGATTGCGATCCACACCTTGGCGGGCGTTGGCGAACCGTGCGGAAAGAATGAAATGGGGGGCGGCGCCAACGCAGGAAGCGATTCGCTCTATCCACCAGGAACCAAGGTAACGATCCACGACCATCCCGCGGACCCGTTCGGCAGTATGTCGATCGATTTTGGTAACCCGCCTGCTTGGATCACCGGTGACGATGACCATCTCCGAATCTTGCTCAAACGGCCCGATGCAAAGGTTCGATATATTGCTTGGTACAGTGGATGGGGGCCTGGCCAATTGGATGAAGAACTTCGCGTTGGCGGATGGCTGATCGGCAAAGCCGACACCGATATACTGTTTGGCGACCCTGACACAATCTGGGAAACCGCCGTAAAACGTTGCGGGCACGATATCCTGCACTCATTGGCTCCAGGCGTCCACTTTGGTGACCCCAACCGAAATTAGTTCATGGTGAATCGCCAATTTGTTGTCGGAGATATTCATGGGTGTAGCAAGGCGCTGCGCACCTTGGTTGAGGCGATTGACCCCAGCCATAGCGATCAGATCATTTTCTTGGGCGACTACGTGGACCGCGGGCCCAACAGTAAGGATGTCGTCGACCAGATTATTGAATTACGCAAGCGATGCCGCGTGATCGCCCTCCGGGGAAACCACGAGATCATGCTGATGGGAGTCGTCTCGGCCGGTTTGGATCAATCGATCTGGAAGAATGGTGGCGGTCAAGCGACGATCGCCAGCTATGGTGGCTCGCTGAAGAAGATTCCTACCACCCATCTCGACTTTTTTCATTCGCTCTACGAATACCACGAGACAGAGAACGAGATATTTGTTCACGCTTGCTACCAGCCCGATCAGCCGATGAGCAATCAAGACGATGCGTGCCGATATTGGAAACATCTGCAATATCCCTACCCGGCACCGCACTTCAGCGGCAAACGGGTCTATGTCGGACATACCCCGCAAGCGGGCGGAGAAATTTTGAACCTTGGTCACCTCATTTGCCTTGACACCTATTGTTTTGGTGGCGGCTATTTGACGGCGATGGAACTCACCACTGGCCACGTCATCCAAACCGACAAGCACGGCCATCGAAAGAGGGCGCCAATCCGGGTGCTAATGGACCACCTCGCTTCGGCGCGAAAAAAAACTCAAGCGCGGATCGAAGCGATGTTTAATAAGAAAGACAACCTGAACCGGCAACAATCGAAAGACCCTGCCGATGCGTAGGCGAATTTGCTAAGCTACGACCTTAACCTAAACCACCTTCACCTCGGAATGTCAATAATATGTCTGATATTTACACCCAATACAACGACGTCGAAAAGCTAATCGACGATGAAAAATTTGACGAAGCGATCGCTGGATTGAATCAGATCATTGCGGAAGACGAGTCGTTCGTACTCGGTCACCTTGCTCTCGCCCGCGTTCATACCAAGACGGGCCAGCATGATTTGGCAATCCAGCATGGGGAGAAAGCTTGCCAGCTCGAACCGCAAGATGCGTTTAACTTCACGGCACTCAGCGTCACCTACCAACGGGCTTGGGCCGGAACGCAGGAACAGATCTACATTCAAAAAGCCGAAGACGCAATGGCCCATGCACGGATGCTTGAATCGCAAGGTTAGTAACTTCCCGAGACCCCAGAAATCCAGACAGCCTACCCACGAGAAATGAGCCATCGAGGAATGAGCCATGAAAATTAGCAAAAGTCTTTTGATGACGTCTCTTTTGCCGATCGTAGTGGCGACGCTCGTGAATACGACGCTCGTGAATACGACGGCATTCGCACAGCAACCATGGGACGGCACCATCGTTCAGTATGGTACGATGCATGAAGCGATCGGAATGCAACAGCACCAAGGTCGAGTGCAACTGATTGACCTTGTGAAGCAACCTCATTTCTATGCCGTCGCGGCACTGGAAGGACTCGCAGGTGAGGTTACAATTCTCGACAACAAGGTCGTGATCACGGGTGTTGGTTCCAACGGACAACTCACCCCGATCTCAAATGTCGATGGCGACCGGCAAGCCACCATGCTAGCCGGCGCCTACGTGCCGTCGTGGACACGTCACTCCGTTCTAGACAATGTTGCCCCCAAGGATTTTGATCAATGGATCGCCAGCTCGGCCTTGGCGGCGGGCGTTGACACGGACAAACCCTTTATTTTTTCGCTGGAAGGTCAATTCACGGACGTCAGCCTTCACGTCATCCACGGAGCTTGCCCGATACATGCACGGGTACAGAAGATTGAACTACCGAAAGAACAACAACCATTTGAGAGCGAGCTCAAAAAGGTGGCTGGAACGATTGTCGGTATCTACGCAAAAGACGCCGTTGGAAATCTAACGCATCCCGCCACCTCTACCCACGCACACCTCCTCTACAAAGATAAAACCACAGGAAAACTCCTCACCGGCCACATCGAGAAGATTGGATTGGCCGAGGGCACGGTTCTGATGCTGCCAAGGTAAATTCGGCTTGTTCTCGCTAAGCTTTCATGGATGATGAGCACTACGTCTACGACAACAATGGGGCGAGACCTACTTGACGCTTTCGGAAACGTTCATCGTGGCAAGTCGAGTCAAACGTGATGAATGATCATGGGACGCGGATTGACGATTTATACCGAAACCAATCGCGGAAGGTGTTCGCGTCGTTGGTTCGATTGCTGCGAGATTTCGACTTAGCCGAAGAAGCGATGCAGGAAGCGTTTGCATCGGCAATCATCCAGTGGGAAGCCGATGGCGTTCCAGCGAATCCAATGGCTTGGTTGATTTCGGCCGGACGATTCAAGGCGGTCGACATCATTCGCCGCCGTGAGAAGGCTCGCGATATTGCTCCCGAGGTCACAAAACGGATTGAGCAAGTCTGCGAAGCGAATGTCCAACGAGCTGCGACCGAAATCGAAGATGATCAGTTGCGGTTGATCTTCACTTGCTGCCACCCCGCGATTGATCCAAAAGTGCAGGTGCCTCTGACGTTGCGTGAGGTCTGCGGTTTAACGACGGAGGAAATTGCGAAAGCGTTTCTCACTTCGCCCACAACAATGGCCCAACGGATCGTGCGCGGCAAAGCGAAGATTCGAGACGCCGGAATCCCGTTCGTCATCCCCGCTTTGAGCGATCTACCCGAACGACTCGACGGCGTGCTTTCCGTGATCTACCTAATCTTCAATGAAGGCTACTCAGCATCCAACGGTGATTCGCTGGTACGCTGCGAACTGTCCGATGAAGCCATTCGGTTGTGTCGGCTGCTGCTGGAGCTACACAACGATGCAGAGGTGATGGGACTGCTCGGGTTGATGCTGTTGCATGAGTCGCGTCGGACGGCGCGAGCCACAGGCGATGGCCAGATTGTTTTGCTCGAGGATCAAGACCGCAGTATGTGGAATCGCGACTTGATCGTCGAAGGTAAACGACTGGTCGAACGATCGCTCACATCACGCCAGTTCGGGTTCTACACGTTACAAGCGGCGATCTCGGCAGCCCACGCTAACGCGATCACCGCAGCCGACACAGACTGGAATCAAATCGTCGCGTTGTATTCGGTATTGATTCAGGTCGATCCATCACCAGTGGTTGAATTGAACCGAGCGGTCGCGGTGGCAATGCGAGACGGCCCCGACGCTGGAATCACACTCATCGACGCGATCCTAGAGCGAGGTGAACTCGCCAACTATCATCTCACGCACTCCGCACGCGGAGAACTTCTTCGTCGAGCAGGTCGAACCGCCGAAGCGGTTACGGCATTCGAGCAATCGTTGGCACTGACGCAACAGCAACCGGAGCGTCGTTTCCTGACGGAAAGACTGAGAAAACTGCGAGAATCGTGAGCCTCGAACGCGGACTTCGCGGGCCTTCTGTTTACGGAACAACGACTTTTTCAAAAAAAGTCGCGTTCAATGTCGATTCGTCATCTTCCCGTTCGACTACAACGTAATTCAGAACGAAAACGCGTCTTGCGAACTTAGATCAGTTGCCAACAAGGAGAATTGACAATGACAAAACCAGCGAAGAACACGATCTGCCTTTGGTACGATGGTGACGCCGAGGTGGCGGCGAGGTTTTATGCCGAGACCTTTCCTGATTCCTCCGTCGGCGCGGTTCATCGCGCGCCTTCCGACTTTCCGTCGGGGAAAAAGGGAGACGTACTGACCGTCGAGTTCACAGTGTTGGGCATTCCTTGCATTGGACTCAACGGTGGCCCCGGTATCGAGCACAATATGGCGTTCTCGTTTCAAGTCGCAACCGCCGACCAAGCCGAAACGGATCGCTATTGGAATGCCATCGTCAGCAACGGTGGCGAGGAGAGCCAGTGCGGGTGGTGCAAAGACAAATGGGGTTTGCATTGGCAGATCACGCCGACCGTTCTGACGCAAGGCTATACGAATCCCGATCCCGCAGTCGCCGAGCGAGTCTTCGACGCAATGATGACGATGCAAAAGATCGACGTTTCTGCAATCGAGGCAGCAGTTCGCAGCTAAAACAAAACAGCCATTTTGAAGGAAAAACAGTTGGAAAGAATGATTTTCGTGAACTTTCCCGTCGTCGACCTCAAGGCGTTGATGGCGTTTTATGAAGCGATTGGGTTCGAGAATATTCCGTTGTTTACCGATGAAACCGCAGTACGTCATTTCAATTAGAGTTCTTTTCTTACGAATGAGAGAGTAGCAAATGAAAGTCATCGTCTTTGTAAAAGCAACGAAGAGTTCCGAAGCCGGGAAAATGCCAGACGAAAAACGGTTGTCCGACATGGGCCGGTTCAATCAGGAACTGGTGAAAGCCGGAATCATGAAAGCGGGTGAAGGGCTGAAGCCAAGCTCCCAAGGTGTACGCGTTCATTTCAGCGGTTCCGACCGCAGCGTGACGGACGGTCCATTCGCCGAGACGAAAGAGTTGGTCGCGGGCTACTGGCTCTGGGAAGTCGCTTCGATGCAGGAAGCCATCGACTGGGTCAAGCGTTGTCCCAATCCAATGAACGAAGATTCAGACATCGAAATTCGTCCGCTGTTCACAATGGAAGACTTTGCCGAGGGCGATCTAGCGATCGATTTGAGCGAGCAAGAAGGCAGCCTTCGCGAGAAGATTGCGATGCAGCAAATGGACGTGCAGTCGTACTTATTTTTCGGCGGACGCTGTGAAGAGGCGCTGGCTTTCTACGAGCAAGCCATTGGGGCCAACGTCTTATTGAAGATGAGATTCAGTGAGAGTCCCGATCCTGTGCCCGAGGGAATGCTGCAGCCGGGTTTTGAGGACAAGGTGATGCACGCCTCCTTCAAGGTTGGCAAGATGATGCTGATGGCATCCGACGGCTGCGGTGACGCGACCAGTCATGAGGGATTTCGCTTGGCCTTGTCGGTCGAGAGTGAGGCTGTTTGCGATCGTGTGTTCGCTGCGCTTTCCGAAGGCGGCATTGTCGACATGCCGCTGGAGAAGACGTTTTGGTCACCTCGATACGGCATGGTCACCGATAAATTCGGTATCGGTTGGATGGTGATGGTCCCCGAGGATAGCAGTAGGCAACAAACAGCGACGATTGAGGTTGTAAAATGAAGTACATGCTATTGATCTACGGCGCCGAGGATTGCTGGACGGAGGAAGAACGCAAGGACTGCATGCTCAAGTCCATGGCGATCTGCGACGAACTTGAAACGGAAGGTAAATGGATCAGCTCGTCGCCACTACGGTCGGTGACGACTGCGACCAGCGTCCGCGTTCGTGACGGTAAGCGTCAGATCACCGACGGCCCCTTCGCCGAAACAACGGAACAGCTAGGCGGTTACTACATCATCGATGTTGGCGACCGTGACGAGGCGGTCGAGATCGCCAGCAGATTACCGCCTGCAAAAAAGGGGACGGTCGAGATTCGACCGCTTTTCCCGTTGCCAAGCTCGTTGTCGTTGCCCGAAACAGGAGAAAGTAACCGAGTCCCAAGCGATAGGGAGACACCGAGGAACTACATCTTGCTGATGTATGCCGAGGACGGTGCTTGGCCGCCCGAAGAACATGCACTCGCGCTGGCCGAATCGGTCGAAGTCTGCCATCAACTACATGCGAACGGCCAATTCCTTTCGGCATCGCCTCTTCAGCCGCCAGCAACCGCGACCTGTGTGCGTGTTCGCAACGGAAGTCGTGCGGTTGTCGATGGACCGTTTCCCGAAACGAAAGAACAGCTCGGTGGCTATTTTTTGATCCGTGTTGCAAACCTCGATGAAGCAATCGAGATCGCAACGAGGATCCCCGGATCGCGACGAGGAACGGCCGAGATACGGCCGATTGAGACACTACCGGATGCCACGTAGCGCTGCGTCGGTTCAGTCATCTCCATTTTGATTGGGCTCCTTGGAAGAGTCCGTAGGCCATCGCACAGATACTGGCGGTGTTTAAAGGCATCGCAGGGCAGAAAGAATTTGATGACTGATTTTGCCGTTCGGATTGAAGTTGTTCGATATCATCGGTAATGCCACGTTAAACGGAGGTGGGCTCTACTTCGGAAGTGCCATCAAAAGTATTGCCAAACAAAAGAGGAACCAAAACGATGAAAACGAATCCTGTGTGCTGGTTTGAAATTTACGTCGAAAACCTTGACCGCGCGAAGAAGTTCTACGAGAAGGTACTCGGCACAGAACTAACCAAATTGGACGCACCGTCGCCCGAAATTGAATTACTGGCTTTTCCGATGGAGATGGGAGCCCAAGGTGCCGCAGGTGCGCTCGTAAAAATGGAGGGATTCCCATCAGGTGGAAACAGTACACGGGTCTATTTCGCTTGCGAAGACTGCGCGATCGAAGCGTCCCGAGTCGAATCCGCTGGTGGCAAAATTCAAAAGGCGAAGGTGTCGCTCGGGCAGTACGGCTTCATGGCGTTGGCGGTCGACACCGAGGGGAACATGTTTGGATTGCACTCACAAGAGTAGTCAATCGCCAGCCGCACCCTACGACACGATGCGAAACAACCCGGTAGGATGACAATGTCAGGGCTCCGCGGTCCGACTCAGGCGTTCCCCCGATTCAATACCGACGCCGTTATCCGAGAACCAACTGGGATCGGTCTGTGGCTGGAAACGAGTAACCGCAATTTATCTTGCAGGAGTTCGCCGAGCCAAAAATCCGGAACATGCAGCGTGAATTTCTGCGGAAGCAAATGAAAAATGCCAGCGAGATCGTCGCGTCATCGGGCCTGAAAGAGGGGCCTGAAAGAGGGGCCCGTCGCCCGATTGGCTACATCGAATCAAAGCTGCAAAGAATTCGGTGGAAGACGGTTGGGTTGACATTGTGCAGCAGTCGGACGGCGGCGGCTTTATTGCTCAGAAGACTGACGAGGCGGCTGAGCAATTGGGTGTGGTGCTGGCGACTGGCGTATGGTGACAGGGTTAAGAATACGAGCTTGGTTTTGGCGCCATCGTTGGAATCGAAGGAGATACCGGATGGCAGGATCCCAATCGCGCCGATGAAATCATCGACGTAGGGAGTCCGCAAATGGGGGAAAGCGAGGCCACGGCCAAAAGCGGTCGACGCCAGACTCTCTCGATATTTGATTCGATGGGCGACAAAGTCATCCTGGGATGGGCACAGTCGACCATTTTTAGCAAGTCGCTTCACCAATTGTGCGATCACTGACGACTTGGTTTCGCCATCACCTAAAACCATGATGCAGTCGGCATGAAAGACGTTCGAAAACGAGAGTCCTGGCTCGACCGCGGGGTCGCTTGACTGGGTTGGTTGATAGGTCGAAGATTCCATAGCATTCACCCGAGCCCTGGGTAGATCGGTAGCGGACGCCGCCAAGGCATTCGGGGATTGCGAAGTCGGCCGAAACCTTTGACGAATTCTGCTACTTGGCGATGGTTTGGGGATGAAACATTAGTGAAGGTCGTATTTGTTCATTTTGTAGTGTAACGTTCGCACGCTGATGCCGAGTGACTTGGCGGTGAGTTCACGATGATGGTCGTTGGCTGCGAGTGCATTCTCAATACCAGCTTTTTCAGCCGTCTCGGTGATTTCAGCAAGCGTCCGTATGACAGGATTCAGCATGGTCTCACCCTTGCGAAGCTCTTCCGGCAGATCACTCGTTTGGATTTTGTCACTCGTCGAGGTGACGACAACACGTTCGACGACGTTTCGGAGTTGCCGAACATTTCCGGGCCATCGAGCATTGGCAAGAAGATGCATCGCCTCGGAGTCGACCGTTTTCGGCTGACGACCGTGACGCTTGCAAAAGTGATCCATGAAGTATTCGACCAACAATGGGACATCACCACGTCGGGACCTTAGCGGTGGAACATGGATGGGAACGATGTTCAACCGATAGTAAAGATCTTCGCGGAAGGTACCCTCGGCAAGCATTTGTGACACGTCGCGGTTGGTTGCCGACACAATTCGTGCGTCCGAATGCATTTGATCCTCTCCACCAACGCGAGTGTATTGCTGCGACTCCAATACGCGAAGCAAATCGACTTGACTTTTGGCTGGAATTTCGGTGATCTCATCGAGGAACAGCGTGCCGCCAACCGCCTGTTCGAAACAACCTGGTTTTTGCCGCGATGCTCCGGTGAACGATCCCTGCTCGTGACCGAACAATTCGCTTTCAAGGAGTGTTTCGGGTAGTGCGCCCAGGTTGACGGCGATAAACGAGCCTGTTGATCGGTTGCTTTGGTCGTGGATCGCTCTCGCAATCAGTTCCTTGCCCGTTCCACTCTCGCCATGAATCATCACGGTCGCATCGGTCGAAGCGACTTGACGAATCTGAATGAGTAACTCTTCAAGAGCTTGGCTGTTTCCGATGATGCCACTGATCTCGCCCGCGGCAGCCAACTTTTCTTTCAGCTCATGGTTTTCGTACTGCAAACGATGATGCTCGGCCGCCCGACAGACCTGTTGACGAATCAGATTCAGGTCGACCGGCTTACTGATGAAATCAAAAGCACCGCGTCGCATGGCATCGACGGCCGTTTCCATGCTGCCATGGGCTGTGATCACAATCGTTGTCGTACCTGGCTTTCGCTGCTGCACCAACGAAATCAAATCCAAGCCGTCTCGATCGCCCGGCATTCGGACGTCGGCAATCACGAGTTGGAAGTTGCCGGCGTCAAACTTGTCGAGCCCCTCGTTGACCGAACCAGCTGTCGCGACTTTGTCCGCGACTTTGGACAGACCTCTCGCTAATCCAGAGCGGATGTTGGGTTCGTCATCGACGATCAAAATATGAAATTCGTTTTGCATCATGAAAACAATGTCTTGTATGGTTATCAAACAACGGAGTTGGCCGGTTGCTTGTCCGTTCGATTGGGATGGGGGATTTCGATCGGCAATGTGATCGCAAAGATCGTTCCTGTCTCGGAAGTTTGGAAGTCGAGGGCGCCTCGGTGCTGCCTAACAATTTTGTCGCATAGCGCCAAACCCAAACCGGTGCCGGTATCTTTCGTCGTGAAATAGGGATCGAGTATTTTGTCAGCCAAGTTTGGCGGTATGCCGCGTCCGGTGTCGGCAAAGCCGATCTGTAACGAGTCGGCCATTCGACTTGTCGCGATTGTCAACGTGCCGCCATCTGGCATCGCTTCGATAGCATTGATGAACAAGTTCAAGAAAACCTGTTCCAACCGTGACGGATCGGCTTCCACCGTCACATCTTCTGCGCATGGATCGAAAACGATTTGCACGCCCTGCTGATCCGCTTGGAGACGTATCAAGTCGATTTGTTGGCGCAGTATCTCCGCCACATCGACACAACGAGTATGGAGGCAGTCAACCGACGCGAAATCACGAAAGCTCTCCAGCACACCACCGATTCGAGTGACTTCCGTTCGGATGACACCTAGCATTTGTCGGTTGTCTTCCGACGTGTCATCGGCTTCAAGTTGTTCTTCCAATAGCTGGACGTGTAGCGAAAGCGCAGCGAGTGGGTTTTTGATCTCATGATGCAAACCACCTGCAAGTGAGCCCAAGCCCATGTAGCGTTCCATCCGACGCATCCGTTGTTCGATCAAGATCCGCTCGGTTACGTCACGTAGCTGCAGCACATTGCCCACCTCCTTTCCATTGTGATCGCTTAGGATTTGACAGAACGCACGGAGCCTACGGGGGTTACTACCCTCGGTGACGGTGAGGTCGCGAAACATATCGGTCGACCGCTCGGCCATCCAGTCATCGCGGAATTCTCTCAAGGGCACCGACTTGATACTTGCAATGGATTGGCCAATGCAGGACGAATCGGCGACCAACAGTTCCATGCCGCGACGATTGATGCTGGTGACATGTCCATTCAAGTCAGTCGTGATGATTCCGAGGGCCATGCTGCTAAGCACATCGCTGGCGAGCGCTTTGAAGTCGCGAAGTGAAGTTTGGGAAGCGTGGTAGGCACGCCACAATAAGATGACTGCGATTGCCGTAACCACGACGTTGATGATGACCAAAATCGTCAGACGAAAATGCCACTTCAGTTCCCCTGCCAAGAATTCGGCAGCTCTCTTGGCTCCGCGAGGCAATTCCTTCATCAGGTCGTCGACAACATTCTGCTCTTTTAGTAAGTCAACCAGCATCCAAAGGGTGATCGCCAGCGCAGCGACACTCAGTAACGACAATCCGATCACCGCGATTCGGTAGCTCTTTCCTAGTTCCGTTGGCTGATTGCGAAACATCTTTAAGGTGTCTCCCCTTCGTGTCGCTCAAAATACTCGCTCAATGGTTCTTCGTGTTCGTCCTTGATCAGGTAACGTCCATCGGCGAGCCTAGCGAATAGATAGTATAAACCAGGGATCACCAGCACACCAACAAGTGTTCCCAGCAACATGCCCCCCACCGCTGTGGTACCGATCGTACGGTTGCCGATCGCACCGGGACCGGTTGCTCGAACCAACGGGATCAAGCCAGCAATAAAGGCAAACGAGGTCATCAGAATCGGTCGAAACCGCAGCTTGCCACCTTCGATACCGGCATCTTGGATACTGAGTCCCTGTTGGCGACGTTGGACCGCAAATTCGATGATTAGAATCGCATTCTTACCGAGCAAGCCGACCAGCATGACGAGACCGATCTGGCAATACACGTCGTTGGCCAGCCCCATTGACTTAAGAAACAGAAACGAGCCGAACAATCCGACTGGTAGTGACGCCAGGACGGCAATGGGAATGATGAAACTCTCGTATTGCCCCACCAACACCATATAGACAAACACGACCACGATCAAAAAGATGTAGACGGCCGTGTTTCCCGCATTGGCCTCATCGTACGCAAGCCCACGCCAGTCGATATCAAAACCATTAGGAAGTGTTTCCGCGGCGACTTCTTTGATCGCAGCGATCGCTTCGCCACTGCTATATCCCGCGGCGGGTGCGCCCTGAATCGGCGCGGTCGGATATAGATTGTAGCGGCTGATCTCATTGAGTCCCTGCTTCTTCTCGATTCGCATGAACGCGGAATAGGGTACCATGTCTCCCGCTTCATTCTTGACAAACATGTTGTCCAAATCTTCTGGGTAGCGGCGAAACTCGGGTGCCGCCTGGACATAGACCTTGTAGAACTGACCAAACCGCACAAAGCCTTGTTCCCATGTGCTGCCAATCACGATCGACAAGTTGTCCATCGCAGCTCGAATCGACACCCCTTTTTGCATCGCGACATCATTGTCAATGATGATCTCGTACTGCGGATAGTTTGCGGCGAAAAACGTGAAGAGCCCCTTCAGTTCCGGTCGTTTGCTGAGCGCGTCCATGAACTTGTCCGTTTCTTCGCCCAACGCCGTATAGTCGCCACTATTGGTCTTATCGAGCAAGTTCACCGAAAAACCTCCGGCGGCACCAAATCCGGGAACGGCAGGCGGTTCAAAAAACTCGAGCTTGACGTTAGCAATCTCGGCACCACGTTTCTCAAGCTCCTCGATAATCTGCTTGGACGTCAATTCGCGTTTCGCCCACGGTTGCAAGTTGATGATGCAAGTACCAGCGTTCGATCCACGCCCTTCGGTGAGAACTTCGTAGCCAGCGATTGACGAGACCGAAGTCACCAAGGGATCTCCGTCTTCGTCAGTAAAATCTTTACAAATTTTCTGCAGCTCGTGACACTTCGCATTGGTGTATTCCAACGTTGACCCAGGTGGCGTTTGCACGATGCCATAGATCATCCCTTGGTCTTCCAGCGGAATAAATCCGGTGGGCAGGACTTTATTGACGACCAGAATGCCATATGCGAACACTCCGATCACGGCGATCGTCAAGACGCGGCGAGTGATGATGTGGCGAAGCACGCCCGCATAGCCACCGGTGACCTTCTCCACGCCACGGTCAAACAGGTGCAGGAATACGCCGATAGGGCTTCGCCGTTTCGGACTGCCCTCGAAACCTGAAAAGGCTGCCCAGAACGAAAATACAGCAAGCACAGCAACGATGCCCGTGATGATCATCACACGAATGCCCGTGAGTTCGACTTGTTCCGAAAGGACTTCGTGAACGATTTCGACATGCAACAGAAAAAAGGCCCCCGCACCGACTGCCGCCCCCAACAACAGGCACAGCAATCCGCGCAGAATATACGCATATTCCCCTGCGATTTTTTTCATACCACGATTCACCGCGCCGATAACGCCACGCTGTCCCTTGTCACCGAGCGGTTTCAGGATCATGGCACACAACACCGGTGTCAGCGACAACGCCACGACGCCCGAGATAACGATCGACATCGCCATCGTCAATGCAAACTGTCGGTAGAACACGCCCACTGGGCCGGTCATGAACGTCACGGGGATAAAGACAGCGGTCATCACCAGCGTGATCGCGATGATCGCCCCGCTGATTTCTCGGACGACCTCCTGAGTCGCTTGGTACGGTCCAAGATGCTTGGTGTGCATTTTCTCATGGACCGCTTCAACGACCACGATCGCATCGTCGACCACCACTCCAATTGCAAGCACGAGTGCGAACAATGTGATCAGGTTGATCGACATGCCAAACATTAGCATGAAGAAAAACGTGCCGATCAGCGAAACGGGCACGGCCAGTGTCGGGATAAGTGTGCTGCGAAAATCACCGAGAAACAGATAGACAACAAGCGAAACCAGAATGAACGCTTCAAACAGCGTATGCAATACTTTTTCGATCGACGCGTCCAAAAAGTTTGATACGTCATAGGTCACGGCATAGTCCATTCCTGGTGGGAACGACTTTTGTTTGATCTCTTCGACTTTTTCCTTTACCCTCTCGATCACCTCTGCCGCATTGGACCCGGGTGTTTGCTTCAGTACGATAGCGGCGGATGGCAAACCATCGATGTCGGAATAGAGGTCGTAGAAGGAAGAACCGAGAGACACATTGGCGACATCTCCCAGTCGTAAAATCTCGCCTTCAGGTGTCGCTCGCAAGATAATCTTGCTGTATTCCTCTGGCGTTTTGTAGCGACCGACCCACGTTAACACGTATTCGAGGGTCTGCGACGTTGTGCCGGTGGCTTGCCCAAGTCGCCCTGGGGAGCCGATCATGCTCTGTTCGTCGAGTGCCTTCATCACGTCTTCCGCATCGACTTTGTATGCACGCATGCGCTCCAAATCGAGTTCCACACGCATTGCGTACGAACGGTTTCCCAGGATCGTTGCACGACCAACCCCGGGAATTCGTTTGATCTCGTTGAGAATATTGACGGTAGCGTAGTTGTAAAGATAGTTCTGGTCGACGTTGGAATCCGTACTGAAAACGTTCACGTACATCAGCATGCTGGTCATGTTCTGCATCACGATAATGCCTTCACGTTCGACGATCGGTGGCAGATTGTTCTTGACCATCTGAACACGATTGTTGACGTTCATGACTGCAACATTAGGATCGGTGCCTGGCTCAAACACAATTTGAATGGTGCCTTCACCAGCGCTGGTCGCGTCCCCCATCATGTAGCGCATATTGGGAACACCATTGATGGCCTGTTCCAAAATCACCATCGTCGAGTCGATCAGGATTTTTGCACTGGCACCAGGATAGGATACCGACACTCGAACGCTGGGTGGCGCGACGGAGGGGAACTGAGAGATCGGCAGCACGTTGATCGCCATCCCACCCATGAATAGGATGAGCAACGAGATGACGATGGCCAATGCGGGCCTATGCAGAAATTTTTCGAACATGAATTCGTTGACGTTCCTGTGTCGTGGTGAAAGTCGTCGTGACTTTCGCGATGCGAATGGGGTTTGTGCGGAATGAACAAGTGGTTAAGGGAAGCCGCAAAGGCTTTCGCCGATCGGGCGGCTCGGAACTCTTGGCGGGTTCCGCTACTAGGTGGCCTTCACATTGGGTCGCTATTCAGCGTGGTACTTCAAGTTAGCCAGCACGGTTTCGGGATCTTGATATTCGCACTCAATCGTTTCGCCATCGCGAACTTGTCGAATACCTTCCAAGACGATTGTCTCGCCAGCTTCCAATCCGTCGGCGACCAGGAAGACATCGTCTTTCTCGTTCTGAATGACGATTTCGCGTTGGTGCACCACATTGTTAGCATCGATCACATAGGCGTACTTTTTAGCCAAAATCTCGAACGTCGCTCGCTGAGGAATCACAATGGCATCCTTCTCGATTTTATGAATCAGTATCGTGCCGGTTTGGCCATGACGCAGTAGTCCGTTCGTATTGGGGAAGTCGGCGCGAAACGCGATGTTCCCTGTTTCGCTGTCAAAGTCCGCTTCGATCGCACCAATCTTGCCGGGTTGGTCAAAGATGGTGTGATTGGCTAGCCTCAATTGCACATTCAGGCTGTCTTGGTCCTGGCCAGCGTTCATCGCGGTTTGGTATTCCAAGTAACGAGCCTCGGGGACGTTGAAGTAGACCCACATGACGCTGTTGTCGGACATCGTCGTCAACATTGCGCCTTCATCGACAAGGCTGCCTTCCTGTTCGTGCAACCGGTCGACGACGCCATCGAAAGGAGCCTTGATGTCTGCAAAATCCATTTCCGCCTGGGCTAACTTGACGTTAGCGAATGCTTTGGCCAGCTTCGCTTTAGCAAGCTTCAGCTCTTGTGGCGAAACAATGTTTTGTTGCACTAGACTTTCCGTGTTGTCGTACTCCACTTGAGCCAACCGAGCTTCGGCCATGTCAGCGTCGAGCTTTGCTTCGTATAACGTCGGCAGAATGCGGAACATCGACTGTCCCTTTCGGACCATCTGGCCCTCATTCACCTGAATCTCTTTCAAGTAACCGCCTGCGAGGGCGCAAACTTCAATATGTCGACGAGAGTGAATTTGGCAAACGTATTGCTGCGTCAAGGTCACGTCTTTGGCAACGGGACTCGTCGCGACGATCTTGTGGATGGCGTGATGGTCGCCCTCGGCGTGCTCTCCAGATTCTGGATGCCCCGCATGCTCTTGATGCTCGTCCTGCTCGTCCAAATCATGCTCCCCATCGACGTTTTCACTCAACGACGCATTCGAACCGAAGTACTCGTCGTAGCTGTCTTTCAACTTGTCGACCCGGGTCATCGAGAGAGAACCGATCGCAAAGAGCAAAGCGATGGATAGGATGATACGCATGGGAGGAAGCTTCCTATATCTATTGTGTTATTTTAGGTGTGTTTAAGTGATCGCTAGCAAACCTTTCCGCTACCAAAGCCGCGGAGGCGTTCGACACCTTCGCCCTCTTTGGCTCCTTCGGCACAAGAATGGAAATGCTTGGCGATTTTGGCTACCAGATCTTTCCGGTTCATGTCAGCATCGCCTGTGCCAATCTCGTTTCGCCGCTTTGCGATGTTGCCAAATCCGACGGGTTTCCACGTGTTTTCCCGGGTTGAAAGAAGACCCTGGCTCTGACCGACATGTCCAGTTTCCTATCAACATCTGCAAATCCTTTCACCTTCTCGGCAAGCCGCTGCATTTGGCTTTTCGAGTCCAGTTATGCAAGCCTTCGCATGGACCTGCAATCCGTTGCTTCACGACAACGAGCGAGCTGATTTGGCCAGAGTTGTCAACGTGAATCGGCGTCTCACGATTCCATCGCAAACCAAAGGAAAACGAACTGAAGTGACTCGGAATATTGACACTTCTCGCTAATCGCCACCACTGTTGCAGCGGCCCCCAATGGGCTTGCCCCATTGGAGCCAACGATTGGCAGCTAAAAACAGCACCGTTGTCAAGTAAGACCCCAATGGGCTTGTCCCGTTGGTGAATCAGATCTCGCTCACCCAACGGGGCAAGCCCGTTGGGGTCGATCATGTGAAAAACACTAGGATTTAGCTAACAATCGTTCGCTCCAACGACGCAAGGTCGTTGGGGGCGGATAGTTTGATGGTGGCGATTAGCGAGAAGTGTCGGAATATTTTCAAAATCTTTAGCAACTTGCTTCACAGTGGCCTGCCGATTGCAGCGTCATAGCAACAACAGCCGAACTCGCAGCACAGATAGCGAGTGTTGCTGCACCCACCCCCCATTGAAGGATCAGGCCATGTTAGTTCTCAGCCGCAAGGTCGGCGAAACCATTGAAATCGGATCGGATATCACACTGATTATCACTCGTGCTACGAGCGGACGAGTCCAGATCGGCATTGATGCCCCTCGCGAGGTTGCGGTCCGTCGAGGCGAATTGCGAAAGGAGCCGCGTTTCACGGCTGACGACCTGAAGGCCGAACTGCACTGCCGAACTTTTTGAAAGCAACTCCAAATAACCTGAGAACCATGATGATAATGAAACCAAATCAGTTGAGTACGGATGCCCAACACGATGCGATTATGAGAGAGCACGTCTACCGAACCGTTCATGGGCTCGAAGTGCGCTTTACATTGTCTGAACGTTCCGCGGAATCAGGCACGGCGCCGATAGCGGATATAGGCCAGAACCGAGTTGCTGAACATTTTGATGCCGAGCATGGTGTGATCGATGCGGTGGACGAAGCGAGTGCCGAGTCGTTTCCCGCCAGCGATCCGCCCGCAACCTGGTAGGTAGCGAAACGCGCCAAGCGTTTCGGCGCCCCGCGTCCCGAGTTACCGAAAGTCTTGACGACTTTCGCTACGGTTTGGCGCAACTCGACTCGATCCTCGACTCGATTCTCGGCGTGCGGATCCTCGAGAGAACGTTGAGTCTCAAAGGAACTCTGCAAACAGATTGCTGATCGCCGTCAACAGGCTTGCGGCAGCTCGTAGCCTACTCCAATCATCGCTTGTTACGGATGGCGTTTCACCGTACACGCAGCGTTCTGGTGAGTGGCCGCTGGCAAGGAATGTGCCGCCGCAATGACAGCAGCCCACTCGCTCGCCTGCGAGTTCATGCGAAATGATCGTCGGTCGTCCGCAAACCTCGCACGACTGTAGAAATTGGTCGTCACTGTAGCACATGTCCAGCACTGACATGGTCTCCTCCATGATTGGGTAGTGAGCTTTCTTTTGAGACTCTATTGAAAACGGTCTGAGTGAGGGTGAGATCGAAACAACTATGCGGCTTTGCGAATAAAATGACCAATCGATTCGACAATGGTGTCAGCAGCATCATCGAGCGACATTTCACCGACGTTTAGAACGACGTCATACAAGTGCGGATCGGAAGCATTTTGGTGAAAATGGTCTTTGATGTAGACGTCGCGATCGTGGTCCCTTTCGACAACGAACCGATGGGCCTCTTTTACGCCAATCCCTTGTTCCCGCATCACCTGATTGACTCGAAAATCCATCGGTGCAACGATCCGCACCGAGAGGCCGCGATTGCGAGGCAAAACGAAGCGAGCGCCGCGGCCAACGATGACCACATCGCCATGCGAAGCGGCCATCAATAACAACTTGGTGACTCGGCGCGTGTAGGTCGATCCAGAAAAACCAAGTCCGCCGATTCGAGAAGTGAAGATCGAGCAGAGCCAATTCTCGTGCCGCTCATCGACTCCCTGAATTAAACAACGCGGCGTGCCATAATGATGCTCGATATAATCGACGATCTCCTGGTCTAGCAAATCCCACCGTAAACGCTCGGCAACCTTTTGGGCGATCTCGCTTCCGCACGCACCGGTTTCGCGGGACAATGCCAAATAGGGCCCGAACGCCTTGGTCGGATCACGCGTGGCTAATCGACGGTGGGTATTTTCGGCTTGCACCCATTTGAAGATGTTGCTTTCCGCTTTGTGTTCGATGCCAGCGACATGGAGTGCCATGGGATGATTCCTTTTGTTGGAGACACGGGTCGGTCATATGGACGAATGAGAGGCAAAGCACGCGACGGGCCAAAACCGCCAATCTGACGAAAGACCGAAAGACGCCTAGCCAGAAGGTGCCAGAAATCGCAGGTTTTCGCAGAAGCCAAACGGCTTGATTCTCCTCACCCCACGTTCTCCAAAAGCGGTCGCTACGAAGCAAGCGTTTGCATCCGCATGCTAACCTTTGCAGGCATCTTCTCCTTGCAAACATGATATCGTTTACGCGGAAGCAATCGAGCGTTCCGGCCCACGTTTTGCTACAGCGTCTTCCTCCTTCGAAGATTCCTGCGTGCTAGGCCCTATCGAGATGAACGATCTACCACTCGATGACCTCCCTGAAAAAGAGACCGTGGTCGGCAAAGTCAACGCATCCGAATCGTTCGATAAAATCGTTCTGCAAATCCTGGCACAATCCCCTCCATTGGACTCACAGCAAAAATTGGGAACAACCGGCAGGACGATAACCGCTATACCTAATCGGCTCGACACGTCGTTCGAGCAAACCAAATTGAAGTAGCACAATCGCTAGGCAGGATGCCATTTGGCGAAGGTCATCAGGGATGAACATGATCCGAAAACGCTCGCAAGCCATTAAATTGCTAACACCAAGTCGTCGTGTGGTGGACCAGACGATGCGTCCTTCGGGGGCGATGTTTGGTGTAGAACTCGTTGCCTCGTCCATGGTGCCCAGCTCCACTACGCTGAAACGCATCGTGCTCTCGGCTCTGCTGTGCGGGACGCTGCTGACCACGAACGGTTGCGGTATTCCTGGACTTCGGCATGCCCAATCTGGATCTGCGATGCCAGGTTCCTATCATTGGAACAATGGTATTCCGTTCTGGAGTTCCAGCACAACGTCGTCATCAAACGGTCTCACCCTACCTCCGAGCTCGCCCAGCGACAAGACACAGCAAGATGAGCCTAGCCTCGAACGAATCGACGATCACCTCCACAGCAAAGACAGGATCAATAAGGAGGGTGACGTATCCGATGGGGACAACGTTGACGGTGCGAAGCTCAATGCACCTCAAGAATCAGGAGCGTTCGCTCGTTTCATCCGGTCCGCTAGTTTCCTGAGTCCGGCCTCACAGGACGACGAAAAAACGAAAGCCATTGATGAAGACATTCGGGAGCTCGAAAGCGAATATAGCACCACCGGTGGGCTCACACTTTCGGCGGTGGATGACGCAAACACCGACGGTGACACATCGATGGGGAATGTCATCGCTGCCCCGAATAGCCCCGACGATGGCTTGATCGACACCGACATCGGGCCCAGTGATCGCAACGTCGGAGTCATGCCATTTGAGAACTCAGCACAGCTACCAACGGCTGTATTCTACTCTGACCCATACTTGCTAAGCCTGATTACTGACACATTGTCGGGTAACCAGGAACTAAAAATTCTGTCCGAAGAAATCCGCATCGCCTGCAATGAATCGTACGCTCGCAGCGGTGAGTATCGACCATTTGTAACCCTGGGAGCAGGCGCAGGATTTGAAAAGCCTGGTCGACACACTCGCGAAGGTGCCGTCGAAGATCAACTCGAAGTCGCTCCTGGGCAAGATTTCCCCGATCCGCTCGGGGACTTTGGCGTCGGAGCCAACGTCTCCTGGGAACTCGACATCTGGAACAAGCTTCACAACTCGCAACGTGCCGCCGCGATGCGATACCTCGGAACACGGGAAGGGCGAAACTACATCGTCACGCGAGTGGTCGCCGAAGTTGCCGAGAACTACTACCAATTGTTAGCGTTAGACAACCGACTGGAAATATTGCAATCAACCATCGAAATTCAACAACAGAGCTTGAAAGTAGCCCAAGCCAAGAAAGCCGCCGGGCGAGGAACCGAACTGGCGGTTCAGCGTTTTCAGGCCGAAGTGCAGAAAAACCTCAGCGAACGGTCGCTGATTGCCCAAGAGATTGTCGAAGTCGAAAACCGCATCAACTTCCTCGCCGGTCGCTATCCGCAACCCGTCGAGCGAATCGATGCCGAATTCGTCGACTTGCACTTGAGCACACTTGGAGCGGGCGTCCCTTCGGAGTTGTTACAGAACCGCGCCGACATTCGCGAAGCGGAGCGACAAGTCGCTGCGGCAGGATTGGACATCAAAGTTGCTCGAGCACGTTTCTATCCTTCACTCAGCCTCACCGCCGGGCTCGGCTGGAACGCATTCAGCACGGGCTACCTCTTCCGGACGCCCGAATCATTGATCTACGGCATGGCGGGTGAACTTGTTGGTCCGCTAATCAACAAACGGGCGATCAAGGCTGACTACTGTAGCGCCAATGCGGCGCAACTGCAAGCGATCTACAACTACCAGCAAACCGTCCTTGAAGCGCACATCGAAGTCGTCAACCAGATCACAAAGGCGGAAAACTACCGCCGCAGTATCGAAGTCAAGAAGCGGCAACTCGAAGCCTTGCAAGCCTCCGTCGACGCGGCCAATAAGCTGTTTCAGAACGCGAGAGCCGAATACGTCGAAGTCCTGTTAGCTCAGCGAGAACTAATGGAAGCGAAGATTGTGCTGGTCGAAACCAAGCAAGAACAACTCGCCGCGATCGTTAACGCCTACCAAGCCCTCGGTGGAGGCGGTTTCTAATGCATTGATCCTATTTCCAGTTTGGGCGACAATCCATCCGTAGCACAGGCTTCCAGCCTGTGACCTGCCACAATCCATCCGTAGCACAGGCTTCCAGCCTGTGACCTACGACAATCCATCCGTAGCACAGGCTTCCAGCCTGTGATCTGCGACAAGTTCGGATTGGTACACAGCGTTCTACTCCCCGTTGAATTCGGGGATAGCCGGTCTTGCCAGAGATTGCATCGGCACAATGAATACAATCCAAGATATGGCGACTTTGGCTCCGGTCACTCGTCCACATTCTCTCCGGCTAAGCCCACACCCTAGGCATGAGTACGATGCAAATTTCGACCTTGTGGCGAATGCCGTTGTACTAACGATCCTTCGTGAGTCCATTTGGGTTGTTTGACAACACGAAGGATCGTCATTTTCTCGACTCCTGCAACTAGCAGTCCTCCTGCCAGGAAAAACCAATTTTTCAGAAATCGGTTAAGGCCGAATCACGGAGGCCAAGTGGCGCTGTCCTACCAAGCCCGAATGCTCGATCGAAACCGTCAAACAATCAAGTAAGACAAATGTAAGAGTTATTGTTTTTGCCGCGCTTCGGTTTGCCGCGCAGGCACGTAGCACGTTACATTGCGAATCCGTTCTCGCTTTAAGTATTGGTCAGTATCCGTCAACACCTCACTACAACCAACAAATAGTCGTCCGGTTTTGGCTAGACGGCTCGAGAGCATTCGATACGTTCGCTTTGGGGCATCGCCAGAAAAATAGATGATCACGTTTCGACAGAAGATAATGTCAAACGGCCCTGTCGGCTGAACGCCGCTTAGCAAATTTCCGACTTGGTATCTGACCAAACCTCTCAGTTCATCATTGACTTTCCACCCACCATCTTTTTGATGAAAGAACCGTCGTCTATCTGCGCCCAGTGCTTCGATGTGTAGTAGCTGTGCGTCGACACTGCCAAGGTGTTCTTTCGCTTCGTCGACGAACTCATTTAAAAGATCGGAATCGTCCATTTCTATTGCATTGCTTCTACGTGACGTATTGGTTACATGCAATAGTTAGGGCACAAGTACCGAGGACCCCAGAGAATTTGCACCATTATTCCAAAATGTCGATAACGGTCGCACCCTGCTAATTCGTGAGCTAACCTTAACCAGTGACGGCGCCGCATGCAGCGTTCCAGTGATAGAAAATCACATTAGCGGTTCAAGACAGACGAAAAGATCGCGGCCTGCATTGTCTAGCTACCACGGCTTATCCGCATTGAGCGGCGTCATTAAACCATTCTACCTATAAGTGCATTCTTGAGGTTCTACAAGTGAAAGTTCTATTGGTCGACGACTCCGGCGTCATGCGAAAGATCATCGCCCGAAGTCTACATAGTTTGTGGATCAATGAAGTGATTGAGGCGGGTGACGGAGCCGAAGCGCTACAACTCTTCGGAGACGGAGACGGCTTTGATCTGGTGATAACCGACTGGAACATGCCGAATATGAACGGTCTGGAACTGGTGCATGCAATTCGAGCGGCTGGACACAAATTACCGATCATAATGATTACGACGGAAACGGAGAAGACGCAGGTCATTAAGGCGATTCAAGCGGGAGTCAATGACTACCTGACGAAGCCATTTGATCAAGACATGCTTCAGCTCAAGCTCACACGCGTGCTGCCAAATCCACAGAGCATCTAGTTGCCGGGCCGTTCATGCTCAAAGCGACGCTCTTGCGTTCCTCGCAACCGCTAGCCTGAGGCGGCCAACTCACACGAGTGCGGGTTCGGCAAGTGGCTTTATGCGGAAGGAAAGGCCGAGTTCGGTGACCTGCCACTATTCGGTCAGATTGAGACGCAACATGCGAGTGTTCACGCATTCGCTGCGGAAATCGTCGAATTGTACAAAAGAGGAGAAAAGAGCAAGGCGAGTGAATCACTTGAACAGTTTCAAACGCTCAGTCGGCGGTTGTTCGATCTGCTCGACCAACTCGAGCAAGTCGCCGAACAACGCTGCGAACGATCAGCGGGTGTCGCAGCGAAGCCAAGCTTTTCCTGATAGATTCAGATTTCCCAAAAGGAACAAAGAGAACGTTAATCAAACGTTAGCATCTCATTGCCACCTTCATCCCTACTTCTTCGCAGCAGCCTAGTTCGCAGCAGCTGCGTGGTCGTTGGGCTGATCGACTTTCTTGAGGAATTTAAAGATATCGCTTCCTGTGGTGAGAATCAACGTGCTCTCTTGATCGAGCATTTCTTGGTACGACTCCATCGTCATGATGAATTCATAGAACGCGACCGATGCCTCGCTTTGGTTGTAGGCTTCGGCGTAAATCTCAGTCGCCTTCGCGTCGGCAACCCCATGAATCTCCTGCACCGTTTTGTAAGCTTCTGACTCGATCGCTAGCAAGTCGCGTTCACTCTTGCCCATGATCTTTGCCGCTTCGCCAGCACCCTCGCTGCGAAAACGCTCGGCGATCTGTTGCCGTTCGCTGATCATACGTTCGAAAATACGCTTGCGGACACTTTCGTTGTAATTGATTCGCTTGAACCGGACGTCAAGCAATTCGATCCCAAAATCGGTGAGCTTGCTGGCGGCCTTGCTGAAAATTTCTGCCTCGATCTTTGCTCGGCCCATCGTGATCGGATAGAGCATGCCAATGTTACCTGGCGCGTCGAGCAGGGTCGCATCGCGATCGGGCTCGCGGTCCTTCGTGGTGCGAATGACTTCGATCAGCTCGTGTTTCGCGATCGCGTTGCGGGTCTCACTTCCAAGGATGTCGTCCAAACGAGACTGGGCGCTACGCTCGTCGCGAAGTCGCAGGAAGAATTGCTTGGCGTCGTTGATTCGCCAGCGTCCGAACGTATCAACGACGATGTAGGTTTTGTCCTTGGTCGGCATCTCGTTAGGTCGACCGTCCCAAGCCAGAACCCGCTTTTCGATGCGGGTGACTTCTTGAATGAAGGGGATCTTGAAATGTAACCCTGCGTCGCGAATCGGTTCACCAACGGGTTTGCCGAATTGTGTGATGATAATCTGTTCGGTTTCCGACACCGTGTACGCGCCGCTGAAACCGAAGAAGGTCGCCAATAGCAGGAGAATGATCGCAAGGGGGAGAGTAGCTCGTTTCATCGCTGACCCCGTTGGTTTTCGGTTGATAGTTGTAGTAGCGGCAAAATCTGACTGGCATCTTCGTCGATGATGATCTTCTTACCTAGTTTTGGAACCACCTCGCGCATCGTTTCGATGTAGATGCGTCGTTTGGTCACCTCTGGAGCTTTCAGGAACTCGGTCAACACCGCATTGAAGCGAGAGACATCGCCTTCGGCTTCGTTGACGCGTTGGAGCGCGTACCCCTCAGCGGCTTGAATCTTCTGTTCAGCTTCACCACTGGCGCGAGGAACCACTTTGTTGTATTCGCCGTTGGCGACATTGATCATTTTTTCCCGCTCTTGCTGGGCCTGGTTGACTTCGTTAAACGAAGGCTGAACCGGTAAAGGTGGATTGACATTCTTCAGCTGGACCTGATCGATGCTCAAACCAAGCTGGTATTTGTTTACCTGCTCCTGTAGTTGGGCCAGAGCATCCGCTTCGATCTCTTGCCGCCCCACGGTAATAACTTCATCGACGGTGCGATCACCAACGACAGTACGCATGACCGATTCGGATATATCGCGTAACGTGTCGCCGGGGTCGCGTACCTCAAACAGAAACAATCTCGGTTCCCGAATCCGATACTGGATGATCCATTCGACAGTCGCTGCATTGAGATCCCCCGTGACCATGCTGCGTTCTTCTACCTGCTCAGATGAAAACTGCATCGGATCGGAAGCATCCGCGGTGCCAAAACCGAATTCTTGTTTCAATTGACGCTTTACCGGGACGATCGATACCCGGTCAACGCCGAAAGGAAACTTGAAACGCAAACCGGGGTCGACCGTTTTGACATACTTGCCAAACCGCAGCACGACCCCCTGCGATTCCGCTTGGACCGTGTAGATCGACGTGTAGGCAAAAATGACCAGCAAAATGGCGGGGACTACCCAGACGAGAAAAGGACGAAAATCTTCGAATCTTCCCCAATCGATGTTTCCCCAATCAATATTTCGGCGGTTGTCGCGTTCAAAACTCATCTGACGGATCGATGGTGACAAAGGATTTGCCGGTGCATCGCTTCGAGATGCAGAAAGTCATCCAAGGACGACTTGCGACGCGTTGGAACGCCCGGCACGGTGTTGATAATACTCCCCCGACTTCAAACAAGTCGGACGACAGGCCTAAGTATAACCCAAGTTTCGGCGAGCACCTCCCCAATTTGCAACATTCGACTTCGCGTCGTGTCTACCAAATCACCGAAACCGGACAAAACCGAGCAACAAGAAGTATCCTTGCTCGGCGAATCTGCCCGAATGCCGGCCATTGTAGTTCACGCCCAATGAATTGTCCAAAAAGCTCCTCAGAGGAACAAAAAAACATACGCCGAAATGATGCACGACACGGTGCATATCAGGCATCTGGGTTCGCACTCCGGTGAGGGCCGTTGAATTGAAGAATAACCTTTGTAATATGGTTTACGGAATCATGCGTGCGGATCAAGGTCCGCCTTATACCACCGATAAGAAATCGCTTGCTTTTAGTCATAATCGCGACGATGCCAAAGCCGATAAATTTGTCAGTGCAGAGAAAGGTGATTTTCGGCTGGTAAAGGGCTCTGCGGCAATCGATCAAGGTATAGCCCTGCCGGTAATGAATGGCGACTATCAAGGCGACGCCCCCGACTTAGGCGCCTACGAGTATGGTGGAGAGGAATGGAAGGCCGGTTCCGATCTTTCCAAACCTGAATTTATTGATGAGAAAACCCGTTGATCCTTTGAATACAATGCCGGTGTATCAGCGTTTGTATCCGCGTTCTTTGGGGACAGCCTAGAGAAATCGAAACAGGCCCAATCGAAACAGGCCCAATCGAAACAGGCCCAATCGAAATGGGTCCAATCGAAACAGGGCCGGTACATTTTACAGTAAACGCAACTGGCATACCGCTAATTAAATCAACTGGGATTGGGCGGTTCTTGCCGATCCTAGTAAAGGAAAAGTTTGACCCATGACCAAGATTAGGCTCTGTCATAAAACTCGCTCTGGCTGCGAGCGACCCATCTCTCGCCTGGCTGCTTCTGGCTCCATCGACAATACAACCGATATCGCCTGCTTCGCCTTCGTTGCCAGTCCAAAAAAATACTTGCTCTCGGGCCGACGACGGAGTTTTCCGAAAGAGCCCAGTGGTGCACATACAGTTGCAGCGGTTATCGCGGTATTCATCTTGCTCTGGTGTCCCTCCATACTTGCGGCAAAGAACCTATACGTCGATGCCAACGGCGGTGATGATACCCAGCCTGGAACCCTGGATAAGCCATTCCAGACGCTTCAGCATGCGACCAGCAAAATGGTGTTCGGCGATGTTTGCATCATCAAGGCTGGTGTCTACCGTGAGACCCTTATTCCCAAAGCCGATGGGCTGACCTTCCGGAACTTTGAAGATGATTATGTCCTCCTCACTGGGTTGGATACGGTTAAGGGATGGACTCGGCATGAAGGGAAGATCTGGAAAGCGGGGTTTACTCGGGCTTCTCCTCCTGGCAGCTTTAAGGCCTCCATGGTCTTTGTTGATGGCCAGCGTATGAATTGGGCCCGCACTCCCAATGAAGATGGCGACATGCTCAACAACAAAGATACGCGTTTGGTGAAGGTCGGTGCTGATACCAGCAAGCGTTCTTCGATTTTGGGTACGGTTGTCTTTGAGGACTTGCCTTCGCCAGCAAAGGACGCCTGGAAGGGAGCCTATTTTGTGGGACTCGCCTCTTACAATGTAGCCGCTTGGTTCACGGCCAATAAGGGGCTCGTGCAGGAATCGGATGGCAATTCACTCGTCGTCAAGGATATCTCCTGGAACTGGATGAATGGTGCCAGTAAGGGACGTTTTCTGGGGGATGGTTATGGCTATCTCATTGGACACCTGCTGGCCCTGGATGCTGAGACCGAGTGGCATCTTCAAGACGATACGCTCTACCTCTATCCTCCCGCAGGCACGGATATGGAAACGGCACGTATCGAAGCCCGGAGCCGCATCCTGGGACTGGACCTCTCCGGGCGGACGGGGATCACCATTGAGGGAATCAACTTCAAGGCCGCCGGGGTGAAGATGGAAGCTTCGGCCAACTGCGTACTAGACCGGTGTACCTTCCGCTATGCATCCAGCTTTTCGGCCTTTCGTGAACATGCCTGGGGTGATTACAAAAACGGAGACGGTGGTATCTACATCTCCGGGCATCACAACACGGTTAAGAACTGCTACATCGGCAAGACCTGGGGCAATGGCATTGCTCTGTGGGGGCATCACAATACGCTGGAGAATTCCATCGTCGAGCATTGCAACTGGCAGGCAGAACGATTGGCCAATATCTCCTGCCCCGGAGATGACAATGTCATTCAGGCCAACACCGTCCGGTTTGGTGCCCGCGAGGGAATGGATCTGGGCAATGGTCGATGGGTCGATAAGTACGCTCTGCGGGCCCTGGTTAAGTTCAACCATGTGCATGATCTGGGACTGCTATGCCCCGACGGAGGATTGTTCTATGTCAATCATCAGGGGGGAGGGAAGCCGCTTGCCAATACCGAAATCTGCTACAACATTTGGCATGATTATCCCAGCGCCGATAGCCCACGCCCCCATGGAGGCATCTATCTCGACAATATGAGTAGTGGCTACAAGATTCATCACAATGTGATAAGGAATGTTATCTCAGGCGTGCATCTGAATGACATCTCGCGGGACAACAATACCCATGATGTCTATGTCTACCACAATACGATCATAAACTGTAAACACGCTGTCCGGATGAACCAAGGACAAAAGGGCAGCATCAATACCAAAAATGTCATTGTTCAGAACAACCGAAGTAACGGCAGTGACTTCGAAGGCACTCAGGTTGACCACAACCAGTCGGATATGCACGATAGGGGATACGTGGATCCAAGAAATAAAGACTATCGTTTAAAATCGATATCAATGTCTATCGATGCAGGCATCGCAATTCCTGGAATAAACGACGATGCCGTGGGGGCTCCTGATTTAGGAGCCTATGAGTTCCAGGGTCAGGACTGGATGGCAGGGGCATCCATTGACGTTCCTGATTTCCCTGATGAAAAGAAACGCTAATGATGGCAGTGTCATTCACAATTGGAAGAAAGCCCTCGAGAATGACGGAACACTCAATGCTAAAAAGGCCAACTGGAGTCAGGATGGTCCTATGCTGTCGATTCAACCGCCGGCGAAGCTACTAAACCAATACGATACGGTTGTAAAAGTAAATTTTTGAAGGATATCCCCATATGAAATGTTTCCAATGCTCGCTGATTTTTATGATCATTTTCCTGTGCTCGACCTTGCAGGCTGAGCCCCTTGTCATTGGTGATCGTTCCAAGGGATTGATCGTTGAGACCCTTGATTCCACCCTGCCGGATGAGTCGGGTATGGTGCTCATCCGTGAAATGTTGTTACCGACATTCGAGCGAGGTGCCTACTATCGTCCGTACTCGGGTGGCGGCCCCAGAGGCAACCGCGTCGAAGCGGTTGCCTTTAAAACGATTGCTGAACTCGAGGCCTATCGCCCCTCCGCGACGCGGAAAGGACACACGAGTGTTCAGCAGGGACAGTTCATTCTTCTAGAGCTCAAGGGTGGTCGCTATCTGGCGATTTTGCCCATGACCTCTGAAAAGGTTTACGGCCAATTCTTTGTTGAAAAGGGCAAGCTCCTGCTCAAAACAGGGAACTTTGGAACCAATGCGGTGCAAGGTAAGATTCCTCTGCTGTGCTGGGCTTATGGCAATTCGCCTTACTCGGCAACGCAGGCGGTTTGGGAGCAGGTCTTTGAGTCCGGCTACGTTGCGGCCCAGCCGCGTGGGGACAAAGGCTTTCCCGAGGAGCCCTACGGATATCTTGGCTGGTGTTCCTGGGAACATTACAAAAGAAACATCTCAGAAGAGGTCATCACGGAGGCGGTTCACACGCTGGAAAAAAGTGGCGCACCGATTCGTTGGGTCATGATCGACGATGGCTATTTGGATGTCCAGGGCGCAAAGCTACGCAGTTTTGGTGTGGATCAGAAGAAGTTCCCGAATGGCTGGAAGCCAATCATGGATTTGAAGAATCCAGAGAAGATCAAATGGATTGGCATCTGGCGAAACTTTGGCGGATATATGGGGGGAACCTCATCGGCGCACACGATGGATGATCTGAAGCCCTTCCTGGCCAATACCATGAGTAGGGGAACCGTCCTACCAGATGGACGCCCAGAGTCATCAAAGGCGTTTTATGAAAAGATGGTGTCCGATACCAAAGATAACGGTTTTGATTTCGTTAAGGTCGACTTCCATACCCGCACCTTTGACCACTATATGGGGACAGCCGATCCGGTTGGCGTGATGCGATTGAATAATGAAGCGCTTGAGGAGGCCACCCACTCGATGGGCATTCCCTTGCTGAACTGTATCGCCCAGCCCAATGTGAATTCTCTGCAAACCAAGTATAGCATGCTCACGCGATCCAGCCCGGATTACAACCAAATGGATAAGGCGAAGAACAAATGCAATACCTACCAGAGCTTTGCGAATCATCTCTGGATGGGGCAAACGGTCTGGGGTGATCTCGACATGTTCCACACCCACGACCAGCGGGATGTCAATTCGATGGCCATCGCCCGTGCGATCTCGGGCGGCCCCATTTACATTTCCGATGAGCCTTCGAAGGTCGTCCCGAAAGTGCTGCATCAACTAGCCTATCGAGACGGGAAACTGCTACGGACCGCAGCCCCGGCGACACTTCTGCCAGAGAGCTTTTTCATCCATCCCTTCCGCAATGACGAAGTCTTCCGTGTCATTGCACCCATGGAAGATGGGGTGGCAGCGATCGCTTTGTTTAACTTTACGGAGAGTGGCAAAGCATTGAGCAGCGGATTTACGGCTAAAGACTACAGCCACGCTGGTGAGCTGCTGCAGCCCAACGAGGGCGCATGGCCCGTGCCAGACGAAGGTCTCTTGGTATATGATCGTGAGACAAAGACGGCTGTCGATTTAGCAAATGGCTTCTCTACCGATGTGCCAAACTTCGATGCCAAACTCCTCCTGATCTATCCAAAGAACAAGGGCTGGGCTGTAATCGGTCGTAGCGATAAGTTCCTTCCTGCCGCTGCGATCAAAATGAATTCGGTAACGTCCTCATCGGTAAGTTTCATGTTGAAGGAATCCGGCCCGCTCCTGATTTGGAGCGAAAAGGGTGCACCCCTATTAGAAGGTGCTTCCTTTCAATCGATCGGCAGCAATCTCTACCTTGCGGAACTGGCCGTCGAAGAGGGGGTTCGTGAAATCACTATTTCAAGGAAATAACGACAGGCCTCTGTGCCAACATGAGTGAGACAACTTTGAGTTTTTCAAAGTTGAGGGCAGGGGGAATTTGAATGACCGAAATTACTGGCAAAAAAGTGAGGGGAAAATCCCGAGGTCGTTGCAAAAGCGGATCGGCGTCGTTTCACATCCGAGTACAAACATCGTATCGCACTGGAGGCTGAAACGTGTACCGAGCCTGGTGAGATTGGAGCCCTGCTGCGTCGTCAAGGCCTATATTCGGCCGTCATCCAGCGGTAGCGTCGTCAACTTCGGGAGCAACCGGTGTCATCTTCGTCCTCGTCGAAAAAGTCCAACAGCGGACCATCAGCCAAGCGTCACTGGGCGCTCGTCTCAAACACGAGAATGGCCGTCGGGCAAACAACGAACGTGCGCAACGCGGCATGAAATTAAGTTTGTTTCGGGACGTTTAGTAAATCCGCTGCGATCGGATTCGGCAACATCCGCTTGCCGAACCAAACCAACAGTTCGTCAGACAGATTGTCTCTTTTGCCAAGCACAAGCGAAACGAACTCAGCAAACTCCGATGGAAGCAAACGTTGTTTCTGTGACTCCATCGAGAGCAGTCATTCAGCAAGTTGCCAAAGCAAGATACCGGGAGACGCTGAGTCGCGAACTTCGTCACCGACGATACGAAGTATTTGCACAATTTCTTGCAGATAGAGACTTGTTGCCTCGGTTTGATGGTGTGGCTTCCAACCGTCCAACGAAGCGTTGCACCTTGGGCAGCGTCTTCATCCGCTTCCTCGTTTTTCAAGGCTCGTCGCCGAAATGATGCAATGGATTCCCATAGCTTGCTGCTTTTCCATTCAAGCCATGTCGAAAGATAGCGACGGAGATTGCGTCGCGTACGTCGCGGTTGTAGCCAATGCAGCGAAACGTTGTGCGAGGACAGCTCGAAATCTTGCAGCAGCTGCGACGAAACCCTTTGTGCCTACTGTCTGGGCGAGTGCTCGGCTTGTGGCGATTCCTATTGTGAACACTGCTTAAACCAGGAGAACCTTTGCGATGATTGCGTTGAAAAACAAGAAACCGAACCGGTCGAGACGCCGTCAGAGGCGAGCACGCCCAAGGCTTCGGTTCACACCGTATGCCTGGGCGAAACTGCTCTGCCTTCGTGATGCCGGCCCAAGCGAAGTGGGTGGATTCGGTATCAGCGACGCCAAGAAGTCGAACGGGAACTTGCGGTTGAAACTACAAAAGCCAGCCCGCAGCCCTCTCGCGACCCTCCTCAGGCTTCCCAGCACACCAATGGGCAAGCACCCGCAGGCGGCAACGGCCAATCGCGTATTCGCGAAGCGACCGAGGCCCAAATCCGAGCGATTCACGCGATCGCATCGAAAGCGAATGTCCATTTGGCAAGCCAGCTAGAAACCGACTTTGACGTTTCCACGCCGAAGCAGTTGACGCTGAGGCAAGCCAGCGACTTGATCGAAAAGCTCAAAAGCCGTCTTAACCAAACTGCGTCGTAGCCAGCTGAATCAAATTCGCTACTACCTCGCTCCTTTCTCTTCACGACTAAAAAACAGGGACAATACAACGAATGCTCTCGCAGCTAGTCCTGATCGCGGTTTTGTCTTTCGCCCTTGCGTCAGCGATGCTCGTGGTACGCAACGACCGGAGGCAAATACGAACCATGCGGCGGATGATGCAAATGATGATCCGCCAACAACCAACCAAGGAGCAACCGGCCCATGAAACCACTCCTCGTCAACCTGATCGTCGGTGGTCTTTCGCTGACGATTCTCCCCGGCATGTCGACGCCAACGACGACACGAGTCACACCCGAGACTTTCGAGGAACTCGTACGCCTGCAACAATCGGTGGGCGATCTGCAAGGTGAACTCAATCGCGGGCGAGACCAGCTCGAGGAAGACCGGCGGCAATGGGACCAGCGTGAACGCCGAGCCCCAGTCATTGCAGCGGCCCCCAATGGGCTTGCCCCATTGGAGCCAACGATTGGCAGCTAAAAACAGCACCGTTGTCAAGTAAGACCCCAATGGGCTTGTCCCGTTGGTGAATCAGATCTCGCTCACCCAACGGGGCAAGCCCGTTGGGGTCGATCATGTGAAAAACACTAGGATTTAGCTAACAATCGTTCGCTCCAACGACGCAAGGTCGTTGGGGGCGGATAGTTTGATGGTGGCGATTAGCGAGAAGTGTCCAAACATCTTCGCAAATCACCGGTCCAAAGGGTCGCCGGAGTTTTTTGACCGGACGGGATTATTGAAAAAGTTAAATTGAAAACTGAAAAATGCAAATTGCGGATGCTGTGAGACCCCGTAAAAGATTGATTTTGCAATTTAAAATTTACAATTTAACTTTTTCAATCGGCTACTGCTGCAAATGGTTTCACTGTGTTGCCGTGTGCATCCCAGACTCTCTAAATGTCCCGGTCGCATTGATTTTCATCAGCCCAGCGTTTGGCCTTACTTCCGTCGTTTCCACCTGAATGGCCCACACAGAACTGGGCTTCATCGACATACTACGCACTGCTGGATTTGGCACTCAGCACTCGAAGGTGCTTGGAAGGTGCTGGTCAGTATTTGCAACTCCGCTAAACTGTCTGAGTTCTATTTGACGAGACCAGCCACGGAAGCCAACACGATGCGTTTTGAATGCAACTCGACCTTTTATCCGAAACCGACCGACCTGACTCATTATTTCCGCAGCAGCGAGATTGACGTTTGGTGCCATACCGCCGGTGATGAGCCGACTGTCGCAGCTCGATTGGCTGTCGACTACTTCGACATCGCCCGTGCCGTTGGCGATGGTCAGAGCATCCTACACGTTTGTGACGCCGTGTCAGCGACCTGGATGCAAATCTATGAAACCACCATCGAGCCGGACATCAACTTCCTTGGGATTCGCGAGGACTTCGGTTTCGACGATCCCGTCAACGGCTTGGTCTTTATCCATGGGGCTGTGTTTCATCCAGACCTCAACTCATGGAGGACATTTATTCTCGATTCCGTCTGCCACATGTTTCCCGAGGACACTGCCACGGTGATGTCGAAGGACACGACGAATCTGGAGCCGAAAGAATTAGCGAGCCTTGGATTTCGCAAAGTCGCTGGGTCCGAACTCTTATTCCGTCCAAACATGCTTCTAAACACCTATTCGGCATTAAACGACAATCGAGATCCGGAAGAGCTAATCGTAGCCGAGGATGCTCAAGAGTACGTCAACCAACAGTGGTCCGAGTTTGATGGCACGAGTTGATCGCACGAATTGATCGCACATTAGCGATTAATAATGATCGAAAGATCTCAATTGGCAACGACTTCAACTGGACGGGGGGGTGAACCGTGGGACGTGGCTGCATGCTCTGTGGCCGCTGGCGGCCAAGTGAACAATTTGGTGGTCGCCGCGCTAAGTCGAGGATCGGTCGCAAGTGCAGACGAATGCCCAAGATCGACTAGCAGCGGTTGCTACGGTTCGGTGAGCTCCGCGGGTTCCTGGAGTAAATACATTGAATCCGTTTTTTCTCATTTGGCAACGCAGCGCAAATGTTCTTAGTTGCATTCCTACCGCCCGCGTCATAACATGAACTTATCGGGAACACGATTCCACTCAACTCGCCGGAGCTGACAGGCTGCTGCTGTCACCCAAGAGCACGAAGTGCAGGCAGACGTTGCCATTTTTACCTGTGGTAATCGACTTTTGATCGCTGCTGATTCAGCTTGGAAAGCTAAGTAATGGACAGGGCTGGTCACGGCCAATTCTGGCCGGTGCCGGGCGCCGACGTGAACGCGACTCGGCACTCTAGACTTCATTTCAGTCTTCTAACGTTCAATCCTCTAGAGTATCCATCGGACTCTTAATGCTTTTGCCAAGCACTTGACTGGTATGCACGTAGCCCATCGTCGTTTCAACATCCTTGTGCCCCATCAACTTTTGGATCGTCTGAATGTCCGTCCCCGATTCGACAAGGTGCGTCGCGAAACTGTGACGCAGTGAATGAGGCACACCGTTTTTTGGAATCTCCGACAATCTTAGCGCCGTCTTAAAAGCATTGGCAAATTGTTGCTCCGCAATGTGATGTCGCCACAATTGACCACTCCGCTTATCACGAGATCGCTGATTTGATGGAAACACCCACTTCCAAGCAAGCTCCTTGCAAGCATTGGGATACTTCTTCGCCAATGCATAAGGCAGATAAACCTGCTCAAAACCCTCGTCGACGTCAATACGATGAAATCGGGCGGCGACCTCAATCTGGCGTTTTAAGCCATCCTTGGCACGTTCGGGCAGGAAGGTAATTCGATCCTTCGCTCCCTTGCCGTCTCGCACCACAATATGCCCCTCGTCGAAACAGACATCCTTAATCCGTAATCGCCGACACTCCTTGTGCCGCAACCCAGCACCGTAGATCAACAAAAACATCAGCCGGTGCATACCAACAAAATGAACCAGCAAGCGTTCGATCTCTCCGCGACTAAACCATACCGGGATCGACTCGCTCTGCCTCGCACGCACCGCGTTTAAGAAGCCAAGTTGCTTGCCAAGTATGCAGTGATAAAAGAATATGAGTCCCGACTGTGCCTGTGTCTGAGTGCTCGCCGAAACGTTCCCTTCGACCGCCAACGAAGTCAAGAAAGTTCCAATATCCTTCTCGTCAAATTGGTCCAACTTCGTCGAACCGACGTGGCCACTAAACCGCTTCACCCAACGAACGTAGGCCTTCTCAGTCGCCATCGCGTAATGCAGTACCCGCATTTCGCCGCGCATGGTCTGAATGAACGCCGGTTCGCCGCGATTGATATTACCCCGTAATTTCGCCAATTCCTCCGCCGTCGGAGGTGCTTCGAGGTCAATGTTCCGTTCTTGCCGTCCCAACTGAGCCAGTGTCATCACGATGGACGACAAATCCGGCTCGCTGCGATGCAAAACCAAATTACGATAGCATTCCACTGCACGCACCGCCTGATATCGCTGCCAAGCAGGAGCACCGTTGGCCAGCAAAGATCTCGAGAATTTTAGAACCGAATCCTTGTTCACGGGCAAGTCATCCACCATGCCATTGCGAACGCCCATCGCATACCGCCTCAGCCAGCGTGGGAACCAAACCTGATCGTTCTCCCCCAGTCGGTCCCCCAAAACCTCGCGTTCAAACTGAGCTATACTCATGACGACACAATCCTTCAAAAAGCGAAAATAGTCACCAGCTGAACACCTGATTCCCCCTTTTTATCCAGTCACGGGATATTAGTCAAACGACGTGACTGACAGGGGGATAATAGTCAAACAGCTTGACTGACAGGGGTATAAGAGCACGATTCCCCTATTATCCCCCCGCACATCACGGGATATTAGCCAAACAACTTGACTGACAGGGGGATATTGGTAAAATAACTTGTCTAGTAGGGGGATAAGAGTATGATTTCCCCAATATCCCTTAACTATCAAGGGATAACTTAGTAGTTCTGCTGACACACGTTGCTCGCCGATACCACCGCAGCACGTGTCGCCTCTAAAACCGTATCGAACGACTCGTGAGACTGTTTCGGCAGTACGCGGTTAGCTGTCCACGCCATACCGTGATACAACCCGGAGTTGAACTCGATCACTATAACACCTACCCGCATAGGTAACTGCACGATCTCTGAAAAAAAAGGACGACGATGCTCAATACGCATTTTGATGTACCTTCTAAACCTGTTAAATGGGACGGACAACTCTACACAATTCTCGACTGGGGTATCTCCAACGACCAAGCCTATGTAACCGTGGAACCTAACAACGATGCTTTCATCAAAGCTGTGGCTCAACTAATACAAGACGAAAAAGGTGAAACACCCGGGACGTATCTGGATTTCCATAAGCCTTACACGTGGTTTGCCAACGACCCTAAACAAGGTGAGCCGTAAAAAGCAGAACCAATCGATCAACCGCAGTCGGCCACGGCCGTTTACTCTGTGGTCAGCGTTAATCTGGCCGACGCGGTTATCGTTAACGTTCGCCGACTGAATCCCGGCACCTGGCCACGTGTATGAGCGAAGAATCCGCCGACGAGCAAACATCCGTGCAGAGACCGCAGTTTTCGCTCCGCACGCTGTTCAAGATCACGACATACTCCGCAGTCCTTATCTACATCGTCTGGAACTCATGGGATCATTTGGGATTAACTTTGATCGTATTCATCCTAATGTCTCCATTCATCTTCTTTGCCGAGATCATTGACTTGGTGCTGGGCGTAAAGAAGCGATGACATGGTCGACGCTGCATTCGGATTCCTGTCGCGTTGTCACCCGCGGCATCCTATAATGAAATCACATGCGGCCTTGTTGCCGAACCGACTGCAACTCACGTCTTCTCCCGCGGCGACTGTCATAAAGCGGCGAACCATGGGTTGCAACGGAGACATCTGAGGCACGTTGTCTAGGGCGGTTCTAGCGCGTGATGGATTTTTTTTGACATTTTATGCACCGATAAAGTGGTGGTTTCTAACAGGTTTTCAACAGCGTTTGATGGTGTCATTGAGATTGTAGTAGAATTCATGAGGCTTCTTTCGCATGTATTGTCGAACCACGATGTCCAAATTGTTGGTTACGACCATTAACACCAAGTGAGCGAATCCTCGTGATTCAGCTCGTTTATTACACCGAGAGAAGCCATTTTCATTTAAAAATCCAATCAGTCCACCTAAGAGTATGTGCACCGGAGTGGCGGTGGTTAGGTTTTTCGTTTGCTTGCAAGTCTTTCGCCGCCACCCGGTGATGTCTACCGTTGAACTTAATCGAATCACTCTGGTTCAGGTCGTTGTCTCTATTGCTGGGGTGACTGCCCGCATCCCTGCGGGAAGAGGGTTGGCGTCCATGCCAACCAAGAACGGGATCGATGAGCTTCGCTCGCTGTTTTTTTGAAGGCATGCGATACACGCTGCGCTGGCTCGGTTCTCGTGATCGTCAGAACGAAATTGCTGGCTTGTTTTGCGAGCCAAAAGGGGTACAGCCACACTGTCAGAATCCTGACCACATGTTGCTCGGGAACTATTTTGTTCGTTTGACGGTTAAAACGATTAAATGACTTGCGCCGGTTACAGTTACGACCTTTACTTGAGTACTTAACGCGATCAAAAACGTCTTTGATCGCGGTTTTTAATCACTCAAGTTTGGATTGTTTACCACGATGACCCCCTACCGAAAACGTCTTTGTCCGCTCACCAAGCGACTCGCAGAAGATATGAAGATTCGCAACATGGCGGATCGAACCATCGACGCTTACACCTACCACGCCGCCAAGTTCGCCGACTTTATTAAAAAACCGCTCGACCGGGTAACCCCGGAAGACGTTCGATCCTTCCAGCTTTACCTAATTGAAACCAGAAAGCTGGCCTATAGTAGCTTCAATCAAGCGGTTTGCGCGTTACGATTTCTCTACACCCATTCGATCCGTGTCCCTTGGCCGGTTACCATGGTGCCGTTTGGGAAACGACCTAAGACGCTACCGGTGGTCCTCGGCCGACAAGAAGTCGACGAGCTACTGCGATGCACAAAGAATCTCAAACAACGAACCTTCATCACGACCCTCTATGCGACCGGGATGAGGTTCTCCGAAGCAGCCAACTTGAGGATCGAGGACATCGATTCGAAGCGGATGCAGATCCACATTACCCACGGCAAGGGAGCCAAACAACGACAAGTTCCGCTCTCGCCAAGGTTGCTCAAAGAGTTGCGAGAGTACTGGATACAGTACAAGCCGCCGTCGCTTCTATTTCCCGGCAAGAAACCGGGGTCGACCTTCACGCCGAAAATGGTCTACGCCGAGAGTGACTACAAGGAACTGTGTGAGTACTTAGACCGCGAGTATGGTATTGGCTATGAGGACTGGTATGCGGAAAGTGCGGTAGAAAGTGCAATGAAGAGTCCACCAGAGCCCCTGCTGAGCAGTTGTACTTTGCGGGACTGTGTCCGAGCACCGACTTTGTGATAGACTCACTCTAAGCGGATTGCCGACGTAAGCGATCACGCGACAAAGTGCAACGCACATTCTATCCGTGGACCAGGCGAAACAAGTCAACCATTGATCAAGACCTTTCCACGCCTGGTCCCCGGATAGAATGCAATTCGCTATCGACTGATGCATTTCTAACCGGCCTGTGATTCATGACCAAACCCGCCGATCTATACCGAAACGCTTGCCGTAGATACCATCGTATAGTCGCTAATTTCCTTGCGGTTGAGGCTTGGCGGCGAGGGTACGATGGCGTCCGTATTCGTGATCACGAATTTAAGCGAATGTTTGACGTTGACGCCCTGAAAGACGTTCGCTTGAAATGGTTTCGGGAAGACGTTGCTGACTGGTTTCCGATTTGGAATAATGAGCGGTCCTACACTTATAATGGACTCACGATTCGACTAATGCGTAACGTCAAATCCCACGATGGTGAACCTTACGATCTTGATGCTCTTCCGGTGCTAAACGTGAACCGTGACTTGATCCCAAACTACAAAGAGTCGACCTTTATTGTCCGGTTACAACACTATGCGTGTGGACTCGATGACGAGGTGCTAACCGTTGTATCAGAGGCGACGAAGTCCGTGCCCGCATCAAAGAAGACAGCCAAGAAGTCTGTTACCAAGAAGTCAGCTGCCCTAAAGAGAAAGAAGAATCAATAACAACCGGGCGAATAACCATGCCGACGAAGTAAAGTTGGCTAGTTAAGCCAAATGGGTCAAGACATATTGGCCCACTAATGCTAATGTCTGTAATTAAAATTTTTTCGTTTTTGATTGATGCTCTGAGTCTCAAGTGCAACACGGTAATTGCCCAAATTGCGGTGCGAGGTTTCGCTACGAAGAACGCCCTATTGCGCAGAAAGCATCTTGCAAGAAGTGCAGAGCATCTGTGCGACTACCGTCTGCAACGAAAGAGGCTCTAAGAATTAAATGAGTAATCCAAACTCAACGTGGTGAGACTCACGGGCCATTCGAATTGACACGCTTGCGGAGCTCGCAGGATCCGGACGCTTTGTCTCTACTGACCTAGTCTGGCATAGCATTGAGGGTCCAGTTGCTTCAAGGCAAGCGATTGCTGATCCGAAGCTATGCTCACTTTTTGTTGACACGGCCCTGGATGAACGTCTATCGAAGCCAGCTGTCGGTCCGTCCAGAACGGATGCTAACACTCAACCGACGTCTTGGTCGATTCTCGGCCTAAAGCCGTCAACTTGGATCGCTATTGGAATGGTCTTTACAACCCTGTTTTTTACCTGTCGCGATGTTCACCCTGTTTACGATGTCTATAACGGCATATGCAGCAAAAAATGCCGAAAGTGACTCTAAGTCAGAAGAGTTGTTTGCCGGTTTGTTTTGGCTGGTTACGTACTTTCACTTCGCTGACACCGTTTGGATTCCATCGTGGGGACGTGGACGCGATTTCGTTGACCGAATTGGAATTGCAATCAAGGGTGTTGGTTTTGCGATGATCTCCGTGTGCACGATACTTTCTCCCTCGATTGGTTCGGTCGTGCTTGGGATCATGGGTTTGATTGTGCTCATGTTTGGACGCATACTTTGGGAATTGCTGCTCATTGACGGCTAATCCACACGGACATCTTCAACGCCGACAAGAAAGCCGCCATCTCGGACGCCTACCCCACCGACCGCCACGTCTACGACTATGTCATCACCGACAGCAAAACCGAGCGTAAGTTCGTCGAAACACTCGACAAGTCCACCGAAGTCTGTGTCTACGCAAAACTCCCCAAGGCTTTTTCGATCCCAACCCCCGTGGGCAACTACAACCCCGACTGGGCGATCGCCTTCAACCAAGGCACAGTCAAACACGTCTTCTTCGTCGCCGAGACCAAAGGCAGCATGAGTTCGCTGGAACTCAAAAAGATCGAAGCCGCCAAAATCGACTGCGCCCGCAAGTTCTTCGCCAGAATCACCAGTGACAACGTCAAATACGACGTCGTCGACAGCTACGAAAGGCTGATGGAGTTAGTGCAGTAGTTTTTGCGGGATTAGGTACCCAGACAGATGGGATTCCAACCTTACTTAGCCATTGGTAAACCCCGTTGCATCACCGTGATGCCGAAGCAATCTTGATTCGGCTGCCGAATCGTCGATTTACCGACCTAAATTTGAAGTGAACCGTAATCAGCCCAAATATGTCCGCCGAACGCATCGACACTGGTGGAACCTAGTTCACAAGTTATTGCGCGCCGGTCGCCGACGGCTCCCAAACTCTGATCACTCGACCCACCGAAGCGATAACAACAAAACTATGCGTTTTTCCAATGTTTGAGAGCCTCTGCAAAGCTTTAGATGCATTCGGCGTAAGCGGAAATGGCGTCTAAAGACATTTTTAGTCGGTCGCCCCCAGTCACCCCCTTACCCGTATACAGTTAACCCAGCCAAGTCCTCCATTTTGGGCGAGTTTTCCGGTTCCAAGAATTTTGGCCCCCCATTCAGCTGGCGACGTTATCGGCTGTGACGCGCGCATTACCAAATCTAGAGCTGTCGCAGGTAAAAAGTCGCAGATCAGGCAGTGTTTTTTTTGCAGCAAATATTTCGAAAAACCCGCTAATTCCGCCAAATCAGCAGTTCCACTCCAAAACAGGTGAAAGGAATGACACTATTTTATCCCGGTATTTCGGGTCATATATCGCACAGAAGGGAAAACGTGTGGAAAGTGTAAAGGTCCAAAAGAGCTCGCGTGCGAGGAGATGCAAAAATGTTTGGAAGGCACTCGCGACATCATCGTCGAAAGTAGCTAACGACACCGCATAATGAATTCAAATAAACGCACTCATTGATACGGCCGGTTGATGTGTAGACGCACTGTACGCGAAACGAGCATTGCGAATCGTTGGGTAGGCAATTTTGTAGGGCATCGCAACAGCGAGAAATCGCCAATTTGCAGGGCATACTGCCGAATTGCATGTCAAGGTGTTGCCTCATTTGCTGGCCCCAATGTAATACCTGTCACCTCTACCGGCAGGGCTGTTGCATATGATGCAGCAGTTCCTGCATCTGCCCTGTAGTCAGATGCTGCCGCATGCACTCGGCAAACATAGCTGCCGGTTGTGGGGTATATTCAGGGGTAAGTTCAGGCTGCTGCGCAGAAACACTGTGTTTTGCCGTGTCGGTCGAGTCCTGTCGGGGGAGCTGAATTTAAAAAAGCGAAAACGCTCGCGAACCGGTTAACGCCCGCTGCCCATTAGGGGCCAGCGGGCGTTTTTCGTTTTCACCCCGTTTTTCGCCGTGTTTTGGTGATACGCCCAACCTGACCAAGAATCCACGTTTCGTGGCGAGAGTCCGGGACCCCGAAGCCAACCCCACCTGTTGGGTTCGAACCCCGAACACAACCCCAGAAACTCTCTGGTTCTCTGTTTAACATGGCAACACTGGTTAACACGCCGGTTAACACACTGCGGTGGCGGTTTTCAACCAGTCGACAAGCGGCGTTCGTCACACCTGTCTCCCAGAATTCCGAGACTTTGTCACACATCGTCAGAATCGCTGCAAAACGTCGCGGCTTTGCTATTTAAGTGCCTGCTTCGTCGAGACGACGCCTACGCTTCGGTTGTCTCGATGACTGCAAGTAGATGCTTCGCCCTCGACGTAGCCACGTAGAAATCACTTGCAGAAGGTGGCGAGGGGCGAGACGTAAGTAAGACGATTGCATCGGCTTCTAGACCTTTGAATGCGGCGAAGGTGGAGAACAAAACTCCGTTTCCCTTCTTCCACTCGTTCAAGTCGCTCGTGATTGGCATCCCTGCGACGCGAGAAACTCCATTGAAGCAGGATCGCTCCAGCTTGCGATGCGACAGGATCGCAAGCCGGTTTGGGCTAATTCGATAATCTGTTTTCCATGACTTGATCAACGATTCGCATTGCTCACGCTGTTGCGGGCTATCAGCGACTTCAATTTCGATAGGTTTTAGTCCAGCAGGAACTCGTGGGCTTGATTGCACGTCTGCATTCATCATTTTCACTGAATAGTCGTGTATCTCACGCGTGTTTCGACAATTGATCTTCAGATTGAAGACTGCGTCCGTCTGCGGAATGGTGTTCTCATCAGTGAAAATATTCTGATTGGGGTCGTAGAAAATTGCTAAACGACCATTTGTCTCGCGATTGAGCGATTCGATTACGAGCCACCAATCGCTTCGAAAGTCTTGGGCTTCGTCAACCACGATCGCTTCAAATCGGAGGCTTGGAACCTCGTCAAGTAGAACATCAAACATCTTGTTCGGAACGACATTGGCCCAGAAGTCGGCCTTCTGCTGCGGATCTTGGGGCGGCGAGAATGGAATCCTTGCCCGGCGATAGAACTCGCGACACAAACCGTGGAATGTATTGACTTGTAGATGCTTCCGAGTGGTGGAACTAAGTTCCTCGTCCATGCGCTCATTCAGCCACTGGCCCAATTGTCGATTAAAACAAAGAAACAGCGTGTCGATACCTTCTCTCGCGTATTCAACGGCGCGCCAAAGTCCGAGCATCGTCTTTCCGGTGCCTGCACCGCCGCGAACTGCAAGTCGACGATTGTCACTCAACCCATCAAGTACAACTTGTTGCTGTGTGGTCAGCGTGACTAACTGTTCTTCGTCCCTTTCGAGTTCACGCCATCTTGCTGGGATGAGTCCAAATACGGGACGCAACCGTTCACGACACAGCTTCATTGCATCCCCATCGACGGATGAACGGGCGTGCGGGGTAGCGACGCGGATTGTTGGCACCGCGGCGTTCGTTCTCTTGTTCGATCAGGCGTGTGGCTCGGTTGGCTTGGGCGACGGTGAGCAGTCTTATACGGGCAAATTTGCCGGGTTGTTTCGCACGGATCGGCCCAAACTCGCCAACACGGAACCGATGTCGTTTCAGTTTGCGTCGCTTGGTAACAACGCCACCGAACTCGTGCAGGTTCCACAGTCGGCCAGCAATCTCGTTGACTGGGCCAATGACTGCTTCACCGCGATCGCGGTTGACTTCGTAGCGAAGCACACGACGCAGCATTCCGGTCGGCGAACTGGGCGGCGATCCTGGGTTGGATGGTTTCTTGCGTTTGCGGATGGATCGTTTAGCGGTCATCCGGATGGTGCCGGCAGCATGATTCATGCTTTTGAAAGTCGCTTGGCTGACCTTCTTTTTCAGTTGGCCCGGCGTGAATCGCACGCGAGCCCGAAATTGCATCATTTCGCCAGCTCAAACGTCAACGAAAGTAGGCTCGTGAATTGATTGAACTGCGTCCAATGCTCGGAGGAGTACAGGACTGAGTTTTCAACCTTGATACAGCGAGCTGCAACGAACGAATTGAGTCGCTTGAGCCGGAAGTAGTCAGCCAGTTCTTCGACAAAGAGCACCAACGGGTCGATCTCTTTTGCATCGCCCTTGCTGAACTTCTTTTGGACTGCGACGTCTATCGTGGCGTGGTACTTGTTCGTTACTCGATCGAGAGGCAGGTATTCCACCTCGCGCGGCACAACCGTGACTCGCAGTTCCTTCATATCTTCGAGATCGAAGTTGGGGACGTACAGTCGCTGTGCGGAGAGGTTCGTCTTGCTAAACTCGCCGGCGTTGATCTCCGCGACGACGCATTCGGCAATTTGAATGACGGTTGCAGGTGTTGCTGTCATGTGATCGTGTCAACCAGTTTGGTGTGAATGCGGAGTTTGACGCGGAAGGGATCGCTGTATCGCCACGGTGGCTCGTTGCCGATCGACATCAGCTCAAAAATGAACGTTGTATCACCGTCGACTTCGACAATGCAGTCACCACGCCGGGGAAGCGATCCAATAATCGACAACAACAAGGTGTCGGTGTCGATCAGAAAGTCACGTACTTGGGCACGGGTGATAACGCCGTCGCCGTCGTCCTGTTCGTACTCGCTCTTTGCAATCGTGGCCGAGAGTTCGACACCGAGTTCATCGCGGCGATAGACCACGCTGCGAGAAGCGTGCTTGGTCAGTTTGTCGGCCAACCAAGACTGCCCGTGATGCAGCATGTCGGTCACGATTTGCGAGCCGCGGGTTTCGCTGGAGCTTTCAATAGCGTCGATGCCTTGTCGCTCAAATCATCCAGCCACGCCTCATTCGATCGCCGTTGATACTCGCTGGCGATCGCTTCTGACTCTTCCTGCAATTGCTGCTCACGCAGATTGACTGGATTGGCCGGCGAATGAAACGGATTGATAACGCTGGCTGATTGATTGCTGTCTTTGTCGCGTTTCTTCGTTGGCAACAAGGCGACGGCGATCAACACCAGCACCACCACGGTCGCGATTCCGGTTAGTAACGTCATTTGTTCACATACCTCGCTTGATGAGAATGAATCCGAGTAGAAAGACGGCCAGCACGATCATCGCGATGGTTGCCAGTTCGCCTGCCGATGCCCAAAGCAAGGCATTGCGAGTTTCGTTCGCCCTGTCGAACAATAGGTCACGGACGCCGTCACGATCTCGGTCGCGATCGAACGGACGCCAACTATCCGATGGTTCAACCGGACAGTAACCGTCGGGACAATCCTCGGAGTTGAGTTGCAATTTGGGCGAGATCGCGTCGTCCCACGAATAGCCTCGCGTTTTCAACGCACCGGTCTTTTGGGCCTGCCGAGTCTGTTGATACAGTTGGTAACCCTGGCGAAGGTCGGCGTAGAGTTCGGCTGCCGTTGCCGGCAACATGGTTCGGCCCGCGGCATGAACGTGTCCGCCAGTGTTGTCTTGAAACAGCACGACGGGGAACTGTTCAACGGGGACGATGCTCGCGAAACGGGTTCGGTAGAGTGCGTTTCCCGACGTGTAGACTTGGAAGTCGCACGCGTTTCGTAGCTTGTAAAGCTTCGGGTCGTGATTGAACCAGTCGAGTAGTTGCTTGCTCTTCGCATCACTGCCGATGAACAAAGCGATTTGATACTTCTTCGTCGTTGGCTGAGGCTGGGGGGCCGCGGTCGGTAACGCAGGCCGAGGTGCGATCGTCGGCGTATAGATCGTCGTCGGTTCGCATGTTGGGCAAATCGAAACAGACTGCTGTTTGATTTCACCTTGCGCACTCAGGTTCACTGAGTGTGGCTCATCGAACTTTTCGATTCTGCCAACGCGTGGAGCGGGCGAAACCGCATTGGGTACATTCCATGCGTTATCCTCTGGCTGGACGGTCGAACATGGTCGCAGTGCCGTGAACACTCCACCTAGCAATAGTGCGTGGATGATCGCCAAGGCGACGAGGCCCATGCTCAATCGAATCCGGATTCCATCGTTCACAAACATCAAAACACCTCATAACTTCGATAGGGCAAGGAGCTGGTCGGGTCGTCGAGGACCGTGAGTGCGAATCCGCCGTAGCCAGCCCAGAGGCGAACGAATTGTTCGCGCGGTGTGAGTTCAAAGCGGCCGGGATAGTTGTTGTCGAGAATCGCTGCGTATTGCCGACCGTCGCGATTGACCCAGCCGACGAAGGTGCAGCAGTGGGCCGGTTTCCACCACAGGATTGCACCGCGCCGAGTGGCCGTCGCCCAATCAAGGAACCGCGGGTCGGCCTTGATCGTGTAGCTGTAGTCGATGTCGGCGGCATCGAGTCGGCTTCGCAATCGCGAGTCCCATTCGCCATCGCTGTAGGTCGCTCGCCAACGCTCGCCGAGTTCGTACTCGTTGAGCCACCGCAAGTGATTGACGAGCGACGCGTGGACGCAGCTGCCTTGGTTGAGCTTGCCGGTCCAGTTGCGTTGATGCAGCTTATTGGGCAAGTTCGCAGCAGGTTGCTCCGGTAGCGAACAGATACCAAGCCTTGCCACTCGCGCCGGTGTAGTACGAATCCGACAAGTGTGGCGTGCTGATGACGCGGTACTTGTTGCGGTGCGGGTTGTCGACTGGAATCTTGGTCGGTGAACCCTGGGCGTCCATCATCAACTGGGCCGATCCCATTAACAGTTCCGCTTCGGTTTCCAGCTCGACAGGAACCACCAAGTACTCGGGCCGAATGTTGATCGGCTTTTGATCTTTGGCTTTCGACCCTGGACCCGCCTTCTGCTTGCGGAACGTCGTCTTGGCAACGGTCAGGCTGTCGGCACCGAACTTGGTGTCAGTTCCAGTGAGCAAGTTGCCGTTGCCGGCCGCGAAGAACCCAGAATTCTTCAAGAGCAGCGTGAAGAACAGATCGTCGATCGACTCGGCACCCGAGCGACCCATTTGACGCGGGATATCCATGAAGGCCGACAAATCATCATTGATGATATCATGCCGAGTGAGCATCAAGATTTGACCGTAGGTGTCGGCCTTGTTGCTGTACTTCTGCTCCGACAACTTTCCGTGCTTCAGTTCACCGTCTGGAGCGACCTGTTCGAAACCGCCCGTTCCGAGCAAACGGTAACGCGAGACTTCCTTGAAGTCCGACACCGTTCCCACGCTACACAGATCAAACGCAGCGATTGGTGTGTTGGTGTAAGCCGCCAACAGCGTCTTGTTCATCACGTTTTCAAGGATGCTCGGCAGACTCATCGTCGAGAAGCCAGCGCGGATCGTGGCAGTCCCGTCACCGAAGACGCGAGGAACGTCGATCCCTTCCATACGAGCGCACTCGGCGACCAGTTCCTTTAAGCCGATGTGACGCATCGGATCAGCCTGGTTCAAAGTGCGTTCACCATAACTGGCCAGTAGCGTCTTCTCGTCGATACCGACCGAAAGACACGCCGCGGCTTCGAGGATTTCACGGGTAAAACTCGGCTTCGATGCAGATTGCTCGGGCACCTTCGGTCGTTCACTTCTCAGCACAGCAAGCTCCGTTTTGGTGACGCTCCATCCATGTTCGATCGCATCGGCCTCGATGTCGGAGTACTTGCCGGCACATATCTTGCGAATGCCGGCGATCCGGCGTGACTCCGTTGCCGCTTCGGCCCGCATTTGATCGACCGCGGACGAGTCTTGGTTCGTTTTTGGCTTCGTGCTCATATTCAAACTAGCATTAACGGGTTCGAGATCGTCCATGTTTTCCGTGGTTTCATCAGGATCATCGGTATGTTGACCTGCGGCGACGCGAGCTTCTGTGTCATCGTCGGCACCCAGTGCGACGAAGCTCACCTCGCCAAGCGTCGACTTGCGAGCGACGTAGACTGGGCCGCTGAATTCTCGTCCGTTCGCTTTCGCAGTCTTGCCTTCAGGGATGAAGACAACCTTGTCGGCACTCGCCCCGAGCGACGCTTGCCATGGGAATCCGTTTTCGCTGGTAGCGATCACTTCCTGCGCGGTCGCTCCGACGCCCGAGATCGTGCCAGCGACTTCGAGCGACTTGTCGGTGATCGCGATGTCGTCGGTGTGTCCGACGATGCTTCCACGATCGTGGTCTTTCAGGATTGGTCGCGACTTGCGAGTCACCCGCATACCGGCCAAGTCGACGACGACTGGGTAGGGCCAACCTCCCAGTCGCATCGCACCGCCGGTGTAAGCCGTCATTGAAAACTTGCGCAGCGAAGGCTTGCCTTCTTCCGGCGTTTCGGCCGCGGCGAGAGTAATCGTCGCCGCATCATCACAAACGATTCGCAGTGAACTGGGGACATTGTTAGTCTTGAGTCCGGAGTCTTGAGTCTGGAGGGAATCCTCTTCGCTACAGACTACAGACTGATAGCTACGGACTGGCGTTGTCTTCGGCATTGTCTTCCGTGACCTTGGTTGAGGGTTGGGGTTGTGTTTCATCGCTGGCCGATAGACCAAGCTCACGCATCAGCGATACTTCTTTGGCACGCTGTTTGAGTTCCGTCTCCCAATCACGCCCCTGCCGCGCAAATTCGATGGCCAGAGTAGTCGTATGATTTGAGAGACGGATCTTTTGGGCGTTGGCTTCTTTGGCGGGATCCACATGCTCGTGACCATCCCAAAACCATTGATGCTCGAACGTCGAGTCGAGCGTGCGAAGCGAATTGGGCAGATAGCCCTCGATGAGGATGGCTTCGCGAAGCCAAGCATTCAACAAGCGATCCAGAACGACGCGAGCGAGTTGGGTTTGCTCAACACGGATCGATTTGAAGTAGGTTTGGTGATCGAGCCGCCCACTGGCGTAGTTGTAACCGCTAGAATTCCCAGCAGCGACATTGAATGGCATATTCAAACAACGAGCGATCTCGTTGAGGATCTCTTTCTTGAACTCTGCGTATGTGGTCGAAGGTTGCTCCGACCTCATTTGAGCCATCTTCCATCCGCCGGGCATCGTGAGCAGCATTCGCTTCTCGAGTTCGATTGGCTCGAATGGTTCGGCAGCGTCGGCTTCACCATTGGCCGGCGCGTCGGTGTAGAGAATCCCGGCGAAATCGGCGGCCGTTTCGGCAGCCGCAAGTACCGCGAGCGTGAACCGGCGAAGTTGTGCGAATAATGGCAGTGCCGGCGTGATGTCGGGAATACCACGAATCTGTCCCGGCCGATCACAACGGAAATAGTGCAGCACCGCGGCGGCAGGCACCGTGTCATATCTTTCGTCGCTCGTGAACGTTACATCGCCAGGATGCTCGCGAAGCACGTCGTAGCTGATCGCGTTTCCGTCGGCATCAAACTGAATGCCGTCGATGTATCGTGAGCGGTCCGCGACCAGCGTCGGCGAGGCGACTTGGTCTGCCTCAATTAGTCGCATGTCGAGTTTTACCGTCGTGTCGACACGTTCGTTGCTGGTCAGCAATCCAAACGATTCGCCATCGGAAACACGAGCCAGCCGCATCGTTCGCAGCTTTTCGGCCAAACCAACCGCTTCGGCCCAAGCGAAAAACTCTGCTTCAACAAAACGATTCGCGGCATCATCCGGCGTCCGCATTTGCAAACGCGGTCCAGTGCCAACGACATCATTCGCCAGCGTCAATGTTATCCCGCGAGCGTAGCTGTTATTCGCGACCTCGTATCGCGAACGATTGCGAAGCGTTCGCCTCACGTCAGGACTATTCGCCGCGGCGGCCGACAGACCATCAGCACGGGACCAATGTTTCATGTTGTCGAGCGTCGTATTCGCAGCGTCGTACTTGGCACGAAGCCGCGAAAAAAAGGGCTGCCGGGGCGAGCGTCCAGAGGTGGCAGAAGGAGACACATTCCCGCCACGCAATTGCTCGATTATCCCTGACAGACGTTTCAGCATCCTTGCTTGTTCCTGTTGCCGTCCCCGGCAGCCCTTTTGGTCGTGTTGTGTGACAGAGAAATCAGCCAGCCGATGGCGGCACGATCTTGTTAAACCGCAAACCGCGATTCGGCTTACGAACGGCATCTTTACTAGCGAGATGTTTGTCGGCCGCGATCTGTTCGGTCAACTTGTGCTGTTCGACCGACCCCGCATCGCCCGAAGCCTTCGCAGGCCCGGTGGCGTTTTCGTGAATCTCGTCTTCGAGGTTGTTTGGCAAAGGCTCGCAACTGCGTTGGTGTAAGTGAGTAGGCTCTCTACCCCTTGAACTACTCTCACCCGAGGCATTCTGGCGGAACGCCAGGGAAAAAAGATGCAATTTCGCTTGCGCAGCTTCATTTAGTTGCAGTTCCCGAAGCTATGGCGAAGTTGATACGGCCGGCAGGGTGGCGGTCCGGCCTCAATCCACGAACTCCCGTTCCCAAGAGTGCTAAAACTCATCGGCACGCTAGCTTTTGGCACCAATATCTCGTTCCAAGAGCCGGTAGGCCCTCTTGTAATACGATGCGGGGACTTCTAGCCCAGCGGATACTGCATCAAAGCGAGGTATGTTGGGACGGAGTCACGGGACCGTCCAACGCTCCGAACGATGAAGCCGGAGCATGCCGGAGAAAAGAGAAATCGGCTCCGGCGTCGGCCACCGGAACGCTGAAACCGACCTGCAACTCCGCAAAAAAAAGTCCGCGTACCTTTTCCTCACCCGTACCTTTTTCCCGCCCTAAGCGGATAACCTCCGCTGTGCTATGCTTGCGGGAGAAAACACCGGCATACAAATTGTACTCGACCGACAGCACGCTTTCAGGAACGCATAGATGCACGACCTCCCTACATGCAAGCTTACCTCGAGGCTTGAAGCGACAAGCAAGGACTCAACACTACCTAGCACTCTTGATTCGATCGTTCGCAATTTCGCATCACATGTCGCTCCACTACTAGCACAAACTAATCAGCTATTCGACGAGTTTACGCCACATGACGAGTCCAATCACATCCAATCACTATTTCGCATAGTAGATGAGTTGCTCGACAGCAAGGTCGAACAGCTGAACGGTGTGGAAGCATGCATATTGGCATGCTCTATTTACGGCCATGACTGGGGTATGGCAGTGAGTAACGATGAGAAATCTGCCATCGTGACCGGCAAACCACCGCAGCACACTGCATTTGCACTTCTTCCAAAGGAACACCACCTATGGTCCCAATTTGCGAACGAAGCAGGCATCGAGACAAATCAATTTGGGTTTGTGAGGGAGGAGGCAATGGTAGAAAAGGAATTGTGGCGAAACTATGTGCGTCTGACTCACGCCGAACGGAGCAGGCAACGGATTGAAGCGTATTTCAAGGAAGACACTCGGCATCTCGGTATCGCAGTCGGTGAAGTTTCAGCCGCTCACGGCATGGAAATCTCGGATATTCGATGCATGGGCGAGAAGAGGCCGGTGGCTGGAAAACAAGTCAACTTGAAGGCTCTTGCCATTTACATGCGGCTCATTGACCTCCTGGACATCGGAAGCAATCGAACCCCATATTCTTTGTGGAAATTCGTGAATCCGAAAAACATGTACTCCGCTACCGAATGGAAGAAACATCACATCCTTGATGCGGTGTCGATCGACTCATGCGAAGAAGCCAACATCCCCAGGCAGATATGCGTACACGGCAAGACATCTGATCACAGACTCTTCTCTGCACTGCTTGATCTCAAACGCTATTGTCACGCTCAAATTGAAGAAAACATCCAGGCATTGCGTGCATGTTTGAACTATGGACTGGGAAACATCGAACTGGACTGGCAGGTGCAACCGGTAGGTTTTGTCCCAATAGATATCCGTTTCAAATTCGATCGGACAGCCATGATCAAATTGATTGGTGGGGAAATCTACGATAGCGACCCTTACGTGTTTTTACGAGAGTTGCTTCAAAATGCAATCGATGCCACTCGCTTAAGGGCAGATCTTTACAAGGCCGACAATGACGCTTCGCCAGGAAGACAGTCGATACGGTTTGTCGTTACGCACGATAACGCCGGAAATCCAACTATATCGATAACGGACGACGGTGTGGGGATGGATCAATATATCGTCACTGAGTATTTGGCATGCATCGGAAAAAGCTACTACATAAGCAAAGATTTCGAGAGGCTTAAAAGCGAAATTAAACCCATCTCACGATTTGGCGTTGGGTTGCTGAGTTGCTTTGAGGTAGCGGATTTAGTTACAATACAAACAAGAAAAGATCCCAGGTGGGGATCTTCCGAAGGGCTTCTGGTTGAAATCTCGGAGCCTACACAGCAATTTCGTGTCAGCAACTTAGGCGAAAACACGGGCCCAATTGGCACGTCGGTAGAGGTAGTACTGTCAGAACAAAAGCTAACTAATAGTTGGCTTGCAAATTGCGGGGGCTTCAATGCGACAAGTTACCTTAAGTCGTTAGCGGGGTTCTGCCCCACGCCCATCCTCATCGATGAAGGGGGCATGCATACTTTGATTGTCTCTGCCGATTCGACCGCTGAAGAGTGCAAGAACCTCAGCCTTCAATACCCCGCGTATGAGCTCTACAAACACTCCAATTATCCGCTTCCCGAAATCTACATTGATGCGATTGCTCAAGGGCATTCAGGAGTTTTGTATACCGAACGGCAACTAACATTCTGCCGCACGATTGATGGCATTGAATTCAGTGGCACGATCAGATTCCTTGAACCATCCGACGATCTGTTAGAATCATACGTTATTGAAGGGGTCGGCCAATGGGGCACCAATGCTTCTGTCAAAAACCTAACAAACACAGTCCATGTTCGCTGGCCGTCGCCGCCCCCAAGCCCTAGCAATCCAACTAGTGACGACTGTGTCCCTCCTAGCATACGGTCCAAAGATAACGTAGATGTCTTTGTTCAGGGAATCAAGGTGCCTGAGTGCAATTTTGAAATGCAATGTTTTGCTGGTGGCAGTCCAAGACCTCACTTCGCGGTAAACCTCAATCCTGTCGCCACGGAATTGAAGGTAACATTGTCACGAAGGGCGATCCGCAATTCAATTGATCCGGTACGTAAAATTGTCTTTGATACAATCAACGATTATGTGCGAAAGACGTTTGGCAATGACTTCGAAAAAGGTAATTTAGCTGAACGTTGTCGTGTCGTCGCTCGAGTCAAACGCTATTGGCCATGTGAGATCGGCAATGTATTTCCAATGGTTAGTTTTCCTATCGGCGTATTTCATGGCAATGGCGAACTATTTCTCAAAACTGTTGGAGAGCTTCCAAACGAAATCGAGACTGTCTCCAACGCATTCATGACTGACCGTCGCCATTCTAAGCAATGGCCAGACATTGAGAAATGGCTCAAAGGTGTTCGCTGTGACTCAGAACGTGTCCTAGGCCATGGTCGTGAAGTTGTAGTGGACAGCCTTGGATTCTGTTATCGTGATAATGTTGCAGCAGAATGGCTTTCACTCAGCGCAGTGTTTCGCAACATAATCTCGAGAGTTTTTGAAGTAACTGGATTCCATGGACACTTGATAGACGGCGACTATCACCTGTTCACGCTCCGTCGAAAAAGAGAAGTTTTTGCTGAACGCGAGACGTTTCATTTAGGATATTCAAAATTTAAAGCTTTTCCGATTTCGGGGGAAATGAGTGATTGTGTTTGCGTCCTGTCCATCGAGAGCAGGTTTAGCAGATCGTCGATATTGTGTACACACTTCAACTCGCTTCACCCGGCTGCACCTGCCATACAGCGAGCGTTTTGTCGATACGAATCGGATCGTTCGCGACTGAACAAAGCGGAACAAAAGCGTCTAGAGATCTTCTATGAAGAGCTTAGTTTGTGGAGGACGTCCTATCAGAATTATCGTGGTGGTCGGTTCGAAAATATTCTTCCAGAATGGCTCAAGACCTTCTGCTTGCTGTGTGTCGAATGTAGCCTATGTGAGTTTACTGAATCTGAAATGGAGGCCCTCTCCGGGCCGATGCGTGTGGAAATTTGCTATCGCTGACAAGACTACTCGCTTAACACATATTCGACCAATTACACCATCACTTTGTCGGCGAAGAAAAAAAGGTTCCAAGTAAGAATAAGTACCAAGACTCAAAGCAGGCAATCGCTTGCGGTCCCGTACGTTACAACTCACTATTAGCCGACAAAACTGGACGAGTTCCTCAGGCCGGCGCAAGTCTTTCCAAGCGGCGTAGACTCTCCGGTGGCCGACGCCGGAGCACGCTCTAGCCACCAAGTAACTTTGCAAACCTTGCGATTATCCCTTCTTTCGGCGTTGAAGCTCTTTGAAACTAACTCGTTCGCGACGGCTAGCCACATGATTATCCGTCCCAAACAGCAACGCACCCTGCATCGAAGCTCCAACGGCACATCCGACAAGACAATCGAGCCAGTGATTGTCGGGTTGCTCTGGCCTCGCCTTCCATTCGTCCACAGTTCGTCCGCGCCCCTCTGTCTTGACGAAGTATTCGGCGGTGACTTGCTCGGCGAACAGGCGGTGTTGCTCGGCGCGGTCGCCGAAGATGGAAAGGCAACCGCGATCGCCCATCGCGACGGCGAGTCGGGCGTGCGTGAACGACTTCCACCAATTCGTGTCGTAAATGACGTGGCGGATCGCTCGCTTGCCGTGGACCGAGGGGACTCGCCAGTTGAGGCCAACTCGATCGCCAGGCCGACGTTTGTATTCGCTGAAAGGACTAGAGGATGCGCCAACAAAACGACCGTGTGAAGGAAGAAGGATCGATGCGTGGGGACTTTGTCGGCAGAACTGGTAGACGACGTTGGTGGAGTGGCCCCAGTTGGCGTCGATGAGGCAGCGTTCGATCTTCATAGCCGCGCCGTCGTCGCGTTGCCATTCTCGGCCGAGCAAGTCGGTGGTCAGCTTTTCCATGCCGGCATAGAGCGAGCCTTCGAGGCCGGTGCCTTCGGTCGCGAGCGTGTGCCTGGCGTCGCGGAGCGTGAAGTAGGGACGCTTCTGATCGGGGAATGATCCGTAATCGACGACGTAGCCGGTGAAATCGTCCTCCCAGGCGGCGACAACGTAGAACAGTAGTTTGCCCTGGACGTCGATGAAAGCAGTGAGATGGTTGCCGGAAATCGGGACGCAACACCGACTCATTCCGTTGATCTTATTGGCGACTTGCTCGGCGGTGAGTTGGTCGGCATCTACGGTTTCTACCGGCAATGGTTCATTCTGGTACTCGGCGAAAAAGGCCGCTTCGTCTTGCAGCTTCAAATTCATTGCGTGTTGGATCGCCGACAGCTCGTCGTGATTGAAGCGTTGTTTCCATGAAACCTCAGCACCTTCGTCCATTGCCCGGCGGTTCTGGCGATAAAACTCCGTACCCGCAGCGCCACCGTCGCCAGCACGCAAACCTTCGGCACGAATCTCGGCGTAGCGTTCCCACAGCGTTTCGTTGGTTGGGAACGAGTTGACCATTCGTGTCCTCGCACCGTTCCACTCGGGATGCTTGTCGCGGTCCAGAATGCTGTCAGCCATGTCGCCGGGGCGGATCACTGTGCATGGCATGATGCCGGAGATCTTTTTGCCAGGTCCGGCGAGTCCAAGCACCGCGCCAGCGAGGATCGCTTCACGGTTCGCGCATTGCGAAAGTGATCTCGCGGACTCGTCCGTCTGAGGGTCATCTAAGACAACCAACGAAGGTCTTACTGTCTTGCCATCAGGGCGTTTAAACTTCATGCCGCGGATGCGTCCGGTCAATCCGGCGACCTTGATAATTGCGCCGCTCGCCTTGCTGTCAGCGATCGTCGGTAGAACGACCTCTTTCGCGGTCCAGCCGATTTGGGTTCGTTTGCCTTGATAGAGTTGTCCGTTGGCCCGGTTGGAGATGCCGTCCAACGCTTGGATTGGGAAACAGACCTCTGGGTAGTCGGCCAGTAGCAGTTCGTTGGCGTCCAGTTCGGTTTTGATTGAATCGAGCATGTCGCAAGCGTGACCTTCGTCGCTACCGATCAGGCAGACGAAATCACGATAGCCATTGAGCACTGCCCAGATGCAGGCAACCTCCGCAAGCGAACTCTTGCCACTACCGCGTGCCATCGCTAGCGAAAATAGTCCGCCGCGAACGACGGCTTCTTCAATGCGCTCGATCACCTTCAAGTGGTCCGGCGACCAAGGCAGGTGAAACGTCAGCGAAAAATACGCCTCGCAGAAAAAGCGAAAGCTATTGGCTGCCATCGTTTTACGCTGCGGATCCTCAACGACTGGCAAGCCACCGATGTCGCGACCTGCCAGAGCGATCGCAGCGTTTCGTGCTCGAGCCTTGTCTTTAACCTTGCCGTAGGGATCTGCATCGGCAGGCGGGTTTGGTGTGTGGCGTTTCTCGATTAGCCAAGCAGTGAACTGCAACAAGTTCACGTGCGTTCCGTCACCGATGCGAAGGCCTGCTTCGGTTCGGTAGCGATAGAGCTGCCGTTCGTTGATCACCGTTGCCAGCGAAGTGCTATTGAGCGTTCGACAGCACTCGCTCGGCTTCATTCTAAGAATATCAATCGCCACGGTGTTTCTCCTGCAATAGCCAAGCGGTGTAGTCAACGACGTTGACCGTTCCGTCGGCGTTGGTTGGTGCGCCGGATTCAATGTCGGCAGTGATTTTCTCAAGCGGCACGCGTTGTCTGTAGGCACTGCTTAACAATTTGGCGAGCTGTTCCACCGGTAGCCGTTTGACATTGATGGGTTTCGGTTTGTCTTCCATAACGAGCCTCTAGGGGAATTTGGCAACAGGCCGCACAGGTCGGCGACTGTCGCGAATGAATGCATGTTTTCCATGGTCGGCCGCATGTTTTGGAAGGCCATGTTGGGCCAAAACTGGGGGCGTGTGGGCGAACAAAAGAACCTAAAGATTACTGAAACATTACTGCCAGAATTGAGTTGAGGTGTCCCGAAAGCCATGGCTTCATGTGTATTAACACGAACGAATTACACACCCTTCGGAGACACAAACATGCACGCCAACAACATCGCCTTCGGTATCGAATTCGAAACGACCTTGCCCTCGAACGACACAACGCCGATCGGCGGATACCACAACGGAACGCAGGTCCCTTGGCTGCCGACGGGATGGAAAGCCGAACGCGACAGCAGCATTCGAACGCTCGCCCCCAACCGCAAAGGATGCGAATTCGTATCGCCGAAACTTCGCGGCTACCAAGGGCTCCGCCAAGTAGAAGACGCCCTCGACAAAATCAACGAACACGGCGCACGGGTAAACTACTCTTGCGGCGTACACGTCACGATCGAATTCAACGGCGACGCCGCGGCCCTTTCCCGCCTGATCAGCTTGGTCGGAAACCACGAACGAGCCATCTACGCATCGACGGGAACGAAACGACGCGAACGAACCAACTGGGCCAAAACGGTCAAAGCCTACGGCAACAAAGACGAAGCCAAACGACGCTGCGAATCGGACCGCTACCACCTTTTGAACCTGACACACTTGGCTCGCGGCCGAAACCGAATCGAATTCCGGGCCTTCGCCGGTACGACCAACAAGGCCAAGGCTCTCGGCTACATTCAAATGTGCATCGGCTTGGTAGAGCTCGCCTTGAATACAAAACGCTGCAGCGGATGGGACTACGCGAAAAAACCTGGAACCAAGAGCTGCTGGGATCGCCCCGGCGCGGGCGAAGGCGAAACGGAACTGAACCGGCTCTTCTACCGGCTCGGCTGGACCAAGGGTTGGTACAAGGGCGAACTGCGAAACAAACGGTTCGGCGAACTTTCGGCCGCCGACCAAACCTGCGACTGGAAGGCAACCAAAAGGAAACTTTTGGAAATGGCCCGTAAGTATGACCGGGCGGCTTAACGGCCGGCTCCCCGCCCGATTGACGCCGCGAACTAGATCGCGGCGTCTCTTCGTTTCTAGTGGGAACTTTGGGCAACGTGGGGGCGAAACGGCATAGGTAAGTAATAGAAGGCCACTGTTATCGCTTGCTACACACGGTGCGTTCGTGGGCCACGTCGGCGAGATCCAGAAACAATGAAAAAGACTGCAGATTCCTCTCGAAACTAGCTTGAGATAATCCGACATCCATGGCTCATGTGTGGACATACGAAACGCATTTACTTTCACCCAAACGGAGAACCAAACATGACGCTTGAAACCCTGATCAACCTGTTGACCGAATACGCAGAAGAACACGGCGGCGACGCCGAGATACGGTTGATGACGCAGGAGAACTGGCCGTTCGAGAACCACATCGCTGGTGTTACCAGCGGCATCGAAATGAACCAGGCCAGCGAAGACGACCCCAGCGAGTACTTCGACGACCAAGACGTTGCCGAGGACAACACGATCTACATCGTGGAAGGGGGCCAGATCTGCTACGGCAGCAAACGGGCTTGGGAGACATGCCGCGATTGCTAATCGCGGCCAGCGAAAGTGAGTTTGGGAAACCATTAGAAACTTTCCCGAACTCCGCTTGCTTGTTCTGAAACCGCATGGCTCATGTATGTCAACACAAACGCATTTCCTCTTTCCAACAACGGAGACCCAACTATGGCAAAGAACACCGCTCGAGTCGAAGACGCTTACACCACCGCGCATGTCCGGGCATTGACCTTGCTCGAAGACCTTCACCAACTCGTCGAAGACATGCCGGCCCCCGATGCCGACCATCCCATCAATTGGGAACACGTCGGATCGCTGCAGCACCTTTGCGAACGGCTCAAGGAATTGAAGGATTTCGTTGCTCCAGCCGGCGAATAGATTCCCACCCGCAACCTTTCGGCCGCGCTCGCCAACGCGGCCGTTTCTCGTTGAATCGCCGCCGATGTTAGCCCGAGTTACGCGAGGTTGCCAACAAACGGCAAACCATGCCGACATCTTTTTCCGGCCCACAAACGCGAACGTCGGCGGCGTTTGGAAACATCGAAAAAGACTGCGAATTATTCCCAGGCTTCGCTTGCTGTGTTGCGAAATGCATGGCTCATGTGTTTTAACGCCAAACGGCAAAACGAGTTCAAACCCTTTTATACGAGAGACAAAACCATGTCCATGAACGAAGCCCAAAAGACCAAAGTCGCCGCCCTTCGCACCGAGATTCGAAAGCTCGACCCGGAGACCTACCAAGAGATTCGCCAGTCGTACTACAAGATTGCCGACGAGCTTCGCCCCTTGGTCGACGCCCTCGAAAAGGCCGACGCGGACCTGGGACCGAACGGCCCGCTTTTGGAAGAGCACTACATCTTTTGCGAGATGCTCGACCGGCTCAACAAGAGCCTCTTGGGCGCGGTTGTGTAACCCGCACGCAGCGAGGCAAACGCCGCGGACGGAACCGCGGCACGACTCGCAAGAACGAAAGCCGAAACGCAAACGGGCGTTGTCGCGGGTGGTTCCCGCGGCCTGACGATGGCAGCCATCCACGAACGAAACCCAAACGGAGAACGAACGATGAAGAAGGCAGACGTAAAGATTGGCGGCGAATACTTCGCAACGGTCACCAACAAAAAGGTGACGGTGCGTATTGAAGCAGAAAACCATAATGGAGGCTGGGACGCCACGAATCTTTCGACGGGAAAGAAGGTGCGAATCAAAACGGCCGGTCGGTTGCACGGTTTGGCGCGAGCCACTGTGACGCCGGCAACCGAAACGCCCGCAAGCGAAACGCGGGCACGAAAACGCGTCGAGAAGAAAACGAACGATAACGCCGGTGGCGAAAAGAAGCTCTCTTGCGTCAAAGCCGCGTTGAAGGTTCTGACCGACAGCGGCGAACCGATGAACTCGCAAGAGATGATTACCGCGATGGTCGACGCCGGACTGTGGGAAAGCCCTGGCGGTAAGACTCCGCACGCCACGCTGTACTCGGCGATCCTCCGCGACATGAAACGCGGCGATGAAAGCCGCTTCGTTAAAACGGAACGAGGCCGGTTCACGGCGAGAGCATAGGACGAAGCCATGAAGTTTATTTGCGACGTCCGCCAGGTCAACGACTTGGCCGAAGGAGAAACCGCAGCGCCCGAACCCGACATGGGTTACGAACTGCGGTCGATTGCCGGCTACAACTTTGAAGCCGGTTTGGTGGAATACTTGGTCCGCCACGGAGACGTGATCTTTGCGAGGACAATAGCCGGCGAAGAGTTCGCGATCACGGGCAGGAACGCCCATGTTTTGGTGCCGCTCGGCTTCTAGTCCGAACATCGCCGACAACGCCCGACGTTCAAAACGTGCGGGCGTTTCGTCGTGACTGGCGTAACAACGCGGCGCACCCGAGCGACGCCACACGCGGCAACGTCGCGGGCAATCGTATTCCGACGACAAACATGTTGAAGTTTTGGAATGTTTCGAAGACTTCGCTTGATGTGTTGGCAAATCCATGGCTCATGTGTGGTTGTACGAACGACTTTTCAAACAACACGAACGGAGAAACGAAATGACGAAAGTGCAAACCTTGAATGCGCGGCCAATCGAACCGGCTGCGGCTTACGAAAACGCTCATCAGATTTCACGCGACCTGCTGCAACACATCGAGTTGCAACTCGACCGAATGATTCGGCCGGACAACAAGGCCTTGCGATGGACGCACGTGCGAGCGTTGAACTTGGTCAACGCTCAACTTTCGGAAGTGGCCGCTTTGGTCGACGAAACCAACAACGCTCGTAACTAGGAACCGAAACGATGCAAAACAATCTCAAGGCGGGTGACCGCGTACGCTTAATTTCGATGACCGATGATTTCGACCCGATTCCCGCCGGAACGCCCGGAACGGTCGTCGGTGTCTATCCTCACGGCGACTGGACGCAGGTCGATGTCGATTGGGACACAGACCGGTCACTGATGCTTTCCATTCCACCGGACCAAGTGGCAATCGTTGCCACCGAGGCCGACAAAACGAACTAAGGAGCAACATCCATGTCCACACGTGCGACCATTGCTGTCCGCCGCGCTGACGGATTCTACGACGCGGTTTACCTTCACTACGACGGATATCCTGACCACACTGGAGCAATACTGATGCAACACTTTGCAAACCAAACCGAGGCCCAGACACTCGTCCGCGGCGGCGATCTTCGTTGCCTACAACGAGAGACCGGCGAACCGGAGTACTTTGCTGACGGTAATCCGACCGCGATGATGCCAACCATCGCGGCACTGATCGAATTCGCAAGGAACTGTGGTGCCAAGTACGTTTATGTCTTTGAAGACGGAACTTGGTCCTGCAAGGAATTCTAGTAGGCGACCTCAGCGCATATTCTCCTCACGCTTGCCGACGGGGATCGGTGATTCGCCGGTCCGTTCCAATATCGCTGGTTTGCCGGTGAATCGTTGGTAGCGGTCGACGATCACGTCACAGTACGGCGGATCGAGTTCCATCAAGAACGCCTTGCGTCCGGTTTGCTCCGCGCCGATCAATGTTGATCCGCTGCCGCCGAACAAGTCAAGCACATTGTCGCCCCTGCGAGACGAATACTGCATTGCCTTCACAGCGAGTTCCGCCGGTTTGCCGGTCAGGTGTTCCAATTGTTGTGGCGGAATCTTTTTGATGTGCCAAAGATCGGTCGCGTTGTTTGGGCCGAAGTACTTGTGGCCCGCCCCTTCACGCCATCCGTAGAATGCCCATTCGTGGGCACCCATGAAATCCTTTCTCGTCATGACCGGGTGCATCTTGTCCCAGATGATGGCTTGCGAAAAATACAAGCCGTTTGATGACAACACGGGTGGATAGTTTGCGATGTTCGAAAAGCCTCCCCAGATATAGAAGCATCGGCCGGGTTCCAAAACGCGAGCGATGTTGCCGAACCAGGCTTTCAACAGCCGATCGAACTCCTCGTCCGAAACAAAGTCGTTGGCCAGTGGTCGGTCCTTGGCACGCATCTTCTTGGGACCGTCTTTGGTCTTGCCCTTGCCAGCTTCGAAGGAACTGTTGCCGGCCGCGATTGCGTTCTTGCTACGAGGTTCAACCTTCACGTTGTACGGCGGGTCTGTATTGCACAATTGAATCGTCGCGCCATTCAAAAGCCGGTCCAGGTCTTCGACGCTGGTCGAGTCACCACACATCAAACGGTGATCGCCGAGGATCCAAATGTCGTCACGTTGAGTGATAGCGTCGTCGGGCGGCTCAGGGACATCATCGGGATCGGTCAATCCTTGGCCGACACCGGGATCAAGCAGCATCGACAGTTCGTCGGCATCGAAACCGAGCAGTTCACAATTGAAACCTGCGTCTTGCAACGCTCCCATTTCGAGTGGAAGTAGATCAAAATCCCATTCGGCGTTCTCGCCAGTACGATTGTCGGCGATCCGGTAGGCGCGGACCGCGTCGGGTTCCATGTCCCGTGCGACGTGAACCGGGACATCGGTCAACCCGATTTTCTTGGCGGCTTTGAACCGGGTGTGACCAACGATGATGACGCCGTCGGTGTCAACGACGATCGGCTGGCGGAAACCGAACTCATTGATGCTCTGAACGACCGCGTCAACGGCATCGTCATTCAAACGCGGATTATTCTCGTAAGGCTTGATTCGATCAAGCGACCACATTTCGACCTGCATAGCAGTGTCCTTTTCCAGAGGTGAAGAAACGGAAAAGGGGTCGTTTGGTGGTTGGCTAAATGGGTGGTTGGTTAGGTCATTTTTTGAAACACCGATTACAGATCGGCGACTTACTTTTCGTTTGCCGGCGGTTGCTCTTCGCGGACATCACCGAACTCGAGCGAGAATGGATCGAGCTCAACGACTTTGCCGTCTCGCCACACGACGATTGGCGTGTTGTGTTGGCGGGCGCGAAGCAGCACATCGTTGGTCGACGGCTCCATCGCCGCATTTGCTTTTACATAATCTCTGGCGTGTCGTAGTGAATCACAAAAGTCGTTCCGAAACAACTCGACAACACCAGCCATTACTGCACAAAACTCTCAGCGTTCTGAATCACAAATCGTCGCAACAGAACTTCAACACTCTCAATGGCTGCATAGTATTTCGAGTCGAATTTGTCGAAAGCCTCCTCGTTGTTTGCGTAGACGGAAGCAAGTTGTTCATGTCGCTCGTCTCGGTTGCGGAATGGCTTCTCTTCCCCGAATAAGCTCAATACGCCATTGAAAATTGCTAGCCGCTCGGTAAATCCCATAGCCTTCAACCCGTCTTGCGCAACCGCCCAGTTGCTGCCCGCGGAGTTGAAAAAGTACTGAGAATGTCCTCCGTTATTAACCTCTGCATCCAGCCAAAACACTGCGAGGTACATTTGCTGGTCTTTGTTGAGAGACTCCCAGCCGCCAGATTTCTCTTTTTCCCAGATCCGTTCTTCAAAGTTTTGCAGGCCATGGCTGGCGATCAACCCGCGAGCCGCGCCCTCGGACACCTTGTCGTCGGGGTGATTGCTAAATTCCTCGAGGAGAGCGGCATCCTCGGCCATTTTGTGTACACCGAGCAATGCGAGCGACTCACCCAGAGCGTAGTTGTTGGGATACTTCATCTCTCGGCCGGCGTAGGTCTGGATCAACGACTTGACCCTATCTCGCCCAATTTCCAGATCGAACTGATTGATCACTCGCAGGATTTCGTGGAGATACCTTCGATTGTCATTCAAAATTTCGTCCGAAAGAAGGAACGACGCAGCACGGGCTGAGTCAAGTTGCGTCAGGATGCGAGCGGCATCTTCGACGTTTTGATCTCGTCGAACCAGAGACTCAAGGAATGGCAGAGCACCTGTGGAGACAGTCGGTGAAAGCTCATTCGCTTCGATCGCTCTTTTCATCCCCATCAAGGCATAAGAGCGGACATATTCGTCCTTGTCTTCAATCGCTCGTTCGACGGCGGGCAACGATTCCGGCAAGCCTGTTTCGGCGATTGCCAAAACACAGTTCTTACGAATTTCGTCGGACTCGTGAGAAAGAAATGGCCGAAGCAACGGGATAGCCTGCACAGGCATGTTGCCGTCGAATAACTCACAGATGCGCATGACGGGAGCCTCCTCCAGAAGATCTCCCTGCTGCAGCTTTGCCAGCTGCCCTTGCTTCGACTCGTCAGCCAAAATTGACATCAGCGCGTCATTTGTCCGAGGCGATAGAGATCTGAGGACTCGGCCGAGTTCCCAAAGTTCTCGTGGTGACTCAGGGGCGAAAACATATCTCTCCACATTGCTGCGAATTTCCTCGACGCTCCATGAGTTTGCCAGCTCTGCGGTTGCGTCGGTCTCTTCATGCCCGGCGATCATATCATTCCAGAGCTCCGGGTTCTTCACAAACTCCCTGAACCCCGGTGACTTTTCCGTTTGGCCGGCGCGAGTCCTGGCGAAATGTCGAATTGCGAGACCAAAAGCAAAAAGAATGATGACGACAATTAAAAACTTGGCCACGTTTTGTTTCCCTCTTTACGGATCTGATCATCTGCGTTGCGAACACTTACGTCGGACGTAATTGAAGTCCGACGCGAAGGTAAGATCAGCGGCATTCTACCAATAATTCTCGTTCGGACAATCAAAACTAACTGTGCCTAATAAGGCTGCTGTTCCGGTAGCCCCCACAAGAAGTGTTTGGCCGCGGAGGACCCACTCATTTTCTTCGCTCCAACGCGCGCCCCGATTTACTCGCCGCCACCGTGCCAACGACGCGCCGCCCCGGGCGTATATATATACGCCCGGGGGCGGCACGTCAGAACGCGCTGACGGCGACGCGTCGCCCACTGGGGGCGGCACGTTAAAACGCGCCGCCGGGGCGCGCGTTAAAACCCGGGGCGGCACGTTAAGCATCGTTTGTATTTCCGTTTTGGGAGACCAGTTTGTATCCGGTAAACTTGCTTCGACCCTTTTGACACTGGCACGTTTCTACTACTCCTTCATCGATCAGAATCTCCAATGCTTCCTTGGCTGTACGGTCTCGCATACAGACGTTTGCACTAATTCCACGAAGGGATTCCCCCATTGGGAAAGTGCTGAGTGACTCAACAATCTGTTGTTTCCTGCGATCAAATTTTGACTGTTTCCGTCGTTCTTGTTTTTCTTCCGATACCAAGTCACCGGCCTGCTCACGGAGTTCGTACGCATCACTCGCCTCCAGCACGCTCACGTCCCAACGACGTCCGCCGGGGTCGTCACGCGTTCCCTCTTGTACATCAACGCCCCACAAACCGCTGTGGCCGGCCGAGCCACCCACACTCATCCATAGTTCGTGATGGCCGCCACGTCCGGGATCGTATTTGACGCGTCTGTTAAGCAAGATCCATTGACGGACGAACTCTTGAAAGCCAGCCCACGCGATGTTTTCCAGTTCCGCTGGTTCGTATGGGTCGGCAATGCTCTTCTTGAGGTGGTGACACAGGATCGGCGTGCAGCCGGTCTCTTGCGCCAATTCGCCGATAGATTTGAGCAGACCGCCCACGATGAACAGGTTGCCGGCGTCGTTGCCCAGTCCGAGCATCATCAAATAGGTCGGATCGAGGATCAACACGTCAAGTGCGTGGTCCTCAATCACGCGTTTCATTGCGTCGATGTGTTCTTGGTTGGTCAGTTGCGGAACGTCAAAACACCATACAGCTCCGTCGCAATCTGCCAAACGGAGCTGCTTGGCACGCGCGACTCGGCGTGCGGTTTCCTGAATCGTTGCCGCACCGGACTCGCCTGACATCACGCCGACGCGTCGGGCTAGATTGACATCGAATTTACCAAGAAACGGTGTCGCTTCGGCGAGCGATAACGCTAGGTCGACGCTGATATTGGTTTTGAGCGTTTTCTTTGGGCCGGCGATCATCGACGGTTGTCCTCGGACGAGGATTCCGTTGATGAGGTATTCCATATCGTACTGCGACGCGTCGAGATCGCGACTGGAGACGATGTTGAACAGTTTCTCTTCGGCAGCCCGGCGATCTTGCTCGAAGTGATTCTCGATCGTAGCGACATTGATTTGATCAGGCTCGTACCGAGCAACGCTGGCCGCGATCCGATCGACCTCATCGCGATCCATTGGCGGAACGCAGCGAACTCGATTCGTTTCCTGAATGGCGGCAGCGATTTCGTCGACCGACATTCCGGCTCGCCGCATCGTGCCGCCCAGTCGGGCTAGTGTGCCGTTGCGTTGGCCGGCGGGGATTCGGTTGCCGCCGACCTCGGTCGTGGTGACACGATCGGATGAGTTGCCGTCGGATAGACGATTGAGATCATCGACCAACCACTGCGGCGGCAACGGCAGATCTTCCGGACCGACGTCGAGTTCCATTGTCGGTGCCCAGCGGTACCGCCCACCGCCTTTGAGGACCGACGGCGGAACAACGACGTAACCGCCATCGACTTTAATGTCGACGAACTTGGCAAGCTCGCTGTTCCAGTTCTTCCACGCGACGCCTTCGGGACGGCGAAAGAAGTATTGCCGGCCGCCTCGTGCGGTTAACGACAACGGTGCAACGGCGAGGTCCATCGACCGCTCGGGATCTTCGAGCAACCAATGGCTACCGACGTCAACGTCAAGCACGAAGATGCCATTGGTCGAAACGCCGATGTTGGCCGAAGGCGATTTTCGCCACCAATCCTCGATGGTATCCAGGTCGTTCGTCGCGTCGTTGCATCCATGCGGCGTGATCGGTTGCTTGGTGCCTGACGCGCAAGGAAATACCGCGTAGCCGAGATCGGCCAGCGTGAGCGCGGCGTCGTGAAGTTTGGAGAGAGTTGCTTGGAAAGTCAAAACGGAACCTCGTCATCGTAGTCATCCATGCCGGCGAGACACGCATCCGGTTTGTCGGTTAGCCTGGCGTCGATGATCCGATCGAATTTTTCGCCAGCGATACTTCGAATCGTGATCTCTTCAGGAAATGCGAGTGCGCCGCGGGTTGCCAACGAAACCGCTTCGGCCGAGCTGTCGGGCACCGGTTCATTGGATCGCTCTCGCCACCACCAAACCGCTTTGGTGCGAGCGAACCCAGTGTGCTCAAAACAGACGTACTCGCGGTGATGAAAGTTGATTCCGATGACATACTCAACGCACATCGACTTCGGATCGTCCTCTTCGGCGTCGCGTTTGGTGTGAACGCTGTAGAGTACGTCTTGGACCTCGTGCGTTTGCTCGGTGATGTCCTCCGACAACACCGCTGCCGAGGCAGGCCGATTGGCGTGACTGATCACACGGGGTTCCGCAATAACCGGGAATTCATGGTTGCAGGATGGACATTCCCGTTTGGCGACCGCGACGATGGCGCCACATTGCGGACACTCTTTGGCTTTGGGCCGATCATCTCGCTGCGGCGTCGGTGGTGCGATACAGTCCACCGGACCATGACGCATCACGTTGCCGGCAAAGTCCAAAATCAAGCAATCTTCTTTGCCGGGATACAATCGAAAGCCGCGGCCTATCATTTGGTAGTAAAGTCCAGGCGACATCGTGGGACGCAGAAGCGCAACACAGTCGATTGTGGGGGCATCAAAGCCTGTGGTCAGAACACCGACGTTGACGAGGTACTTGCATCGCTGGTTGCGAAAGTCGTCAAGCGTTTGATCTCGTTTGTCTTGTCTGGTTTCGCCAGTCACAACTTCGCACTCTTTACCTCGCTGCTTCAAAGCGAGAGCGATCGAATGAGCATGGTCGACGCCCGCAGCAAAGATCAAACATGAGTTTCGATCGATGGTTGCCGCGATGATCTCGTCACACGCGGATTCCACCATCGGTTCAGTGTTCATTAACGCTTCGGTCTCGCCAGCAACAAATTCACCACCGCGAACCTTCAATGAAGAGGTGTCAGCTTTCTGTTTGGCTGCCTTAGCGGTTGGACGGCAGAGGTAACCATCGCGAATAAGGTCCATCACGCCGACTTCATAAGCGATCTCGTGCAACGGACCGCTTGCGTCACAGATCGAACCGCTGTCCAGTCGATACGGCGTCGCGGTGAACCCGACAACACGCAAGTTCGGATTGATTCGCTTGGTATCGGCCAGAAACCGTCGATACATGCCGGTGCCTTCTTTGGGCACCAGATGACATTCGTCGACCAGGACCAAATCAAAGTGCCCCAGTTCTTCGGCTCGATGATGCACGGACTGGATGCCGGCAATGACGACATCGCCATTGGTTTGGCGTTTGCCGAGGCCGGCCGAAAAGACACCAAAGTGGACGCTCGGGCAAACCGCGGTCAACTTCTCAGCAGCTTGTTGCAAAAGTTCCTTGACGTGAGCCAGGATCAAGACGCGGCCTTGCCAGAGATTGACCGCGTCGTCACAGATCGTCGCGATCGTAGGCGTTTTGCCGCCAGCGGTCGGAATGACAACGACCGCAAACTGTTGCAGATACTTTTCGATCCAGATTTTCCGGTGGTCGAAGTTTTTGCCGGACACTTGGTCATTTCCCATCAGGAAACAGCGTCGGCAGGTCCGATTGTACAGATGGGCGATAACGACCTCTTGCGGATCAAACACCTCGCTACGTGCCAACCGAACCATCACACACCTCCCGAGAGAAAAGCATCAGCAGAATCACCAGGAATCGTATACCTCGGTTAGGGAAAAGGCAAATCCACCAAAATCATGCTCTGTCCCTGGGTGTTACCTGGGTGTTATGAATCCACCAAAATCATGCTCTGTCCCTGGGTGTTTTGTGAATCCACCAAAATCATGCTCTGTCCCTGGGTGTTTTGCTGTCCCTGGGTGTTTTGCCTGGGTGTTTTGTTGGCCCTGGCGGTCGGCCAGGACACGAAAATCCTCAATCCAGACAAACCTCATACTAGCTTCACGCTCGATCGTCGGGAGATAAGGCCCGATGACCTATCGCAGCTTTTAGCCCACGAAAACACACTCGACCAACAGCGCAATCGCCACGCCAACAAATGACGAACCATCGCATGCACACGAAGCGGCGGAGGTCCGTTTTCACAAATGGTTGCCGTGCCCCCGCCGCCCGGTGATGCGTGCCGTTTCCCAACCGAAATCCGCTTACCTCGTTTCTGCCAATTAGGTTGCTCTCGATGACAAGACCCAACGTTGTATTCGCCTTCGATACGATCGAAATGGCGTTCGAATACGCAAACTTCGACGATCGCTCCAACGATGCGTATCTTGATCGTCATACGGGAAACTCGCTCTACTTCTCGATGCTGGGTGATTCCGACGACGAACCCGACGATTTCGACGACACGGCTCGCTATGTTGCCATACCCGACACACGCGATTTTGGTCTTGGCTCGCAGCTCGCCATTCAATTCGCATCCGAAACTGCACCATCGTTGCTCGATGATGTTCGCGACGCTTTTCGTGGACGCGGTGGTTTTCGCCGCTTCAAGGATTTGCTCGATCGGAATGACCTGCTCGAGTCTTGGCACCAATACGAGGCTGAGCATGAACGAACTGCGATCCTGCAATGGTGCGCCGATAACGACATTCGCTATACAAGGGACGATTCGGACGGCGGATAACCAAACGTTCCTGAACGAATTGAGCGATTCGGAGAAAGTTATGATGTTTCTCTGCTTCTTAAGTTTCGATCCGCCGGCGACATTCGCCGCAACAGCTCCAGTTGAATCGCCTCGGCTTCGACGGAGGTATCGGTCGTGTAGGGTTGCATGGGCGTCATTTGTCATTACCCGGCTTTTCTCTGTTTCTCTGCGGAGAAATTTCCGCAAATGGCTGGCTGGCCACCCCCTCAATTGAAAATGGCTCAAAACCCCAGCGATTTGCCACGTTAATCCTTTTCGAATCCGATTCGACCCCAGGGAGTCGGACATTCGTTAACCCGGAGCGACAGAGAAACGAAGAAGTCAAGAAATCGGGCCAAATCACCCCGATCCCATAACCTGGAGGTCGTCGGGTTATCTCGGCTTGCCAAGAAACGAAGAACGGATTGATCCGAGACACCACGACGAAACACCGCGATTTACTGGGTAAAAAAGCAAAAAGGCCGGCATGCTGAGCATGCCGACCTTTAATTTACTTCCGGGTCCGAGACGTGTTTGAACGTCCAGAGAAGTTGCGTGGGCCAGACGGTTCGCAGATCTGGCGGGATGTCTCGGCATTCGGGTTATGGGAAGAACGTCGGTTAGCGAATAACCCAGCGGGAAGTTGCATGTTTGGGCTCTGGGTTATGTCGCGTCGTACCACTGGTGAATGTCATTCAGGCTATCGTCGAAGTCGCCTGGTTGGCGGTAAGCGGTGAAGACGAACGATTGGTCACGGGTCATCGCGGTAGCCTGCTTCGAAGTAGATTCGGGCCGCTTCTTGATAGGGCGGTTGCCATCCAAGTTCCTCTAGCAAATCTCGCCTCTTCTTCAGGTACCATTTTGCTTGAATTACCCCCTGATGCGATTCAAGCAATTCCAAGGCCCGACCTCTTTTACTTGATCGCCGCAAAATCCGATCCTCCAAAAGAATGAACTCCGGACGAACGCCTTTTGTCTGATCCAGCAACCTCTGGTAAGCCTCCAAGAGTCGTTTCTGATACTGAACTGGTTCTGAAATCGGCCATCGCTCTCTCACGCTCGGTAGTTCTCGATAAGCCAACGCTCGGCCGAGTCGGTATCGAGTGAAGGCAAGCACCCATGCTGTTGGTGCGGGCAATTGCTGGGATTCAACAGGAAGCTTGTTGGACAGCCACTCTTCCAGTTGGCTTGCTGACGCGATGATCCTGCGGAGGTTTTCCTTCCGAGAATCGTCTGTATCAATCGCCAACAATTCTGTCTGGGACGAGATCATCCGCTGCCAAACCTGCGGTTCGATTCCTGGTGGCCCTTCTAACTCGCCCAGCGACGGTTCCTCGACCAAGGCTGGTTCGGCGGGTGCTTGTGTCGGCGCCGATAGCATCTGTCCAGGTTCCCATTGCTGAAGCCAAGACCGTCTCGCAACGTATTCGAGCCGATCCTCGCTTGATTGAGCATCTTGAATTTTCGTGGCAATTTCCTTCAACTTTTGGTTCCGCCAGCTTTCCGCATCGATTTCATTCGGATCCGCTTTTGCCGAACTGATCGCCAACGCTGATAAGAGCAGCGTCGAGAGCCACGGCCACCCAGACCGTCTGCCAATGGTTGTTTGAAAAGTTTGCATTTGGTGACTGATTTTTGAAAAAGGAGCTGTGAATGAGTGGGACGGTTCGCCGCCGTCATCGCCAACAATCATCGAGACGTTCGATACGCTGACCCCAACCGCGACGTAAACATTGTCACCTTGCGGATTGGGCTGCGACGCCCGGCAATTGATTATTAGAAATGGACATGGTATTCGTCTATTTCCAGATGATCCCTGCCGACCACAAGGCTCCGAACACGATACCATCTATAAACCAAAAACCCTATTGCATCGAGCAGCAAACGCGACAGAATACGCTCGGGAAGAACGACGGGATTCTGCAAGGCTGGGTCGATGAAAAACTTGTCTTCGAGAAGAACGATGTGCGGATGCGCGACGCGGATACTCTTAAGATCGAAACCGCCTGGCTGAACCTCTACTACGGCGGCACCTGGACTGCTAAGTTCGACTACCACGTCTATATGACCGGCCTAGCAATTCGTCGATTTGGTAGAATGCCTGCTGCAACACGATCATTGTGAGAAACCGCTGAACCACAACTTACAATTTAGTGTCAAATCGCTGCTTGCACTGGTCGGGCATGGAGCCGGATCACCGCATTTTTGACTATGTCAAACAACTCAAATTGGCCCAAGCAACCGTGGCTAACGGATCAGAATCTTGAACGAAAACCTAATCTACTCCGTTGGCACTCAGGTCGTGGCCCAAAAAGACGTGATGGCTGTGAATGATCGTATTGCACATCCGGCAGGTGCGGTTGGAGTCATTGTTCGCTCGCCTGTTGATCGCACGCACGCCTATCGCGTGAAGTTCAGCGATGGGTTCGAGGCTCCGATTCATCACGACCAACTCGTTCGTCTGTCAGAATTCAAAGCCAGCCAAATTCGCGATCGTAGTGCACCGCTGGCCAGCGATGGGCTGTTCGAACGAGTCATCTATCGCTGCGTGATCGGCTCGCGGGCATACGGTCTCGACGATGAAGCCTCCGACACAGACCGCCGCGGCGTCTATCTGCCGCCGGCTGATTTGCATTGGTCGTTGTACGGCGTTCCCGAGCAACTCGAGAACGATGAAACGCAGGAGGTGTACTGGGAGCTGCAGAAGTTCATCGTGTTGGCGCTCAAGGCGAACCCGAACGTCTTGGAATGTCTCTATTCACCCATCGTCGAAAACGTTACGCCGCTCGGCGAAGAACTGCTGGCGATGCGAGAAGCGTTCCTGTCGAAGCTCGTTTTCCAAACGTTCTCAGGCTACGTCGCGTCACAATTCAAGAAGATGCAAACCGACATTCGCAATCAAGGCCGCGTGAAGTGGAAGCACGTCATGCATTTGATCCGACTGTTGCTGTCAGGCACATATGTTCTTCGCGAAGGCGTGATGATCGTCGATGTCGGCGAGCATCGCGAGAGCCTACTCACGATCAAACGCGGCGAGATGTCGTTCGACGAAGCAGACCGATGGCGAAAACGCCTGCAGTCCGAATTTGAATCCGCGTTCAAAACCACCACGCTCCCCGACCGCCCCGACTACGAACGCGCCAATGCGTTTCTGATCCGAGCACGCCAGCGAGCTATCGACACCAATCTCCCGTAATACCCGTAGTGGATTTTGTTAAAGATCCCACCGTTATAATACCCGTAGTGGATCTTGTTAAAGATCCCACCGTTATACCGTAATACCCGTAGTGGATCTTGTTAAAGATCCCACCGTTATACCAATTTCTCCAACCCTCAGGATCTTTAACAAGATCCACTACCCATCTCAAACCGCAGCAAACCTTCCTTTATAAGATAGGACACCGTTCGATCAAACTCGTCCCAAAAGCTCGCGTCAAACGGTCGAAGCCGCGGATACCCAGGAACCACTACTCCGGTAAACGGGTAGCTTGCGTATTCATCGACTGGAACCAACCCCGCTCGCTCAGGATTGCGAGCGATGTAGTCACAAACCTCGCGAAACGAATTATCGATCCGTTCAGATTCCGCCAGGACGTGATCGTACGCTTGATCCTGCAAATCAAACTTGATCCGTTTCAATGACTGATTCACCGACTTACGAAAATGCTTCATCGCCAACAACTGTTCCGAGCCATCGAATAATCCCGCCCAAAGCATGTGAAAGTGATCCGGCATCAAACAGAACATCGGACAAGCGAACCCATACCTGAAGCAAGCGTGTGCCAACAATTCACGAAAGCGATAATAAAAAGGAACCGTCAACCAACCTGTTCTTCGTCCGCGAATGGTTAGCGACCAATGGACCATCGCCTGTCCACGGTAACGTTCCAGAGGCAGTCGCTTCAAATGATCACGCTTCGACATCCTCAATCCCCCGTAATACCCGTATTACCCGTAGTGGATCTTGTTAAAGATCCCACCGTTATACCAATTTTCCCCACGCCCAGGATCTTTAACAAGATCCACTACACTTATGATCGACTACGACAAAATGATGCAGCACGTCAGTGTGCATCCTCACCCGCTGTTGTTCGCCACGATCAGCGGTGCGCATCTGTACGGCTTCCCATCGCCCGATTCCGACTTCGATCTTCGCGGCGTTCATCTGCTGCCTATTGAAACGGTGTTGGGACTGGATGATGGCGACCAAACCGTCGAAAAGGAAGGCATCTACGATGGGTTAGAAATCGACTTGGTCACACACGACGCATCAAAATTCTTCGCTCTAATGCTCCGCCGAAACGGCTACGTGCTCGAACAGATCTTTTCGCCTCTGGTCGTCTTTGAGGCCGACGAGTTCGCGGAATTGAAGTCGATCGCCGCCGACTGCATCACCAAGCATCACGCCCATCACTACCTCGGCTTCGCCGCAACCCAGTGGAAGCTGTTCGGCAAAGAATCACCGCCAAGGGTCAAACCGCTGCTGTACGTTTACCGCGTCCTGCTGACGGGCATCCATCTGATGCGCACCGGCGAAGTCGAAGCCAACCTTGTCAAGCGTAACGAAACCGCCAAGCTGCCATTCCTCGGAGACCTGATTGCCCAAAAGCAATCCGGCCCCGAGAAGGGAACGCTCAGTGCGGCTGATCTGGACTTTCACACGACGCAGTACGAACGACTGACCGCTGAATTGGAAGCCGCGTATGAAGTATCCAATCTACGCGACCTGCCTACGGCAAGGCCGGCTCTGAACGATTTGCTCGTTCGCCTGCGTCTTGGAAACTTTAGCCCAACCTCTTCGTAGTGGATCTTGTTAAAGATCCCGTTCCCCTCTTCGTAGTGGATCTTGTTAAAGATCCCGTTCCCCTCTTCGTAGTGGATCTTGTTAAAGATCCCGTTCCCCCACCGGATCTTTAACAAGATCCACTACCTATTAATCCGCGACCACTTTCGCAGCAAGTTTCGCAAATTCGAAAGCTAGATTTTCAAACTTCACCCTTCACTCTTCAAACTTCCTTCCATGACCTGGCGAGACTGGTACGACGCACTCGATAAACCGACTTGGACACCCCTCACCCCTAAAACTTCATCCCTCCTTGCCAGACATCTATCCTTCCATAGTGAACGATTCGATTTCTGAATCGTCACTACATAATTTTCGTCAGGTGATTAGATGATGCGAAAACGAATGGTGTATTTCACGAGTATCGCGGTATTGGTTTTAATGGGAGTGTTCGCGTGGAACAGAACCACGCGAGCCGCCTATGAATCAGCCGAATACAAGGTCATCGAATCCGACGACAACTTTGAAGTCCGGGAATACCCCGACCTGATGCTGGTCGCCACGTCCACCAAGATCGACGCCCAGGGTCGCGACGGCAGTTTCATGAAACTGTTCCGCTACATATCGGGCGCGAACGAATCTGAACAGAAGATCTCCATGACAACGCCGGTCTTCATGGAAAGCAAACCGCTCATGGAGAACGACAAAACCGATTCGGAAGTCCAAATGGGATTCGTGATGCCGAAGGAGGTCGCCGTCGAAGGCGTGCCATCGCCCACGGGCCCCGACGTCGACGTTCACAAGCGAGCTGGCGGCCGTTTCGCGGTCGTCCGTTTCTCTGGCCGACTCAACGCCAAGCTCGCCAAAGAGAACGAAGCCAAACTTCGCGCCTGGATGGATTCGAAAGGCCTCGTTCCCGACGACTCACCCGAATCTAACGGAGTTGAATCCGCGTCCTACGACCCACCTTGGACGCCCGGCCCAATGCGTCGCAACGAAATCCTCATCCGGTTGAAGTAGTTCATGAGTAAACGGCACCACCTATTTCCTTTCCAACCGAGTACTTGGATGATCGACTTGGCAACTTAACCTTCACGCTTTCTTCCTAGAAATCTGAAAGCCATTTCGTTCAAGTATTTGAAAGCACTTCGTCCCCTTTCCAGCTCGAAAACCCGGCTCAGGAAGAAATCCGGTAAGTATCCGTGCGGCCAAAGCGACAATTGCGGGCGGCGGATAGCTCTTACCCTCGTGCGGAACATCGTAAGCGTGTGAGGGCTTAGACGCTTTCGCATCCCGATGGTTCGCCAAAAATCTCATCTTCTGCAAAAAACATTTTCGGCCGACGATACGTCACACGAACATGAAACACCGCTCAAGCTCGAAGGTACTCATAGGACGCGAAAAAACATCAGTCGCGGAGTGTTAGAAAACGCAAGTGGTGAGCGGCATGTGCAGTATGGATTTGCTCAATCCGCTCACGCGGCAATCGCCCAAACGCTGGATGCGGAGCATAGTCACCAACGTGGGCGTAGAACTGAGCCACGCTTGCAGCAAAAGCCTCAACTTCTCGCGCGTCATCCAGATCGGCCGGCGGAACAAACATCGACGCTGTACGAATTCCACGAGGTGAATCGCCGCTAAGAATTTTCGGCAAGAGCATCCGCCGCATCACAGGACGCAAAAACGCGAAGAGCGACATCCACTTCGGATAACCATCGACGCTCGGATCTTGCACGAGTGTCAGGTGACGGCAGATTTGCCCCAGGGACCAGTTGCCACTGCGGTTGTATCCGCTCTTCAGTAGCGACCGCGTCTCTTCAGCCGCCGCGTTCAGATCGTCGAAGTGTAGTTCACGCAGTTGTTCCATGCGGTCAGTTTAACGCGACACGCCGCTCTCTCGCAAGAACTGGTCCAAGAACGTTCGCATGAACGACTCTCGTTCTTCCGCCATCCGCCGAGCCGCATCGGTGTTCAGCAAATCCTTCAACTTGAACAGCTTTTCGTGGAAGTGCCCAACACCCGTCTTCGCATCGCCGGCATCAGGAAGATAGAACGGCTGGCCAAATGCCGCGCCGTACTCGATCGTCCGCACGATCCCGATCGCACCAAGTGCGTCCAGCCGATCCGCGTCTTGCACAATCTTGCCTTCTAGCGATAGCGGCTTGGCCGATTCCCCTTTGCGAAACGAAATGTTGTCGACGATGTGAGCGACATGTTCGATCAAATCATCGTCCGCACCCAGGCCGCTCAGAATCTCGCGAGCAAACTCGGCACTCCGTTCAACGCCGTCATGGAACTTTGCATCGCCGACGTCATGCAGCAAAGCCGCCAACTCGACAATGCCCAAGTCACCACCAGCATCAGCCTGAATCTCCCGAGCCGACACCAGCACCCGAAGCACATGATCCATGCCATGACCGGCGGCCTGTCCGTCCATGCGTTCCCGCACGATTGTTTCGACTTGGTCGATCATTGAATTTCGTTGTGCTTGTAGTGGATCTTGTTAAAGATCCTGGACTGGAAGGATCTTTAACAAGATCCACTACTTCAGTTGACTCCTGGATACCGCGTGCATACAATGTACTCACGCCAGTAGACTCAGCATAGAGGCTCAAAATGTCAAGCGTCAGTGATAGTAAATCCACACGATTGAATATCCGTGTCAGTGAGCATGAGAAGGACGTGATTTCTCGAGCTGCGATTGCCACCGGAGCGACCGTGAGCGGCTTTGTGCTAGAGAGAGCTTACGCGGAAGCTCAGGCGATTCTTGCTGACCAAAGCCAGTTTCATTTGGACGAGAAGCAATGGAAGAGGTTCTGCAAGGCGCTCGATGCCCCGCCCAAAAAGATTCCTGCAATGAGGAAACTGCTTTTGGAGTCGGGCGTTTTCGATGACTGAACCGCAACTCGAAGCACCGGTTCCGCTACTGAAATCACACCGGCTCGACGGCTTTGATTGTGGCGATGCTTCATTGAATGAGTACTTAGTGCGGTTCGCGCGAACGAACCATCAATCAGGATCTGCCCGCACTTACGTTGCCTGTCGAGGAAAAAAGGTCGTCAGCTTCTACTCACTCGCCTTCGGCAGTATCGAAGTCAGAACTGCCACTTCGCGAGTCGCCAAGGGACTGCCGCAGCACCCGATTTCGATCATGCTGCTCGCGCGACTTGCCGTTGATGTAACCGAACAAGGAAACGGAATCGGCAAAGGGCTACTCAAGGACGCAGTACTAAGAACGTTGCAAGCGTCGGAGATTGGCGGACTGCGAGCGATGCTAGTTCACGCCAAGGATAAGCAAGCCCAGGCCTTCTACAGGAAGTTCGGATTTGAATCGTCTCCCACGAACGACCTTCATCTAATGATGTTGCTCAAGGATATCCGCAACTCCATTTCTTAGCGTCGGTCAAACGGCGATCTGTTCACCCCTCACCCTTCAAACTTCTATCCATCCATTTCGTTCGTTCTTCCCTCGACAGCTTTTCAATTGAGTAACGCAGCATCGTTCGCGGCATTGTCTTGGCATGTTTCTTCAAGAACTTTTCTAATCGCGATTGATCGCGTTTGCCCATTTCGCGAAGCATCCATCCGATCGCCTTGTTCATCAGGTCGTGCCCATCGCTCATCAGACGCTCGGCAAGCTCGATGATCTCCTCAAACTCGTCGTTCTTGATGAGCGAGAAAGTAGCTAACACCGCCACGCGCCGCTCCCACAACACATCGCTCGCCGCCAACCGATCGAGAACGCCTCGTTCATCGTAGTTTTCAACCAGCCAAGCTCCGAGAATTTTCGGAGCCGTCGTATCAACAATGTCCCAATTGTTCACCGCGTCCAGGTTAGCCAAGTAGAAGTCCACGATTTCTCGACATTCAAAATCGCGATGAGGATTTTTCGGCTTCGCCGCCAGCTCATACTGACCAACCAGAATCAACATTCCCGTCAGCCGGCACTCATGCCAAGGCGAAGCAAACAGTTTTACAAGATCGTCACGTGACAAATCACGAAACTGCCGAGCCACCTTCCGCTGATCCGGAACCACGCAACCGAGAAACCGATCGCCTTCGCCGTACCCACCGGGCACAGCCTGAAAGAACCCAGGCAGAAACGCAGCCTTATCTTCGCGAGCCACCTCACGAAGCGCCGAAAGAACCTGCTTCGCCGTCACGCTATGATCTCCGCTGTCTTAGAGTGAGTGTTGAAGTCGACATGAGGTCTGAGTTATACTGGTCGTGGACTATCCTCGAAAGGCACGAACGACTGCATAGTCCTAGTTCCCTTGGTGGTTTGATCGGCAGCGTCACTGGCAGAATCGCCACCAATCGGCAGCGGCGAGTTACCAAAAGCCGTGCCGGGACGACCTGGTTATTCAGAGAGCTTTATGTGAGACAAATTTCCGCGACAGCATTTTTGCTTGTGACTTTTTTTCTAGGTTGCAACTCACCCACAGTGGGCTCTTCTTCAAATTCGATCGCACAGGCAAAGCAGCGAGGAATATTCGTCACAGAGTATTCCATTCCCGCCGCTTGTGACCTAGGCCCGCACCAACCGATCGAGGCGTGGGTTGAAGATAAGAATGTATTGGTCATCAGACTACGCGGCCCACATCACTTGACCGGAGATCCAATTGTTCTACAAAGTTCCACCGAAGTGCTCCCTTTCTCGACATGGTCAAAGCGGGACGGTCCTCCCTATATGCTGTGGGCCGTTCTGGGGCCGCCGCCGGACGTCTTACTACTTAACCGCGGATCCGAAAGTGTCGAGCTCAGTCGCAGGCAGAATCACGAGGGACCTCATCCAACTCGATAAGGCAGTTTGCGATCAGATTCCTTGCTATTCGTGAAGATGACACCAGTACCGCTGAGGCTTTGACTTTCTGAATTCACGAACTACCAAAACAGTGCCGCCAAATCCATAATAATTCGCTCTTTGATCCTTCATCTTTATGACCAGCAATCCATACGCACCACCAACAACGGTGAATTCGAAAGATCAGACACACGTGGCAGCTTCGCGACTTCGCCGCGGACCTGCACTCTACATTGCCGGATTTGGGCTTGTCGGTGGCTTCGGTTCGGTACCTTTTCTTGCACTTCAGAATCCGATTGGATTTGCCGTTGTTCTGTTAGGATGTATTCTTGGCGGTTTGGTCTACCGTTTTCGCTCACGTAACTGGCCGCATGACCCAACAATACCTCATCGCCAGCTTCTTTTCTCTGCGTTTGCCGTCCTCTTGCCTCCTGGCGTTTTGTTTCTATTCGCTGGTCCGTATGGGCAAGGACCAGCGATTGTAATGATCGGATTGATTGTTGGTGTGTCGGTTGCTTTTGGCATCTTCACCAGCGGCACCCGACGTCTAAACGCACTACCGATAGAGTCAGACCCATCGGAGTTGAGCTAAGAGCCGCATTGCTGTGTCACTTCTAGACCGTCTCAGTATCCGGACTCTCGTTTGTGCATCGCCTTAGTGGTCGTAGATGCTACGAACGAGCGCGGCACAACACTGCGGTCGATGAATCGTCTTGATGCAGAAGGTAGCTTGATCATGCACGGACGATTTGACCTCCTGGATATCGCAATAATCGGAAACCGTGTTTGCGAAGTCCCATCGCACGGAACTTCGATCTTCCACGCAGGTCGCGGTAGCCAGTGCCGGCAACACGTGCGTGGACGACAGAACAATCGGTGGCGACCGCGATTTGCAGTTCGGCAAGGTGGCTCGCTCGGTAGAAAAACTCCCAATGCTCGTAGGTTTTTAGGGCTTCGTCCCAACGGAGCGTCCCGATCGTTTCCTTGCGAGCCAGAAACGCGTTGCTGACCATGTCGCACCAGGCGACGGTGCCGACACGTCTCTTCTCACCACGATGCATCCAGATGCGTTTGCCGTTCATCAATGGTGATAACATCATAGGTCGACCGCCGCCTCCTTGACGCACTGCCAAGATGTCGAGTTCGTGTTCGGCGAAGTACTCGCAAACGCGGTCGATGTGAAAGTCCGCGGTGATAACGTGATCATCGTCGAGCAGAAAGATATACTCGGTCTGCGCCGCGTCGATCGCTGTGTTACGCCCGACTCCAACACCCACATCGCGCCGGTCGAGATTAATGACCGTGCAGTGCTTAGCGGTTTCGGGATACTTCTCGCTGAAACGAAGCTCGGGCCGACCGTCATCGACGACGACGATGGTGGGCTCGGCGATGTGTTCGCGCAGCGACTGGACCAACCGGTGGCAGGACCACGGACGGTGTATCGTTTTTATGCAGAATGTGATGTCAGACGTTCGGATTGCCAAAGAGGTTCCCTCCTTTTTTGAACGACATGGTTTCTTACCAGCGACTCATTGCCCGATGGGTCATTGAATGGAGATGCAGCGATTGATCTGACGACGCCGCGATTGCTACTGTTGTGAAGCAGCGGAGTTAAGAAGAGGTTCGCTTTTCTAGACCATTTTGATTTTTGACGTGGCTGGGGCTTCCAGCCCCAGTTGAGAAGAACGCTGCGGCTGGAAGCCACAGCCACTAAATAAGCAGCCTACGGCTTTTTGCAAAATGCTCTAATTCAAGTGTTCAGCGGGATTCTTCCGCATGAGGTTGGCGACTGTCGTAATGTTCGATCGACTGGCATAGAGTCGTCGGGCTCCTGCCAAAATACGAACAACAGTCCACGCCTCCAGGCCCTTTCGGAATCCTGGGCTAGAGTCTTGGTGGAGCGGTGACTCGGTCGCGGAGTACCGCAACTCTGGAAAGATGATCACGTCCGGCTTCCGTTTTTTTACATAGTCGACAAAGGACTGCTGATCCGTCTGTGCGACCAGCGGGCCGTTGGTCGCATCAAGGATTGAGTCATATCGCTCAAAGGGGACCAGACGTCGCTCTTTCTTTTTGTCCGTGCCGCGAAAATAGATGCAGTCGTACTCAACACCCTGTCCGATTCGGTAGTTCATTCGTTGAGTAGCAAAGTGATCGACCGTCTCTCGCGGCTGCACGAATGACTGAAAGGTGGACCGCGCTTCATAGTAGGTCAGGCATGGTACCTTCTGCCTTTTTCCAAAATCAACGGTTAGTTCAGGGCACTCGACTGCTTCGGCAACAGAATGTTGCTGGTGAAAGAACGTGTCCCAGACGTTCTCACCCTCGTAAGTGCGGTACAGTTGCATCGACTTTCGGTGGCGATAGTTCACCACAGGAATCAAATCTGCCTCAAAAATCGCAGCAACGGTATCAATCGTCGTGAGAAGATAGGATCCGAATCCCGCGTTCGGCCAGCGGCGGACTACTCGGACAAAGGAACTCATTGGCATGCTCGCAGTTTGAACTAAGTTGTTCTAGAAGGCAGATATTGAATCTTGGTTTTTGCCGTCGAAGTGTTCGAGTCCTCGTTGCTCACCCATCGTCGCAATTACCGACTGAATTCGTATGCACGGTATTTTGCGACGAATCAATTGATATCCCCGGCAACACCTACAAACAATCAACTCCCGCCCAAGACGCCCTTTCTCGGCGTTTGGACAAAGGACGGGAAATCGCGGGCCAATACGATGGCTCAGCGAGCCCCAGCCGATGGATTGACGCGATTCGTTGGGTGAGGCCATGATCGTGATTCAGGTTGATCGCAAGACCAACACACTGCGAGTTGTCGACGCAGACCCATCGCTGCACTGGATGCATGCGTTCTGGTTTGCTTGGTACGCGATGCATCCCAGCACGGACGTGTTTGAAAACTAATAGCCGACGACGTTACTTGACTTCGTACTTACTCGGGTTCTGATTGAACATCTGTTGCTGTTCTTGGCCAGGGAACAGGTATCGCATGCCTTTGTAGAGGCTGGTGAACTCGGCCCGTCCGTCAACATCTTGGTTCATTTCGATACGACACACCGAGCATTTGCCTCCGAGTGCGATATCGGCGTGGGCGTACTTTTCCTTGTTCGCTTGAAACATGCCTTTCGCTTTCTCGTTGGAGAAAAGGTACAGGTGGTCTTCATGCAATGCAGCGAATTGGAGGCTGCCTGGGACACGTTTTCCCATTTCTACGAGTGCAACGACACAGTCGCCGCCGAGAACTGGCGTGTACTTGGCCGGGGCATTGACGAACATTCGTTTCTGTTCTTCACCTGGAAACAGATAGGTCTTGCCATCGTGCTGTGCCGCAAACCGTGCGTCCCCCTTCACCCACTTTTTCATTTCGATGATGCACACTGGACAATAACCTTGCAGTCCGACCGAGTTGGCGTTCGTCTTCGTACTGCTACCAGACGGAGCGGTTGAAGGGCTAGCTGACGGTTGAGTTCGCGTACCTGACTGAGCATGAGCGTCAATCGCGAGGAGCGAGCTGAACGCCAGTGCGGTCAAGGCGATCACGAATGGGCGAGTGATCGACCGGCGAGTTTTTGGTTGGATGCGGTTCATCTTGTTTCTCTTTGAAGAATCGAGTGACGAGGTAGTTTTCTTACAGCACAAGAAAGACGAAACCAATGAGGTTTCCTTACAACAGAAAGTTTTGTCTTGAAAACTTTTCTCGTCTGTGAGGCCGTCCGCGACGATCACTTCAACATCGGAGCATCCGCCGATTCGCTCCAGCGTTGGTTCGATCCATCGCTCCTCATTGAGTGTCGGTATTACGATTGACAACACGCCTTGGCGTTGTGAGTGCCTGCTGCAATTGTGCCGCACGCTCGGGTCCGAGCGCCGGGATCATTCGAGTTTTCGTCAACCCTGGTTCGGGAAACCGCGAGAATATAATGACACGATACGGCTGCGAAACAGCGAGTCTCTCTATAGGCTGTCGAATAAGTTGACTTCCGAATTGGGCTATATTCATACGAGCAACTGGAAAACAATCCAAGCGATTGTTGCGGCCACAGGTAGCGTCGTGATCCAGGCAAGCAGAATCTGACCGATCGACTTCCAGTGTGCTTGACCTGTCACGGTTCCGATTCCAAACAGTGCACCGCAGGAAACATGGGTGGTCGATACGGGCAACCCCCAGCGGCTTGCGAACACGACCAAGACCGACGTGACGAGATTTGCGGTGAACCCCTGGCCTGCGTTCATTTCGGTGATCCCATGACTCAGTTTCTCGGCGATCTTCTTCGCACCGAACCAGCCACCGATCGCGATCGCCAAGCCGCAGAAGACTGTCGCGGTGAGTGAATTCAGGGCTGGAACAATCAATAGCAGCGCGGCGATCTTTGGCGTGTCATTCAAGCCACGCGCGAAACTCACCATTCCGGCGGAAAGAAAATGCATGGTGTCGAGCGACTGACGAGCGTCGACACCCACAAGATTACCGGCATAATGATCTCGGCAGCTTACGCTGGTCCCTAGCGTAATCGAAAGCTCGTCTGCACGAGCCATTGCCATTACTCCCGCCCCGATCGGCACGACCTCAACGACTTCACGACCGCTGCAAAGGCATGTTTCTTTGGTGATCCCCATCGCGATCCGAGTTCGACGAAAAGTCAAATAGAGAGCCGCTGTTGCAGCGATCGCGATCAGGGGACTCAGCAGCAGCGGTGCCATCAGTTTTGACGAAAGTACGTGCCAATCAACGCTGTAGGTTGAAGCACCAGCCGCTCCGACCATCGAGCCTACGAGCGCGTGGGTTGTAGAAATCGGAAACCCAAAGCGGCTAGCGAGCATGACCGTCGCCCCCGCAGCCAACGCGACTGCAACGCCGAATTCACTCTGAGCAACAAGTGCATCCGGCACGATCCCCTTGCCGGAGAATCGAGCCAGCAATTCGCGAGCGAGCCAAACCGCCGTCAATGAACCGGCCGCTGTCGTAGCCGTCGCCCACACGAGCGCTCGGCGGTACGTCGTCGTGTCACTGCCATACAAAGTCGCGACGCCCTTGAAGTTGTCGTTCGCACCGTTGGCGTACGCTAACAAGATGCCGGCAACGAGGGCAAGAAAGACGATCATACAAAAACTCCGAAAACGTAGCCTAGGCTTCTAGCCTGGGACGAGTGAAAAATGTGCCACCAGGCTGGAAGCCTAGGCTACGACCGCTCCCTGACATCCAGACCCGCATCCGGCCGTGCAGCCGAAGCAATGTCGGCCGGTTTGGATCACTCGGTCGCTAAGTCTGGCGGGATCGAAGTCAGAAATGTGTTGCGAAACGTTCGCAGGCAATCCCATGTGCAACATCTGATTGAAATCGCAATCGAACAATTTTCCTTGCCAATCGACCGAGACCATTGTGCGACACATGACACCCTCGACAGTAACCGGGTTGAAGCTGTCGATCAGTTTCTGCATGTATTCGTCGAGCTGATCGTTACGAAGCAGATCATCGAGGAACCGGCTGATGGGCAGATTGGTGATCGTGTGCAGTTCCGAAAAGACAATGTCGTATCGCGATTTCAGCTCGTCACGAAACGTCGATTCGAGTTTGTCTTGCGAAGGTGGCAACGAGATTCCAGTCGGGTTGTAAACGAGAGTCAACTTTCGCCCTGAACCCGGATGCCCGTAGCCAAGTGCATTGAGCCGCTGCAGCGCATTGATCGAGCGTTTGAAAACTCCATCGCCACGTTGGCTATCACAGTTTTCTTCCAAATAGCAGGGCAACGAAGCAACCACTTCGACGTCATGCCTGGCAAGGAATTCGGGAAGATCCTTGAAGCCATTGGCCATCAGGATCGTCAGATTGCAACGGTCGATCACGCGGCGTCCAAGCTTGTGAGCTTGCTCGACAAGCCAACGGAAATTGGGATTCATCTCCGGTGCACCACCGGTAATGTCCAGCGTCGGAATGTCGTTGTTTCCCAGCACTTCAATGATGGCTTCGGTGGTTTCGCGCGTCATGCTCTCACGGCGATCCGGACCCGCATCCACGTGGCAATGCGTGCAGGTTTGATTGCACAGTTTGCCAACATTGATCTGCAAGACCTCGATGCCGGTGGCGCGAAGCGGCGACAATCCGCTCGTTCGTAATTGCTGATCGAAGTACGGCTGTCGAGGCGTCGTCTCGCCTTCGAGTATTTCTCGCTGCATGGCTGCATTGGCGAGTTCGCTTTTTTGTCGTAGAAGAGATAATTGCATGTTGGTTCCATTGCGTAGCCTAGGCTTCCAGCCTGGGACGATTGATTATGTTTAGAATACCCAGGCTGGAAACCTAGGCTACGTTCGCTAGCAGCACGGGCCATCGTCGCTACAACCATCGACGGCGTCCGTCGTCGCGTGGTATTCGAGACCCTTCGTCTCTCTTGGATGTCGTCGCGCATTACGCCTACAATCGAATGGCTTCGCGTCTTCCAGTGGAACCATCTCGCGTGGCTCGATTGCGTCGAACATCTCTGCGTAAGGCTCTTGCTGAAGCAGTTGGAACGTCTTGTCACAAACGGCCATCCGCTCGCCCCGAGAATAGGTGTGACCGTCGTCATCCTGAACTTTCTTGAATGGGCCGCGATACGACACCGCTTGCCCGCGTTCCAAGCAAGGACCTTGCTTTCCTTTGTGCGCAACGACCGTCACGCTGCGGAATTCGATTCCCTCGACAGTCCGCCATGGCTCAGCTTGTCGTTTGACAATCTCGATTCCGTGAAAGCCTGCGTCCTCGAACGCTTTCAAAAACTCATCTTCGCGAAACGCGCCGGTGATACATCCAGACCAAAGCTCCGGGTCTTGTTGCAATCGCTCCGGAACACTCTCGTCACTCACAATATCGCTGATCGCCGCGCGGCCTCCGCGACGCAAGACGCGAAAGATTTCAGCGAACAATTGTCGGCGGTCCTGCTGCCGCACCAGATTCAGAACGCAATTCGACAAAACGCAGTCGACTGAATCGTCAGAGACAAGTGGTTGCTCGCGACGTAAACGTTCCTCGGTGTGGCGAAGAGCCAGATAGCCAGCCGGATCGTTCACAGGGTGTTCTGACAATTCTCCAGCAAGTTGATCCAGATCGAGAGCCAAATCCTGAATCAGGCCATACCGAAAGTCTACGTTTGCGTAGCCGAGTTGCTTGGCCACTGCCGGCGCGTGCTTGCGAGCGAGTCCCAGCATTTCACGGTTGCAATCGACACCGATTACACGCCCTTCGGGACCAACAACTTGGGCAGCGATGTAACACAATTTGCCACCTCCGCTACCCAAATCCAGCACTGTTTCGCCTGAGCGAACGAAGGGCGTGGGATCGCCGCATCCATAATCTCGTTCGATGATTTCTTCGGGGATCACCTTCAGCAAGTCGGTCGAATATTCGACCGGGCAGCAAAGCGCAGGTTCGACGGCTTGAGCGGCAGCGGCGTACCGCTGGTAGACCGACGACTCGGCGACTTGTTGATCGCTGGACAAGGCTAGTTTCATAGGACCGACTTCCTTTCGGATGCGAGTTGTGTTTGCCGCACTGAGAAACGCGAGGCAGTTCGCAAGGGAAGACGGTTGACCTACAAGAAACTTACAGAAATCAAGAAAAGTTTTTCGTAGTCACTTTGCGTCGCCACAACACCAGACAATGCGATTCTAGCGGTTCGCAGAACGGGCTAATGGTGCACCAGTCATTGGCGGATACGATCGCTGCGGGAGCATGGGCTTGTCTGCGCCTTGAAAACCGACCACCCGACCAAACACCCAACCGACCGGCTCGTGATGTTTGTAGATCAGGTCGACGTCCGCGTCCGTTGAAAAGGGCTCCGCCGTGACAGCCGGTACTTGGGGCAAAAGCAGCGACCACACGACGAAACCACATGCGAATGCGGCTGCACAGACAGGTACACCTATCAGCCAGCCACATCGACGACTCTTCAATCGTTTCATTTTATCCCTTCGTGGCAAGACCCTGAGTTGGTTGCGTTCGCACCGGACGAATTCATGGCGGACACGGTTCCGGATCAGTTGTAGTTCAATCGGCGAAATGTCTGTTAGCAATGGAGCAACTTGTCGTTTCACCGGCAATTGTATTGAGACTCACAGACACGTCCGTCTGCAAATGCGACTCTTGGGCGGAAAATGCATTCCGATGGCCATTGAATAGCGAATGGCGTAGCGGAAGCCATTCTTTTCAGTTGCCTCAATGAACGAACGGAGACTCCCAATGAGAAAACCCTTTGCCTCTTACACCATGATCGCGTTGGCCGCTGGTGCCCTTACGCTGCTGTCGACTCACCCGTGTTTGGCCGGGCCAAAGGTTACCGTTGGCGCCAGTGTGCCTGCGAATCAGCAAGTTTCGATGGACCAGATCGACCCATGCAATTGGGATGCCTTGCTAAACCGGTACGTTGATGAGAACGGAAACGTCAATTACGCGGCGTGGAAACAGTCCGCTGCGGACTTACAGGCACTTGAAGCGTTTTTGGGACACCTTTCGTCAGCAAACCCGAACGCACAGGCGAGCCAGTCGGCCAAACTCGCTTTTTGGATCAACGCCTATAACGCAGTGACGGTACATGGAATTCTCCGTGAGTATCCCACGACCAGCATTCGCAATCACACCGCGAAACTGATTGGCTACAACATTTGGGACGACCTGCTGTTAACGGTTGGCGGAAAGCCGTACTCTCTGAACCAGATGGAACATGAAGTGTTGCGAAAGATGGGCGAGCCACGAATTCACTTCGCCATCGTTTGTGCCTCACGTAGTTGTCCGCGACTGTTGTCCGAAGCCTATACGGCCGAGAAGCTGGATGCTCAGCTAACCGCAAACACAAAAGTCTTCTTTGCCAACCCAGGCAACTTTCAACACGACGCAGCGGGCCGCAAGTTCCAGCTCTCGTCGATCCTTGACTGGTTCGGCGAAGATTTCGGTCGCGACCAAGCCGCCCAGCTCCGCACAATTGCACCCTACTTGCCATCACGCGAAGCCTACGATGCAGCGATCGCGAACTCGGTATCAGTCTCCCATCTCGATTACGACTGGGGCTTGAACGACCAGGCATCCGCTCGAACAGCGCGCCACTGATGCACAAAACGTAGCCTAGGCTTCTAGCCTGGGAACCCCGCGAAACCCAGGCTGGAAGCCTAGGCTACAGTCCCCTTCATTTGGTCAAGGATGACCTCGATGTTGCGTCCTAAAACAAAAGACAATGCAATTCGTGCTGCCTGGGTAGTGATCGCCATCACTGCTTGGTTCGCTCATGGACCAAGTTGTGTGGCTCAAACACCCAACGCGTCGCTCGCTGCGATCTACAACCCGCTTGCCCAGCGGCCAGACTATGAACGCAATCCAGTGATCGTGATTCCGGGAGTGCTGGGTTCGCGGCTGGTCGATAACGAGACCGGGAAGACGGTTTGGGGAAAGTACGACAAAATTCGTATTCGACGTCGGCAATCGGACGATCTTGCAGCCGTATCGCTGCCAATGCGTCAAGGTGTTCCGCTGTCACAATTGCGAGATCACGTTCCCAGCGATGGAACACTGGCTTACTTGGAACTGAGTGTGTTCGGGATTCCGGTCGAGCTGCAAGCCTACAACCAGATACTTCAAACCCTTGGCGTGGGCGGGTATCGCGATTCCTCGCATCCCAAAGCGGATGAATTCAATTACGGGGACGAACACTTCACTTGTTTCCAGTTCGCCTGGGAGCCGATCAAACCCAGGCTGGAAGCCTAGGCTACTAAACGCAGAGCACGAATGTGGCGGAAGACTCGACGCACAATGAAGAGATTGAGCCAAACACAGGCGTTGGCTTGCTGGCGGCACTTGCTGGTCTGTCGATCTGCGTCTATGGAATCATCGCGGTATTGAGCTGGCAGTTCGATTTTGACAGCGTGACGACGGACCGGCCCATCATCGCAGTCCTTTGCCTGTTTGCAGTCGCGTTCGCGATCTATTTGGGTGCGATCCGGATCGCATGGCGGACGCGACATAGTGCGCGGATGTTGAGACTGGTGATCGGATCGGCGATCGTGTTCCGCGTGGTGATGCTGTTCTCGCTGCCCATCCAGGAAGTCGATATCTATCGCTACCTTTGGGACGGAGCCGTCAGCACCGCCGGCGTGAGTCCGTTTCGTTACAGTCCTGGGCAAGTGAGCTCTGTCGACCTAGCGTCAAACGAGGATGAGGATCTGTCGCGATTGGCCAAGATGCGAGACGATGATCCGGCACTCGCAGAAATCTTGAATCGTGTGCATTTCCCTGAACTGCCGACGATCTATCCGCCGACCAGTCAAACCGTGTTTGCAGCAGCCAATCTCACAACACCACATTCGTCGTCCGTGATGACGCGAGTGTTCATCATGAAGGCGTGGTTGATCGGGTTCGACATCGCGACGCTATTCGTCGTGATTGGACTCCTTCGTCGATGCGCAAAACCGATCGGACTTTGTGTGATCTATGCGTGGTGTCCGCTACTCATGAAAGAGGTTGCCAACAGTGGGCATTTGGACGCCATCGCAGTGTTCTTGACCACGCTCGGTTTGTACCTAGTCGTCCGGAGCCTAGGCTTCCAGCCTGGGAACAAAAAGACCCAGGCTAGAAGCCTAGGCTACGCCGTGCTGGCGAGTATTGTGCTCGCGTTGGCGGTCGGTGCGAAGCTCTACCCCATCATCCTCGCCCCGCTCGTCTTTTTCTCCCTCGCGAGAAAATTAGGCTGGCGTTTCACCGTCGCACCGACTGTGGCATTTGCTGTGACGACGGCGGTACTACTATCAGCAATGCTTCCAGGTGAAAGATCTGTCTCGGATCGAGAGCAAGTTCATGATCCCAGTCTCGGCGTGGTGACGTTCCTTCGACGTTGGGAAATGAACGATTTTCTATTCCTTATCATCATCGAGAACATAAAGCCGACCGCCGGGCGCGGTCCCCATGAAACCGCCTGGTTCACCGTGATTCCCGAGTCGGTTCGCGTCACGATGGTGGATTCGGTTGCCGCGGGTTTCGACATTGATCCTAGCGAAGCCCCGTTCATGATAGCGCGTGCAATGACCGCGGCTATCTTCTTTATCTTCGCGATCACTCTCGCTTGGCGAACCGCGGCAAAGGATTCTGCGCATTTTTGTGAAGCGGCATTCCTGACGATCGCCTGGTTTTGGCTGCTTTGCCCGACATTGAATCCGTGGTATTGGACCTGGGCTTTGCCTCTGTTGCCGTTTGCCCGAGGCCGCGCGTGGCTCGCCGTCAGTGGACTCGTTCCCATTTACTATCTGCGGTTTTGGCTGGACTACCATTTCCCAACGACGGCGGTGCTAGGAACACGATACACGGGAGTCGCCTTCTATGACTTCATCATCACTTGGATCGAGTTCGCGCCTTGGTTCGTTGTTTTGATGTGGCGTAGCCTAGGCTTCCAGCCTGGGAAAAAAATAGTACCCAGGCTGGAAGCCTAGGCTACGATCCCCAAACTCATCTAGGTTGATTTCTCCGTCCGTGGTGGTGAATGGCTCGAATTGAACGCGTTTGTGCTGGAAGAATTCTTCATTAATCGTGTCAAAAGCTTCGACAGCCCGCGCTGAACCGAGACGAAAAAGTTCGGGGATGTGCTGGACATCGGCGAGCCCGAACTTTTCTGCCATCCTAAAATTGATATGCCGATAGCGATCGCCGAGCAAAAATCTCAAAGGCAGATGGATCCCTTGAACCTGCGCCATGCCCATCAAATCAGCGATGCGCGGTGCCCAAATCAATGTGCCTGCATCAGAGTCAGGAGGCGTCAATGAATATTCGGCCAAACCTGTGCAAACGGAAAGGAGAGGAACGTCGTCGGTGCTAAAGCACGTCTTGTCGAGTTCGCATCCACCGAATTGCTGAATTCGCATCGCTTCTGCTACGGCCAGCATGCTTGGATCGGCCGCCCAAACACCTCCATCCACGTAGCTGCAGTCCCCAATTTGTCGGTGTGGAAAATAGGTAGGAGCAGCGGTCGCGGCAATGACCACATCCGAAATCTTGAAATCCTGGTCTCGCACGCCTTTGGGCAGATGCCGTGAGCGAAAGACATGGGGTTCACCTTTGGTTAGGTTGACCGAGGGAATGACAAGGCGTGTGAACTCGACCGACTTCAGGGTCGATTCGCCGAACCCTTCGTCGAACGCTTCTTGCAGCGCATGCGGGCAATAGCGAGAACGAAAGGCCGCGTCGAGTCCGCTGCCTGTCTTGCGCTTGAATACCCAGTTTGCTGAAGGGAAAAGGAATCGCATCAGCCCCTTGCCACGATAGGGTGGTCTTGCTGAGAAGATTCCCGCGCCGTGTCGCACATAGAAATCGTGCATCTTCGAGGCCGGGAGCCCCATCGCCAATCCAGCCGCAATGATTCCTCCGGTCGAAGTACCCGCGATCAAATCAAACGATTCGGCCATCGGGCGACCAAGTCTCTGTTCGAGGTCATTCAAAAACGATGTGATGAAAGCACCGCGAATGCCGCCTCCGGCCAACGATAGAATCTGAAAACGTGCCATGGTTGTGTTACGACAATTTATTGGCGGGCGGAAAAGCGAGCGGTGTGTCGTGGATGTGATTGAACAGATTCGAGAAAGTCGCCAATGCATTTGGTCAAACGACACCATACGCCAACATCGCGTCGGCGACTTTGATGAAGCCAGCGATGTTGGCCCCACGGACATAATTCACGTAACCATTTGCCTGTCCATGTTTAACGCATTTCTGGTGAATATCGCTCATAATGGACTTGAGCTTCGTGTCCACGTCCTCACGGGGCCATGACAGTCGCAATGCGTTCTGACTTTGTTCTAGTCCCGATACGGCAACACCACCGGCATTGGCTGCTTTGGCGGGACCAAAGAGAACTTTGGAGTTCACGAAGGCGTGAGCGCCCGCCAATTCGGTCGGCATGTTTGCCCCTTCGGCCACTGCGAGGACGCCGTTGCCGATGAGCGTTTTCGCGTCGTCAAGGCTCAGTTCGTTCTGTGTCGCACATGGAAACGCGACTTCGCATGAAACACTCCAGGGCCGCTGACCAGCATAAAACTTGGCTCGGCTGAAGTGATCGGCATATTCAGAAATCCGACCGCGGTCAACTTCCTTCAGGCTCTTGATGAACACGAGTTTTTCGGCATCAATGCCATCCGGGTCGTGAACGAAACCGGATGAGTCGGAAAGAGTGACGACTTTTGCTCCCAGTTCGATCGCATTCTCAGCCGTGTAGATCGCTACGTTACCCGAACCAGAGACAACGCACGTCTTGCCCTGGAGGCTATCGCCTGCGTGATTGAGCATGTTCTCGCAGAAGTAGACGCAACCATAACCGGTGGCCTCGGTTCGCACGAGACTGCCGCCGAAGGTCAATCCCTTGCCGGTTAGGCTTCCCACAAAACGATTTTCGAGTCGTTTGTACTGCCCAAACAGGTAGCTGATTTCGCGGCCACCGACTCCGATGTCTCCGGCTGGAACGTCCGTGTCCTCACCGATATGGCGATGAAGTTCAGTCATCAGCGACTGGCAGAATCGCATGACCTCGCGATCACTCTTGCCCTTCGGGTTAAAATTGGCTCCCCCCTTTGCGCCGCCCATCGGCAGCCCGGTCAGGCTGTTCTTGAATACTTGTTCAAAGCCGAGGAATTTGAGGACGCTCAACGTCACGTCAGGGTCAAACCGCATGCCGCCCTTGTGCGGTCCGATGGAGTTATTAAATTGCACGCGTCACGCTCGGTTGGCTCGAATGTTGCCTTTCTCGTCTTCCCACGCAACACGAAAAATGACGATTCGGTCCGGCTCCGTCATGCGTTCGAGTATTTGAGCATCCTTGTACTTTCGGTTTTCCTGAACGAACGGCATGACGGTTTCGGTAAACTCCCGTACTGCTTGGTGAAACTCCAGTTCACCTGGATTCCGCCGTTCGAGTCCGCTCATGAAGCATTCCGTTTCTTTGCAGGGTTCATTCCACATTTTGCTTTTCCGAGTTTGTGTTTGAGTGTATTCAAAGAGTTTAACCATGATTCCGAATTGGCGTTCAGTGATTGAGGATGCGTATTAGCTGCCGACATTGAGTCGTTGAAGCAGCCCGAGAATTTTCTTGCTCAGCGGCGTTAGCTTCGTACGGCTGAACTGGTCGCCCAGCTTGCGGATCGCTTCGGCTTGAGTTGGATAGGGGTGAATGGCGCTGCCGATCTTGCCGAGTCCCAGTCCACCCGTCATGGCGACCGTGATTTCGGAAATCATGTCACCCGCGTTCTCAGCAACGATGGTTGCGCCAATGATCTGATCGGTCCCCTTCTTGGTGTGAACTTTCACGAACCCGTCGTCTTGGCCTTCTAGAATCGCTCGGTCGATGTCGCTGAAGTGTTGGACGTAGGTGTCGACTTCGATTCCTGCTTCCTCGGCTTCGTTTTCGTACATGCCAACATGAGCGATCTCAGGGGACGTATAGGTCGCCCAAGGAATCACCAAATCGCTGGCCTTCTTCTTGCCGAACGGTCCGACTGCAAATAGAGCATTCTGGATCACGATGCGGGCCATGAAGTCAGCCGCATGCGTGAATTGGTACTTTGAGCAAACGTCGCCGGCAGCGTAGATACGCGGATTCGTGGTCTGCAAGTTGTCGTTGACCTTGACGCCCTTCTTGTCGAAATCAACACCGACAGCTTCCAAATTCAAGTCTTCAACGTTCGGTGCTCGTCCCACTGCAACCAGCAGTTGGTCTACGGGCTCGTCGTAGCTCTTTCCATGAGACTCGACGGTCAGCCGGATCCCACCTTCGTTCTTGATGACGAGGTTACGACCGCAGCAGAGCAATTTCACTCCGTTACGCACCATCTCCTTTTGAACGATTTCGGCGGCTTCACGATCCTCACGTGGCATGATGCCGTGCTCCGATTCCACCAGAAAAACCTCCGAGCCAAGTTGGGCGAACGATTGCGCCATTTCACAACCGATTGGCCCCGCTCCAATGATCCCCAACCGGCGAGGCAATTCTGTTAACGAGAACACCGACTCGTTAGTCAGATATTCAATGTCATTCAGGCCAGCAATGGGCGGCGCGGCCGCGCGAGCACCGCTGGCGATGACCGCCCGTTTGAAACGGAGTTCGCTGCCACCCACCTCGATCGTGTTGGAATCGAGAAAACTGGCTTGGCCAAAGAAGACATCGACGCCGAGATCGCGGAACCGACTCGCGGAGTCGTTATGACTAATCCCAGCACGCAGCTTTCTCATCCGCTGCATTACCGCGGCGAAATCGACGTAAACCTCTGGCACGTCAATTCCGAATTCGCTGGCGTCTTTTGCCCCCACTGCGACTCTCGCCGCACTAATGATCCCCTTTGATGGAACGCAGCCTACGTTCAGGCAATCGCCTCCCATCAATTCTCGTTCGACCAGCGCGACGCGTGCGCCCAGTCCCGCCGCCCCGGCTGCCGTCACAAGACCCGCGGTTCCGCCGCCAATCACTACCAGATGGTAGGGGCGACTCGGTGTTGGATTGGTCCACTGGGGTGGGTGGACGTTCGCTTCGAGTTTCTGATTGTGTTCGTCGTTTGGTTGAAGCTGGACAAGTTCGGATGACATCGACGTATCGCTTTCGATTTTGAATGATTGTTTGAGAGTTTCGATGGGAGAGTTCATACCTGAGCTTTCTGAAGCAAGTGATTCTATATCAGTTATCGCCGCGATTAATGTTGTTCTGGGGTAATTTGGCCGTAGCCTAGGCTTCCAGCCTGGGTTGTGTCGTGGTCCCAGACTGGAAGCCTAGGCTACGTTTTTTGCGGCGAAGCCGCCTTGAGGAATGAAGCAAGCTACACCGCTGGATTTTCGGCTGCTGGCTGTGCTTTTGCACGACGGATGAACTTCATCGCAAATCGTACGATCAGCGGGAAGACACCGAGTAACACAAAGGCAATCACAATTTGCGTGAGCTGACTTGGAGTAAAGACAGCACCGATGCCTTTGTCAGCGAGCGTTTGCAGATCGGGAACGCTGGATCCTGCGTAAACATAAACAGTGGTACCAGCAAGCATGCCCAGTTGGCTAACCCACCAGAACGTTCGAGTACGGATCGGTGTTAGACCCATTACGGCGTTGATCACGAAGAACGGCACTGCCGGAATCAGCCGCATTGTGAACAGAAAGAACGGGCCTTCTTTCTCCAACGATTGATTGAAGCTTTGCAGACGATCGCCAAACCGCTTTTGAATCGCGTCGCAAAACAAGAATCGACTTAGCAAGAACGCCATTGTCGCCCCGGCGGTCGATGCAAAACTGACTAACACAACACCTCGAAGCAACCCGAAATACCATCCGTAAACAAGTGTCAGCACGGCGGCACCGGGCAACGAAAGCCCAGTCACAACGACATAAACGAGGAACGCTGCGCCGTAAACTAAAACCGGGTGGTCGGCTTGGAACGCCCGCAGCTCAGACTCCTGCTTTGCAAGAGTTTCAAGACTCAGCAGATCACCGAATTGCGTGTACGCAACCAGAATAATGGCGGCGACAACTAGAAAGACGCCAGCCTTCTTCGCCATCCCGGACTTGCTGTTCTCGCGTGGTTGTTCAATCTCAGTGGTCATTGGTTTTCCGTATTTATAGATGTTTACCGCCCAGAACGCTCCGCCGCACTCGTTTCGAAGCGGGCGTTGCGTAAGGGTGACGTTGAAAGTCCAGACTCCTTACAGCAAGATGCTGCTTCTACGAGTAGAATTCTCGGGGAATATCGCGCAGCCTGGAGTTGCTATTGCGAATGCGACTTCCTCCGCTAGCAAGACCGTTGGCTGTTCGTTTGCCCAAGCAACCGGACTTGATGCCACGCCAGAACGCTCAGATTGGATAAGCCTGCAGGCGGATTGGATCAGTTTGTGGTCATTCAAAGGCTCGCGGTTCGTCTCTGTGCTTGATCCCCATTTCCTCGGTGGCATGGTCGCTACGACTGTCTCTCAAGAGTAAGAACGCATGACCAATCTAAGACGCCTGTATTTGAAATCCCTACCACAGGTGCAATCGGCGAGTCGCTGACGGCTGACGTAGCGTCGGTAGCTTATGTTCTTTGGTCATTCTATGGATACGTACTCGGAATTCTCTGATTCCGTAAAATCTGCATCGACCAAAAAACTCTTCATATTACGACTTGTCCGTTAGGGTGAATTCATGAATCGTCAGTCTTTCTCGATCGCGGTCGCGACTTCAGTTCTGCTCGGCGTCATCGCGGCAACCCCTCCAATTGCCGACGCGCAAGAACGGGACGCTACGCCCGTTCAGCCTTCGTTTACACAGGGTGAAGCTCAGTCGGGCATTACCATGCTTTACCAATGGAAGGGAAACAATCCACGTACGGCAAATGTTGGAACGATCAAGTCGGCAGATGGGGCTGAGTGGACGGTGCCTGCCAAGACGCATTTCCACGCGGCGACCAAAGCGGCGGACCTGTACAACGAAGCAAACGGGGTCGAGCCTGAGGGCATTGCCGACGTTGAGCTGGAAGCGATTCCGGTGATCGACGCCGGCGGCGACGAGGTATTCACGGCTTACGTTTTTGGCGACAACTATTTCGAGTTCTCCGTGAATGGCAAACTGTTGGCGGTCGATGCCGTTCCCATGACGCCGTTTAACAGTAGCGTGATTCGTTTCAGGACGCAGCGACCGTTCACCATTGGGATCATGGGCGTCGATTGGGAGGAACGTCTGGGACTGGGTTTTGAGAAATTCAAAGGTGCTCCGTTTCACCAAGGGGACGCCGGATTGGTAGCGGTTGTCAAAGACGCAGCAGACGAAACCGTTTCGGTGACCGATGCGAACTGGAAAGCACAAACGTTTTACACGGCACCCCTCAAGACGAAGGAATGTCTGGTTCGCAAGGGAACCATTCGGGACAGCTCGAAATGCAGTACCGAAGACACGGCAGACGGAACCAACTATTTCGCGGCTCACTGGCCGATTCCTGAAAACTGGGCCGCTTCTGACTTTGACGATAGTGGTTGGCCGAACGCAGTTACCTATACCAACGATTTTGTCGGAGTCGATAACAAACCGGCGTACACTAATTTCACAGACTTGTTTGACGCACCTGATTCGGATGCGCAATTCATTTGGTCATCGAATCTCGTGCATGACAATCTGGTTCTAATGCGAACCACTATTGGTAATCAGTAGCAACCTATTTCAGCTCAATTTTACGGACGAAACTGTGACAGCTAGCAAGACTGTCTCCGTTCAAACGACTCGGTCATCCCGATGACATCTCCGGAGTTATTGAGTACTTACTCGGTGACGAGGCGAGATGGATAACCGGTCAACACGTCCGGGTCGATGACGGGGATCATTACAACTGTAGATTTCTCGACTGCTTCGACATACTCGTCTCTTTGCTCAGAGTCAAAGATTGCCAACTCGCCGAATAGCTCTCCAGGTTCAACAAACGCCAAGGATCGGCGGATCCGCGCGTTGATGTTCTACAAGGTGATTGCTTGGCGGATCATGTTCGTGACATTCCTGGGACGCGAGTGTCCAGATCTTCCGTGCGACGTGGTGTTCAGCGAAGCGGAATGGAAGTCGGTGTGGAAGGTGGTCGAAAACGAAGATCCACCGAAGCAGGCTCCAACCTTGTCGAGGTTCATCCCCGTGCTAGCCACCCTGGGCGGCTACAATGACCGCCAAGGCGATGGTCCTCCAGGAGCCGAAGTGATCTGGCGCGGCACTCGCCGCATGCTAGACTTTGCAATGTGCTGGCGAGCCTTCGGACCTGACCAATGACTTGTGGGTGATCAACAGCTCGTGGCCTCGTCCACTACGAAAAGCGGCGTCGCCGCGTAGTCAGTGTTCTGCACCCAGAAGCCTGCGGCAAATCGTCGCTTTCACTGCTTTTTTTCGTGTTCGCCCTTGCCAAGTTGACCGCATGGTCAAAAACTGGACTGGAGAGTCACATTTGTTGCTGTCCCGTTCCCCTGTCGGTGGCTGGCAGGTTTGATCCAGTTCCAGTACGGAAGATTTTTGGGAGATTTACAGCAGTGGAGAAGAGGAGCCTTTCCGAACGACGCCGGGATGCCATGAAGCAAGGTATCTATGAGGCGGCGGTCCAAGTTCTGACCAATGAGGGGCTGGCGGCGACAACGATGGATCGCGTTGCCGAACAAGCGGGCGTTTCCAAAGGGAGCCTCTACAACTACTTCGAGAATAAAGAGGATTTGCTGGTTTTCGTTTACGAGAAAACGGTTGATCCCATGGATTCTCAGTTTGATACGATCTTGGCATCGGAGGTGGCGGCAGTCGACAAGCTTCGTCAGACACTCGGTTTTGTCTTTGCCTATCTGGAGACCAATCGCGGGCTGTTCGACTTCCTCTTTGCTGAGAACATTGGCGACAAGACGAGCGAGCCGCCGCGTTCGCGAGGCATTCCGCGTCTGGCAAAGATCATTCACCAAGGGATTACAGAAGGTGTCTTTCGCAGTTGCGATCCAACGATTCATGCAACGTTGCTGTTTGGAGCGATTTGTGAACTCTGTGAAGTTTACGTCGCACAAGACGAACCCTTGCCGGTGAAAGAACTCGTTAAGACGACTCTCAAGTTTTGCTTGGGTGGGTTGCAGAAGCCTGAGCGATAGCACCTGACACAAGTAACAATCTGCAGTGAATCTTGTTAAAGATCCGACGGCGCAAAGGAGGTTTAACAAGCTCCACTACATCGGTTAGCACGCGGTTTGATGTGATTCCGACACGATCAATACACAATACAAGCACGAAGCGCAAGCGAGTGTGTTCGTTCCATCGAAACACATACGGACGCACTCGCTTGCGCGTCATGCTTGTATTGGTTGCGGCGAAGCCGCCTTAAGGTAAGCAAAGGAGCATTAACAAGCTCCACTACGATAAAGAACACGACCCGCCAGCACTTCGTTGGCATTCGACGACATTGACAGACGTACAAAATGAAATTACAAAACACAAAACTTGGATGCTTCATTCAGCGACGATGGAAGCTCGTTTCCGCGATGACCGTGATCGGCATCGGCTCACTTGCCTTTCAATGGTTCGCTGGGGTGAGCGACGGGTACGCTGGATCGAGTCGATCGGCAAACGCGGAGGGGGTTGCCCTGACCGAAACACGGCAACCTCATGCCGTGGATGTGGTTGAGGTCGGATCGGAAACGTTCGCGGCCGTCACAACGTATCCTGGATCCATTCGGGCGGCTGCGTCGGTCGATCTTGCTTTTCGCGTTGGTGGTCCATTGGTTGAGGTCAATGTGAAGCCAGGCGATCACGTAAAACGCGGCGATGTGTTGATGAGGATTGACCCCAGAGACTTTGACAACGCAGTCGCTGCCGCCACCGCGACACTTCAGTCGGCTGAGGCCGAATTAGCCGCCATGCGGAAAGGTGCTCGTGAAGAAGATCTACTTGCTCTGCAAGCACGAATTGATGCAGCGGAGTCACGCGATCGTTATTTGCGAGCCGTCTTTGTGCGCAATCAAAGCTTGTTGAACCAGAACGCAGTTTCCCAGACAGAATTTGATGGCTCTCAAAGTGAGTTGCTTTCCACCGAGGCAGAGCTTCGTGCGTTGAAACAAGAGTTCCGGAAGGCAAAAGCCGGCGCTCGACAAGAAGACATCGCTGCCAAGGAAGCCAGCATTCGGATCATGGAAACGCAACTGAAGATCGCGCGAGACCAACAGCAAGACACGGTTCTGCGAGCCCCGTTTGATGGGATCATTACCCGCCAGTCGATCGAAAACCACGAACAAGTTGGCCCTTCGGAAGTCGTTTTAGCGATGCACAATGTTTCAACGCTAGAGATCGATGTGGCTTTGCCTGAAAAGGAAATTGTGCATCGTTCGATTGACAATCCGGTCGACGTCGAAGTGCGATTGGTCGCGATCCCCCAGCAGTCATGGTCAGCTCAATTCAAGGAAATCAATACCGAAGCGGATTCCGCGACCCGCACCTACTTGGTTACTTTTTCGATGCTCGCTCCCACGGATGTGAACATTTTTCCGGGCATGATTGCTGATGTAACACTTCCGTCGCTGGCGGGAGGCGCAACGAGCGACGCGGTCGTGACGGTCCCTGTGGCTGCTGTGCAGAGCCAGCACTCCGCGTCCCGATTCGTTTGGGTACTTGAGGGGAATACGGTTCACCGGCGCATGATTCGATTGGGCAAGCTGGTCGACGGAATCCGGCAAGCGGTTACCGAGGGATTATTGCCGGGTGAAAAGGTCGTTACCGGTGGTGCCTCGTTTTTGCACGATGGTGCAGAGGTGAGCGTACGAGAGCAGGAAAAAAGTCAATCTTCCACGGCGGTTGCGGTGGTTCAGTGAACTAAGGGACGTTTGGCAACAGGCGTCTTCTTGGCCAAAGGCCATTTTTAACGTAGCCCCTGGCTATGTTGAAAAAGGCCGTTGGCCACAGAACAGAAAACCAAGAATATCGCAACACAATTGCATGCCGTCGTCCGTCTAATCTCTATTTCAAATTTCCAAGCCTACACCACGCTGGGTCGATGTCCTTTGAGTGAATTGACCTGAAGTACTCGCAATGAACCCCGCAAAAATCGCACTCAAGAACCGAACGACTACGTTGGTGTTGACCTTGCTTGTCATTGGGATGGGGATTAACTCCTACCTTCATCTTGGCCGACTGGAGTTCCCCGACTTTGTGATCAAGACATCCGTCATCGTGACTCCTTACCCTGGGGCTTCCTCTGAGCAGGTTGAACAGGAAGTTACCGATGTATTGGAGGAGGCGGTACAGTCGCTTGGCGAATTGGACGAGATTCACTCGACATCACAGGATGGGCTTTCGATCATCCACGCCGATATGAAGGAAAAATACCAGGGCGAAAAAGAGTTGCAGCAAATCTGGGACAAGCTGCGGCGAAAAGTCAACGATGCTCAGGCAGAGTTACCGAGCGGCGCCGGCCCGTCGATTGTGAATGACGACTTCGGTGATGTCTATGGACTGTTTTACGCGATCACCGGTGAAGGCTACTCGTATGAAGATCTGAAGGAGTACGGTGAATCGCTGAAAAAGCAATTGCTGCGATGCGACGACGTGGCAAAGATCTCATTTTCGGGGACACAGCCTGAGGTGATCTACATCGAGGTAGCTCAGGCTCGGATTGCTAAACTTGGGATTTCGCCACAGGTGGTACTCCAACTACTGCAATCCCAGAACATCGTCCAACCATCGGGGAACGTTATGGTCGGCGAGAACTATGTTCGCATTGAACCGACGGGCGAGTTCAATTCCGAAGAACGCATCGGTGATTTGCTGATCGTCTCACCCGTGACCGGCGCGGGCATGCGGCTGAGGGACATTGCGGAAGTTCGCCGTGGATATTTGGATCCACCCGTGTCGATCATGCGATTCAACGGACGACCCGCGATCGGCATGGGGATCTCGACCGTTGCCGGTGGTAACGCCGTCGTGATGGGAAACTCGGTCAAAGCCCGATTGGATGAGCTTCAGTCGATGCGACCGGCGGGTGTCAATGTAGAGATTCTCTACGACCAAGGGGCCACCGTGAATGTTGCCGTCAACGATTTCATGATCAATCTGATTGAATCGGTGTTGATTGTGATTGCACTGCTGCTGATTTTCATGGGATGGCGCAGCGGGTTACTGATCGGAATCGTTCTCGTTCTGACTATTCTCGCCACGTTTATCTACATGTGGCTTGCCGAAATCACGTTACAGAAGATATCACTTGGGGCTTTGGTGTTGGCGCTGGGAATGCTCGTTGACAACGCCATCGTCGTAGTGGAAGGCGTATTGGTTCGACTCAAACGAGGCGTCGATCACGAGACGGCTGCGATTGAAACGGTGCAACAGACTCAGTGGCCGCTGCTGGGTGCTACGTTTATCGCCGCGTTAGCCTTTGCAGCGATTGGGCTTGCTCCAGGCAACGTCGGTGAGTTTTGTGTCTCGCTGTTTTGGGTGCTTGCCAGCTCGCTGATGATCAGTTGGCTAACCGCAGTTACGATCACCCCAATGCTCTGCGTTTGGATGCTGAAAGCGTCTTCCGATTCGAGTGCAGACGTTGACCCCTATGACATGCCGTTCTTTCGCCTTTATCGTCGCGTTCTCGATCGCATTATTCGCTATTGGCCGGCAACACTTGCCGTTATCTTGGGGGCTGTCATCGCAGCAGTGATCGCGTTTGGCTACGTCCCAAGTTTTTTCTTTCCCGAGTCGAACCAACCGTTGTTCACGGTCAAGCTGTTTCGTCCGCAGGGAACTCACATCACGCACACATCGGACTCGATTCGGAAGATTGAAGCTCACCTCAGCGAGGAGCCTTCGGTTGAACGAGTTTCCGCCTTCATTGGCCAAGGAACGTTGAGATTCATCTTGACGTACACACCGGAAGACATCAACGCAAGCTTTGGAAGTCTGATTGTGTCGGTCGACAAACTTGAAAACATGTACGATGTGCTGGAGCGTCTCAACGACTACTTGGATGCCGAGTTCGCGGACGCGGAGTATGTAGTGGAGCGATGGAAGGACGGGCCGCCGTATGACTATGCGATTGAGGCCCGCTTTCGAGGTCCGGACGCGGAAGTGTTGCGTGGTTTATCGGAACAGGCAAAAAGCATCATGCGAGAAGAAGGGGCTGGCGTCGTTCGAGACAATTGGCGGAACCGGACGACCGTGTTGCGACCCGATTTCTCGGAGGCAGCCGCACGTCAAACCGGTTTGACTCGAAACGATCTCGCCCAGGCGTTGCGACTGAACTTCGGAGGGCAAGTGGTTGGCGTTTATCGTGAGGGAAACGATCTGCTGCCGATGATTCTTCGATCCAATAGCGAGGAAAGCGATACCTATCAGGATGCGAGGCAGATTTACACGTGGAGCCTGCTTCACAATGAATCCGTGCCGCTCGATGTGGTCGTGTCGGACTGGTCTCGCGAATCCACTTGGCAAGACTCATTGATTCACCGCCGTCACCGCGAACGGGAAATCACGGCACAGTGCAACCCGCAAAGCGGACTGGCATCGGTGTTGCTGAAAAAGGTAATGCCGCGCATCGAGCAGATGGATTTGCCCGCAGGCTACGAACTGGAATGGGGCGGTGAATTCGAGGCATCTGCGAATGGAACGGAACCGCTGGCGGCAATGTTCCCTATTTGTCTAGGCGGGATGTTCGTCATTTTGATCGTCCTGTTTAACGATCTTCGCCAACCGATCATCATCTTCTTGTGTCTTCCCATGATTACCGTGGGCGTCACAACCGGGCTGTTGCTGACAGGGCTTCCGTTCGGGTTCATGTCGATTCTGGGATACCTTGGTTTGAGCGGGATGTTGATCAAGAATGCGATCGTGCTGATTGACGAAGTGGAAGCGAACAAGGCCAGCGGCACCACGCCCTACACGGCGGTGCTCGATGCGGGGGTGAGTCGATTGCGACCGGTGGTCATGGCGTCTGGGACGACGGTGCTTGGTATGTTGCCGTTGATTTGGGATCCGTTCTATAAGGGAATGGCAGTCACCGTTGCCTCGGGCTTAATCGGGTCGACGATTTTGACGCTGCTTGTCGTGCCGCTGTTTTACGTTTTGATGTTCCGAATCAAATCAGACGAAAACAAAGCGTGATCGATCCGTAACGGCGACGAACCTCGCTCGCAAGCACTTCCCGTTATTCACAAAGGATCGCAGATCGTCACAATGATCAGTCGGCTTTTTGACGAGTCTTGGTTTTTTCTGCGCAAGTTTGTAAATTCCGTCTATCGTCTGCGGCAGGATCAATGGTTCTTTATCGTCGTCAACGATTCAATCGTCTTGATCGACTTCATCAACCGCCGCTTGGGCGATGGACTGTCACTCAATGATGCCATCATCGACACCGGTCGCAGGCGATGTCGCCCCGTGCTGCTAACGTCGCTCACGACGATCGGCGGCATGCTCCCGATCTTACTGGAAACATCACGCCAAGCTCAAGTCTTGATCCCGATGGCGACCAGTCTTAGCTTCGGACTGATTTTCGGAACCGTACTCGTGCTAATCCTCGCACCAGTTGTTTTTTTATCATCGCCAAGTTGTCCGGCATGCCATCTTAGGCGATTCGTTTCACGGCAAGAATGTGATTGATCTCGCGGGCAGAGGTGGCAACTCTATTCGGCGATGAAGTTGGCTGTTCCACGCTTCTTGTTCGCAAAAAGCGACATCGTTCGCCTCGACTGAACGTAGCCTAGGCTTCCAGCCTGGGGGTGCTGTGGTTCCCAGGCTAGAAGCCTAGGCTACGTCATGGCGGTAGGAGCCTCCCTGACGTCATCAATACGACCGTAATAGAATCGACGTCCATCGCAGAAGATGGCATGCCTCGCGACTATCGCGGTTGCTTATTCTTTCGACTGTTCAGCTTCCAGTCGTATGGCAACCATGAGGGTGACGAAGCGACTCCGGATTCGATCGCCTGCTTCAGTGCCGGTGAATATCTTGCAGCGAAGGCGGATACGCTTCCAGTTGCTTGTTCAAAGTCGCCGCCGTACCAACTGTAGAGCTTTGTCAGTTGCAACTCTCCTGAATCTGGAGCAAACGCAAACCAGGTCTGATGCTCATGGACGTACTCGGTTTGGTCTTGAAGTTGATCGTTGACGCGAGTCGCGTCGTAGGCTTCGTTTCGCAGTGGCGGACAACCGATGGCGGCGCAAACCAACGCGAAATGCACACGAGGCTCGGCGAACTTGGGTCGGATTTGTTCGTGTTCAATTTGGTTCAAGCTCCACTGGTTGCCACCGATATTCCATCGCACTGCGTCCCAGCGATCCGCTTCGGAGATGCCTTGGATCGAGTCGATTGGCATGTGATCGAGGATCAGCTTCAACGTCGATGCGTTGTAGCCATTGATGAGTAAAGCCAGCTTTTCGTCTCGCCCCATTTCATCAAACGGTGCGGCGGCCACAGACTGGAGGTATCTGTCTAGTTTCAATTCCTCCCCTTTCAGCCCTTCGTAGTCAACCCAGCCATCGTCGTCGACATGCTTCTTGAGCAGCGAGTCAAATGACGAATGATCCATGGTTGGTCCAGCGGCGTTGGCGGAATACGCTTCGCGTAGATCGACTTGAGGTGGTCCGAACAACCCAATCAACGATCGCTCGATTGCTCCCAAATTGAGCCAAGCGAAGGTTCCCGCAGTGACCAGCAATAGAGAAACGCAGGTTAGAATCACTGTGCGCCGCTTGTTGGGGATTGAGCGTCCTGCGGGTTGGTTATTCGCGATTTCCATGATGGGCATACTGACTGGGGTTTCGTGCTGACTGGAAGCAACACTCGTCGCTCCCCTAGGTGCCAGAGGAGACGCCGAAGTGGTCAACTCCTTACAGAAGTTTGCATCGCTCCGACACTCGAAAGCGTCGAGACGGCGTAGGGAACGAGGTACGTCAGAGCAATCTTCAAGCCGTGCCACCAAGTCAGACGTCCCTGCATGATCACATCACCTTGATTGATGATGGCCAACAGGGTTCCAACGACCAAGCTATACACAACTCCGCGTCTGACGACGGACGGGTTGCAGGCGAGTTGAATCCAATTGCTCGTGTTAGAGCTTCTGGTTGACTGTTTGAGTGTTTCAATGGGAGAGTTCATGCGTGAGCTTTATGAATTGCGTGATCCTACGGAATGACGACGCAAGAGTCACGCTTTCCTTACAGAATCGTCGATCAGCAAATAAAAACCAGGCCATGTGAGATTCAACACAGACGCTTGGCAGATGCGAGGCGACGATAGAGACATGCAATCACGTAGCCTAGGCTTCCTGCCTGGGACCGCACTAAACCCAGGCTAGAAACCCAGGCTACGTTCACCTCCACAATGAATAGAGGAACGAGTCCATGGTCCGCCAAAATATTGAAGCTCATTCAAGTTGGGAGGAATGCACGCCAGGCACCATCGGCGATTTGCGGAATCGGCTTAACGCCGATCGTCGACGTAAGTCCATTGTTCGCATTGGCGCTCCAATCGTTGTGATGGCAGTGCTAGGCTTGGGCGTTTGGAACTTCGGTGGATCAGCCAATTCACCGGCTCACCGAGAACAGCTTCGAGAGTTCAACTTCGGTGGCGTGACGTGCAGCGCAGTCCAAGCGTCCATGCAGCAGTTTGCGATGGGACAATTGACACCAGACCAACAACAGGCATTTACTTCTCACCTTCAGCAGTGTCCGGTTTGGATGACCTGGTGGTTCTGTTGATCGATGGTGTTGGTTGCAAACGTTGTTGTCTGAGCAATTGCGATTGATTGACTCTTTCCGCCGTGAAAAGCGAAAGCGATTTGACAAGACCAAAGCTCGTCAATAGAGATGCCCGTCGATTCCTCACAAATCTTGCAATTGATCCTTGCGACTCAAATCGTCCAACAGCAACGCACAACTTCGTGAGCCTGCATACGGTTCGGCAAAAGAATTCCGCCCGCGAATGTGATTGACCTCACAGACGCAAAGCTGCATTCATGCGACGATGAAGAGATGTGCAATGGAACACAACCGGTCCACTTGACCGAAGCTGAAAAAACAATCGACGTTGACGGCTATATCCGAGACTCGGTTTGGGTTGTCATTCCAGCACTCAACGAAGAAAAGTCGATCGGCCTCGTCTTGCGTGACTTGCCCTGCGTCGCCGGAGTCATCGTGGTCGACAATGGTTGTACGGACGACACCGCTTTCGTTGCAGAGCAGGCAGGTGGGATCGTTGTCCCAGAGTCGCAACGCGGGTACGGAGCTGCATGCCTACGTGGGTTGGCGAAGCTTCGTGAGCTGATCAATGCGGGGCAAGCGGCTCCCAAAGTTGTTGCATTCGTCGACGCCGACTACAGCGATCACTCTGATCTACTACCGCTCTTGGTCGGCCCGCTTGCAAGCGGCACCGCAGATTTCGTTCTCGGTTCACGCTTGCTTGGCGAGCGGGAGCCGGGAGCAATGCCTCCTCAAAGTGTTTTTGGAAACAAGCTCGCGTGCTTTCTGATGCGTGGGTTTTTCGGCGTTCGCTACACCGACTTGGGGCCTTTTCGAGCGATCAACTACAGTCGACTTTGCGAACTGCAAATGCAAGACGAGAACTTTGGATGGACGATCGAGATGCAGATCAAAGCGGCAAGGATTGGGCTGCGTTTCCTTGAAATTCCCGTCCCTTATCGAACAAGAGTTGGCACCAGCAAGATCAGCGGCACCGTCAGTGGCACGATCAAGGCAGGGTACAAGATTCTCTATACGATCGCGAAGTACGGGCTGATGCGCCGACGTAGCCTAGGCTTCCAGCCTGGGAATACAGTACCCAAGCTGGAACCCTAGGCTACGAGTTCAGACTTGGCGCTTTCCGGTGTACTGACATCGCTAGTTGTTCCGCTTGAACCAAGACAATCCGTTGCCGGCCAACATCGACCATCCCCTCGGATTTCAATTGCCCGAGCAGTATCGTGACCGTTTCGCGAGTACTTCCCATCAAGTTAGCGATTTCCTGATGAGCCAATTTGATCCGCAGATGTATCCCTTCGGAATCGCAAACGCCAAACTGCTCCGCTAGGTCGAGCAACAGGTGAACCAAGCGGTCTCGATTGGAGAGAAAAAGCAGATTCTTCAATCGTCGCTCAACACGATGGCGACGCAGCCCGATCATTTTTGTAAGTGCAATGGAAACATCATGGTTCGCAGCCAACAATGCTTGCACCTCGCTGGCGGGGATCATCACAACCGTTGATTTTTCGACCGCTTCGACATACTCGTCTCTTTGCTCAGAGTCAAAGATTGCCAACTCGCCGAATAGCTCTCCAGGTTCAACAAACGCCAAGATCGACTGCTTGCCGTCGTTCGTCAGATTGCAAACCTTCACTAGGCCACTCGCCAGCAAGAACACACTTTCGGCGGACTGACTCGGCAGGTACACCGGACTGTGTGCGGGAAAGGATCGCGAACGACTGCGTGATTCCAGGCGTTCCAACTGTTCCGGTTGCAATTTTCTGAATAGCTCGTTGTTCTTCAAATGCCAGACTTGTTGAGGCACACCATTCCCCTCTCCACCACGGAAGAGTCGCGCAGCCGGCATACATCATGCCCGTTTGCTCGCGAATCTGCCCGGTAGACGGGCCAGTGTGCTATTCCTTACAAGAAGAATCGCTACTTTGGCTAACGTGATTCCATGAACTTGCGGATTCGCTGTTTTGCCTCGGCGGAGAGATTGACGCTTTGGTCATTCTCAGCGTGCGTCACACGTTCACTTTCATCCATGATTCGCTCGTGCAGAACAACTTGGTCACGGCGAAACGCAGAGCAGAGCTGGCACATGCTCAGGTGCATCCAGACTGACATCCGCTTGCGCAATGGCAACGGGTGGTCGAGTGATTCGGAGACCAGCTTGGTGATTTCTTTGCAGGAAAGCATAACGGCAGAGCCAGATTACTCGTTTTCTTGAAGCCAACGCAATTTAATGCAATTGGCGAGACGAAGACGTGCGCGATGCAACAGCACCCACAGATTAGACGCACTGATCTCCAGTTCCTTACAAATTCCTGCCGTTTCAAGATTCTCCATTTCTCGTAGCATAAACGCACCCGATTGCCGCTTCGGCAGCGTCCCCAAGCACGTTTGGAAAATCGGCCAGAATTCGTTCCTATCTACCGAATCAAGCGGTTCCAGCAACGTCTCGCGAACGTTCTTTTTCCAGCTTCCGCTGCGATCAAAAAACGAGTCCAGTGGATCGCGGGTGTCTAAGTCGTCTGATTGCGACGAGCGATTTCGCTGCCGAACGAAGTCGATGATCTTGCGTTTCAGAATCCCCATCAGCCAGCCCTGTTGAGAGCCAGCTCCAGAAAACTGATCCTGATGCTCCAGGCCAGCTAAAAACGTTTGCTGCACCACTTCTTCCGATGCCTCCGGATCGCGCAGCCGCGATAATGCATAGCGATAGAGGGAATCGCCATACTCGTCGACCCACACCGAAGCATCGGCGGATGGGCTGGGATCGGATCTTACAGATTGCTTCATCAGTTCCAAATGCGCAGAGAGATCTACAATCCGCCAAATATAGCAGGAATAATCACACCTGCATTGTAAGGCAACTCACATATGCGGCTCATTGGACGAACATAGGGGGCTGCGTTTCCGTCCAATCAAATTTTGCTTGCCGTTATCGCCTGCGCGTGCCTGCACGTTTCAATCCCTTGGCGACAAAGTCGAACGCGTCGGCTGGCTTGTAGTCTTCGAGAACGTCGAAAAAGCACGCTAGCACTCGCTTGGTCTCAGCGACGTTGATTTTCACACCGTCCGTATCTGCTTTCCGGGCGACTCTTCATTGTAGATGTCGCTGAGCGTTGACGCTTTCTTTTTGGCAGGCGTTTTCTTGACGGCTGCTTTGGTTGCTTTCTTCTTGGCCACTTCGTGTCTCCATGTTGAAATGAAACGTTTTGTTACGAAGTGCTAGTTGTACATTCCCTCCGACAAATCGTATTCGGTCTCAATCAGTCGATCGACCATTGCCGCTTCGTCGGGACAATTTGCCGAGAACCGCAACTCCGGTTTGCCATCGTCGAGGACGTGGATCAGCGGACGGTCTTCGCGGTAGTGGTCGTGGATGCTACGAACGAGTGCGGCACAGCACTGCGGACGATGGATCGTCTTGATGCAGAAGGTGGCTTGATCATGCACGGACGATTTGACCTCCTGGATAACGCAATGATCGGAACCCGTGTTTGCGAAGTCCCATCGCACGGAACTTCGATCTTCCACGCAGGTCGCGGTAGCCAGTGCCGGCGACGTGTGCATGGACGACCGAACAATCCGTGGCGACCGCGATTTGCAGCTTTTCTAGGTGGCTCGCTCGGTAGAAAAACTCCCAATGCTCGTAGGTTTTTAGGGCTTCGTCCCAACGGAGCTTCGTGATCGTTTCCTTGCGAGCCAGAAACGCGTTGCTGACCATGTCGCACCAGGCGACGGTGCCGACGCGTTTCTTCTCACCGCGATGCATCCAGATGCGTTTGCCCTTCATCAATGGTGATAACATCATAGGTCGACCGCCGCCTCCTTGGCGCACTGCCAAGATGTCGAGTTCATGCTCTGCGAAGTACTCGCAAACGCGGTCGATATGAAAGTCCGCCGTGATTACGTGATCGTCGTCGAGCAGAAAGATGCACTCGGTCTGCGCCGCGTCGATCGCTGTGTTACGCCCGACTCCAACGCCCACATCGTGCCGGTCGAGATTAATGACCGTGCAGTGCTTAGCGGTTTCGGGATACTTCTCGCTGAAACGAAGCTCGGGCCGACCGTCATCGACGACGACGATGGTGGGCTCGGCGATGTGTTCGCGCAGCGACTGGACCAACCGGTGGCAGGACCACGGACGGTGTATCGTCTTTATGCAGAATGTGATGTCAGACGTTCGGATTGTCAAAGAGCTTCTCTCCTTTTTTGAACGACATGATTTCTTACCAGCGACTCATTGCCTGATCGGTCATTGAATGGAGACGCCGAGATTGATTTGACGACGCTGCGATTGCTACTGTTGTGATTCAGCGGAGTTAAGAAGAGGTTCGCTTTTCTAGAGCATTTTGATTTTTGACGTGGCGGGGGCTTCCAGCCCCAGTTGAGAAGAACGCTGCGGCTGGAAGCCACAGCCACTAAATAAGCAGCCTACGGCTTTTTGCAAAATGCTCTAATTCAAGTGTTCAGCGGGGTTCTTCCGCATGAGGTTGGCGACTGTCGTAATGTTCGAACGACTGGCATAGAGGCGTCGGGCTCCTGCCAAAATACGAACAACAGTCCACGCCTCCAGGCCCTTTCGGAATCCAGGGCTAGAGTCTTGGTGGAGCGGTGACTCGGTCGCGGAGTACCGCAACTCTGGAAAGATGATCACGTCCGGCTTCCGTTTTTTTACATAGTCGACAAAGGACTGCTGATCCGTCTGTGCGACCAGCGGGCCGTTGGCAGCATCAAGGATTGCGTCATATCGCTCAAAGGGGACCGGACGTCGCTCTTTCTTTTTGTCCGTGCCGCGAAAATAGATGCAGTCATACTCAACACCCTGTCCGATTCGGTAGTTGATTCGTTGAGTAGCAAAGTAATCGACCGCCCCTCGCGGCTGCACGAGTGACTGAAAGGTGGACCTCGCTTCATCGTAGGTCAGGCATGGTACCTTCTGCCTTTTTCCAAAATCAACGGTTAGTTCAGGGCACTCGACTGCTTCTGCAACGGGATGTTGCTGGTGAAATAACGTGTCCCAGACGTTCTCACCCTCGTAGGTGCGGTACAGTTGCATCGACTTTCGGTGGCGATAGTCCACCACAGGAATCAAATCTGCCTCAAGAATCGCAGCAACGGTATCAATCGTCGTGAGAAGATAGGATCCGAATCCCGCGTTCGGCCAGCGGCGGACTACTCGGACAAAGGAACTCATTGGTATGCTCGCAGTTTGAACTAAGTTGTTCTAGAAGGCAGATCTCGAATCCTGGTTTTTGCCGTCGAAGTGTTCGAGGTTACGTTGCTCACCCAAACTTTCGAAGATCAGGATTGACGTGTTCGATCGCCGACTGAATTTCATCCGGCGTCGGCTCAATGCCAAGAAACTCAATCAAGTTGCGAATCACTTCCTCGGGATACGTCACCAACTCGGCAAACTCGATTCGAAACACTGGCACTTCGGGGTGCTCGGCGATGAAGTTGTCTCGGTGGTCGTGTAGACTGCGCTGCAGAACCTCACAGTCCTCGTCGTTGGCCGCGAACCATTGGCCACGATGTTTTTCGCTACGGTTCTGCAGCGAACGAATCGACGCTTCGATGTCTCGCTCGACGGAAATGATCCGCAGCGAATCGCCCAGACCGGCGTGAAGGTGATTCACGAACCGACACAGATGCGGATACTTTCCACCAGCGACCGTATGGTCTCGACGGGCTTCGCCTTTTCGCTGGCTGATCCACGTCTTTAGTCTCGACGTGATGACGTCGTCCGAAACCGACGGATCGGCAGCGGGGAATCGCATCACGTCTTCACAGACTCTCGCCAATCCTTTGGCTTCGCCGCCGCTCGCTTCGTAGCCACCGAGCTCGTTGCCCATGTGGACTCCAAGATGATTCATGATCATCGCGATGCATGAGGACCCAGATCGGTGCGGGCCGAGGACAGCGAAAAACGGGGCGTCCGAATGGTCAGCGTTCTTGGCGTCATTAAAGAAGCGGGTTTCCTCCCAGACACGGCCACAGATATTCGATCGACTGGGGAGCTGACCGACGAGCCATTGGTCAGGGGTGTAGACCGCAATCTTTTCTTTATCTGTTGGTTTTCCAGTGTACGCACGCTGGACTAATCGACCAAGGTGATGGTCGATGTGGTGTTGCGTTTTCCAATCGCTCCAGTGCAAGTGACGGTACAGTGCCTTCATATTCTCTCGCCCTTTGACCATAAAGGCATCGGTGTGGCCGACAATGCTGCCGCGATCATGGTCTTTCAGAATTGGTCGACTCTTCCGAGCCACACGCATACCGGTCAGATCAACAACGACTGGATGGGGCCAGCCGCCGAGTCGCATCGCGCCACCGGTGTAAGCGGTCATGGAGAACTTGCGAAGCGCAGGTTTCCCCTCGCTGGCCGACTCGGCTGCTTGCAGGGTGATTGTTGCGGCATCGTCACAAACAATACGGAGACTGCTAGGAGTCCCGTCCTCGCTTGCTTCAAGTCGCTTGTTGGACGGTTTGTTCTTGGTCGTCGTGGTCATCCTTGTCCTCGTGAACGTCGGTGTCAACAAAATTTGAATCGAGCGAAAGTCCAAGCTGGTGCATCAGCTCCAGTTCCTTGGCACGTTGTTTGAGTTCCGTCTCCCAATCACGCCCCTGCCGCGCAAATTCGATGGCCAGAGTAGTCGTATGATTCGAGAGACGGATCTTTTGGGCGTTGGCTTCTTTGGCGGGATCCACATGCTCGTGACCATCCCAAAACCATTGGTGCTCGAAAGTTGAGTCGAGCGTGCGAAGCGAGTTGGGCAGATAGCTGTTATTCGCGACCTCGTATCGCGAACGATTGCGAAGTGTGCGGCGTACATCGGGGCTATTCGCCGCGGCGGCCGACAGACCGTCAGCACGCGACCAGTGTTTCATATTGTCGAGCGTCGTATTTGCAGCGTCGTACTTCGCACGAAGCCGCGAAAAGAAGGGCTGCCGGGTCGAGCGTCCCGACGCGGATGAGGAGCGGGAAGCTCCGCCGCGCCATGCGTGCTCGATAATCCCTGACAAACGTTTCAACATCCGTGTTGGTTTCCTATTGCCGTCCCCGGCAGCCCTGTGCTCATCGCGAACCAAAGAGAAAGATCAGCCAGCCGACGGCGGCACGATCTTGTTAAAACGCAGACCGCGATTCGGTTTGCGAACCGCGTCCTTACCAGCGAGATGCTTGTCCGCAGCAATCTGCTCAGTCAGCTTGTGCTGCTCAACAGAACCCGCATCACCCGAAGCCTTCGCAGGCCCCGCAGCGTTCTCACGGATTTCATCTTCGAGGCTATCCGGCATGCAAATTCTCACCTAAGAAACGATTGCTCTCCCTTTCTTAGCTATGCGATCTATCGCGACTGTGTCCCAAGAAAAATTCTTATGCGATCAATTGTGTCGGCGTTGTTGCATATCCTTGAAGCTGACACGCTTTGTCTTGGGAGTCCACTCAATGTCAGCTCCAAACGGCAAGGCACCCTGCATCGAGGCAAACAAGCCAATCGATTTCTTCGACGTTCCCGAAATTAGGCCAAATTTGATATGGCCGGCGGGGTGCCGATCCGGCCTCATTCCGCAATTCCCCTTTCCCAAGAGTGCCAAAACCCATCGGCACTCTGTAAAAATTGCGGAGTTTCACCGAACTCATTCGAGAGTAGGGTGTCTAGGGTCGTGGTGGTTCCATTCAAAACTATTTAGGAATCACGCCGTCTGCCAATGGAAATGAATTGAAATGATCACTTCTCGATTCGTCTAGAAATCTAGATCCCCCAGCAACGTCGCCGGCTCATGTCGAGTCGGTTGATCTCTTTTTTGCGCTCAAAACTGCGTCTACGGGACCGGTACGTAGACACACTGGGAGAAGTGATATGAAGTTTGAATCGAAACCTATCAAGGAACACGAAGAAGTTCCACTTGCAGATAACGGCGAGCTTGAGACTCTTGTCGAGCACTTTAAGAACCGCTCCGCTCGTCGTGAGAATAGCCATTCGTCTCGGAGTGGATGTTACGTCGTATGCGTTGGCGACTGGTCAGAGGACTACGGTCGTGACGCGCAGCTGGCAGAAATCGTCGGTCTCGTAGGAGCACAGGGAGATCGGGTTGTTGGTTCAGAAACCATCAAACAGAGGCGGCCCGATCCAGCGACTGTTCTCCGCAGTGGCAAGGCAAAGGCAGCGGCTGAGAGGGCGGTTCGCCTTGGTGCGAACATGCTAATTGTCGATGCCGAATTGAAACCATCCCAGATACGGAACTTGGAAGATCTCACTGGGATGCCAGTCTGTGACCGGGAAGGCGTGATCCTGAACGTCTTCTTGCGTCACGCCAAGACGCAAACGGCTCGTATTCAGGTCGAGATTGCCCACTTGAGCTATCTGAAACCGCTGATCTGTGGCCTTGGGCTTGAGATGGATCAACAGGCGGGAGGAATCATGGCTGGTCGTGGCCCTGGGGAGACCGCTTCGGAGCTGTTGGCACGGAGACTCGACAAGAGGCTCGCGGAGTTAAAAAAGTCTCTCCGCCGCGTTCAGATCGCAGGCGAGGCGCAAAGAAAGAGACGCGGCCAGTGTAAACGTATCGCATTGGTTGGCTATACAAACGCGGGGAAGACGACGTTAATGAACCATTTGGCATCGACGGAGTTGGTGGCTCAAGATATGCCCTTTGTAACTCTGGACACCACCGTTCGCTGTCTGACACGCCATGGTGGGGACGTTCTGCTTAGTGACACGGTTGGTTTCATCCGTCGCCTTCCAAATCGGTTGCTCGCCAGCTTTGCAACGACGCTTGCCGAGTTGCGGGAAGCGACGTTGATTGTTCCTGTGGTTGACGCATCGGATCCCGAATGGGAGATGCATTTGGAAACAACCCACAAGATGCTGGTGACTTTGGGTGCCGACGAGATTCCAAGATACTACGTGTTCAGCAAAGCGGATCGCCTTGCGACGCTGCCGAGCAAGGAAGCTTTGGAGATCGTCTCCTCTGGGCATGACTATCAGTTCATTAGCAATCAGGACAAAGAGGCGATCGGCGAATTGAAGGAGACCCTCATCGGTCGTGCACGTGCAGACTTGAGACGAACCAAGTTGTATGTCCCCTACGATGCTTCAAAAGCAATGGAGATCGTTTATCGAAGTTGTCGCGTCGTGGAAACGGAAACGAAACCGAACGGTTTGCTTTTCAGCTTGGAAGCAGAGTCCTATGTCATTGACCAAATCCAAAGACAGAGGCCAATCCAAAGACGGAGTACAGAGCAATGATACGATCCCCAGCAACGCTTGTGAAGGCTGAGAATCTTGATGTCTACACACCTCGTGGGCGGCAACTGTTTCAAGGTCTGAATGTAGAGTTTTCGCATGATCAAGTAGCGATGATCGGCCGCAATGGTGTTGGCAAAACAACACTCTTAAAAATCCTGGCAGGCGAAATCGTCCGTTCCGAAATTGTGCTGCACACGGTTCCCTATCTCGTACCCCAAGATCTTGGGGCCACGTCTGAAACGATTCATCTTGCACGCAAGATGTTGAGCGGCGGTGAACTGGCGGATGCCGGATTATCTCCCGACGTGTTGTTACAGGATGCCTGCAGCCCAGGGGAGCAGCGCAAGTTGCACCTGCTGGCTGCTAGGAAGGCGAGGCCCGAGCTTTTGATCTTGGATGAACCGACTAGCGACTTGGACGAACATGGAATTGACTGGCTTCGAGGTTGGCTCTCCGAGTGGTCTCAGGGTCTTTTACTTGTCTCGCACAACCGCTTGTTGCTCCGTCAATTCCAACACTTCTTTTTGATTGCCGAGTCTGGGTGTCGACATCTATCGGGTGGGTTCAAGGTGGTCGAGAATTGCTTGGAGACCGAAGGGCTCCGTAAACAGCGGCAATACGTTAGCGATCTCAATGCTCTGATCAGGAAGGAGGAAAAGAATGAACGTGTTAACAACCGGCACGATCGAAAGAAAAATCGTGGACGGCTAAATGAGCTAGGTCGCTGTCCATCAAAAGCGAAACTCAACGAGAAGAGGTCCTATGCCCAGGTGAAGCAAGGCAGGCGAAAGAAACTGTGGAGAAAACGCATCTCCACCTCTCGAGAATGGGCCAAGGCCACTCGCCGTGCACTGGACGTTCAGCTTGACCTAAGGTTACTTGCGCCGCAGCAACCGATGGGTACACCAACTGAGATCGTCGAAGCAGATCGCGTGTTGGCCGTCATCGATGGTCGCGAGATCTTCTCACACGTATCGATGTGCGTTCGGCGAACTGACCGTATGGTTGTCTCAGGGCGAAACGGAGCCGGTAAGACGACTCTGTTGACGATGCTCTCTGGCCAACGACAAGCTGACCAAGGTCGCGTTTCAGGCGACTTCTCGCGAATCGGGATGATCGAACAAGGGGCAACCAATTGGAAGTCAGATGGCGGGCTGATAGCGAATCTACAGGCGGTCTGTGATGCTAGACTTGACGACGTTGCGGAGATTTTGGTGGGCCACCGATTTCCGCTTGGTTTGGCGCAGCGCCCTCTCAAGAGTCTCAGCCCAGGCGAAAGAGTACGGGCCGCACTGATCTGTCTGTATCATCGCTCCCCCGCAATCGAGTTACTGGTGCTTGATGAGCCGACGGTTGGTTTGGATTTTGTGGGCCTGGCTGCACTTCGAGATGCATTAAAGGGTTGGCCCGGAGCGATGGTGGTCGTGAGCCACGATCGCGACTTCGTTGATTCGATCGGCGTTCGTTGCGAAATCAGGCTGGACTAGGTGAACCAACTCGCATGTGAACCAGAAAATGTCATCTCGCCCCAATTCTCCAACACCACTGCCTTTCTCAGGTCAAGAAGATAAACTAGGAATCTGAAACGCGTCACGAGCCAAAACCGAGGAACTCAACTGAAATGAAAGTCATCGTAGATTTATGTGTCGTCCCAATGGGCGTTGGCGTTTCGGTGAGCAAGTACGTTGCTGAATGCCAGAAGGTATTGCAGGAAGCAGGACTAGAGCACCAGCTACACGCATACGGCACGAATGTCGAAGGAGACTGGGATGACGTTTTTGCCGCGATCAAGCGTTGCCATGAACGTGTTCATGAGATGGGTGCTCCGCGAATTACTACCAGCATCAAAGTCGGAACTCGCACAGACCGCGAGCAGTCGATGAAGGATAAGACTGAAAGCGTATACGGGATTGTGCCTACCGAAAACACTTTGGGCTGAACGTTAAGAGGACTTGAAACGGAGAAGTAACGATGGCAAAGAAGAAAACGGCTCGGCCCGAAACGACACAGCCAGAATGGAAGACAAAGTGGCCGCGGAACGGAGACCTCGCAAGCTCTCCGCGTCAATCTTAATGCCGGCTCGCATGGCCATTCTTCGCGAATGCTCGCAGAGCCTTGTGGAACAAATTGGCTGTCATGCCATTGGAGACGTGAATGCTGGTGACACCGAGCGTGGAAACCTCGTTGATGTTTCGCATCTCGTCATCGAAGAAAATCATGTCTTCATGCCTGAGACTACTTGATGCTTTCAACGCCGAGAAATGCTTCAGTTTTGATGATGGATAAATCTCGGCAAACGCAAAACGGTGATTGATCCCAAGCAATTCCACCAGCTCACGCGCCCACGCTGGCTGCTCCGTTCGCGATGCGATCGCCATTTTTATGCACTGCTTGTCGCAATGGTCCAGGATACTGGTAACGTCATCGTACAATCGCACCTGGCGACTCGCCCGATCAAAGACTCGTTTGTTCTGCCGGCGAAATGGCGGCGACAGGCAATCGCACCAAGTGCCATCGCAATCCCAGAGAGTGAAGTCGAGGTCAAAAACGATGAGTTCAGGTTTTCTCAAAGGTGAGTCTCCAGCAATACGATGCAGCCTATTTGTCAAGAATCTCAACGATGTTTTCGAGGGGACGGCCGATCGCCGCGCGTCCACCGTGAACGACAATCGGACGCTCGATGAGAGTTGGATTGGCGGCGAAAATCTCAATCCATTGAAAATCCGATAACTCCTGATCGCCAAGCTTCAGCTCTTTAAACAGCTTCTCTCCTTTCCGTACCAACTGCACTGGCTTGATCCCCAGCATCTTCACAATCTTTGCAATCTCTTTTTTGCTTGGTGGCGTTTCCGAGTATTTCACCACATCAAAATCAATACCACGAGATTCTAGAAATTCTACAGCAGCACGGGATTTTGAGCATCTTGGATTGTGAAAAACTGTTGTCATGATTTCTCGCCTGCATCGTAAAGTCGTTATCGCATTTCGCTGCACCAGCAACACACTGTCGCGGGGAATGTAGGAGATTGTAACCATAATGATTTTCAGTTCGAGGGCATTCAAGCCCATTGGCCACGTGAATCGAGAAAGTGGGATCAAGGTTGCCTGAAGCTCACTCACTCGCTCGCGCCGGTTCGCTGCTTAATCTTCGGTTCCAATACAAAATGCACCTGGCATCGAGGCTGCGTCGGCACAGCCAAAGGATGAAGGAATCTTTGCGAACCTTTCTGGGGTTTCGAATGTCAAGTAGCATGGGGAGTAGAAATAGTGTGATAGGAAGAACAATGGATGATCAGCAGCTCAGTAAACTCGGTTGGAAGTCATGTTTTTCTGGACAACTGACTGAGCTAGAAGAGCGTACCGCTTTTCCTGTTCGCGTGGGATCGCATTTTGGCAGCCGAGTCCTTTGCCTCACGGGTAAGGATGAGATCACGTTATCGATTGAGCAATTGGAAGATTGTGGTGAATTGGCGGTTGGCGACTGGTTGCTCCTGGACAATGAGACACGGCGGGGGGCGAGGAGGCTTCCGCGCGAGTCGCTGATTTCAAGAAAGGCTGCAGGCGTGAAATCGCAGACGCAGTTGATTGCCGCCAACGTCGACACGCTGTTCATCGTCTGTTCCTGTAATCACGACTTTAACCTGTCCCGACTCGAACGGTATTTGGCACTTGCATCCGAGTCGCGTGTTATCCCAATCGTTGTACTCACCAAAGCCGACCTGTGCGAAGATCGTGATGCGTTTCGTCAGCAAGTGTTGCAATTGCAAAGTGGCTTGATCGTGGAAACCGTTGACGCGAGAGTCCGCGACGACATGGAACCGCTGTCCTATTGGTGTCGCAGCGGCCAAACCGTAGCATTGGTAGGATCGTCGGGAGCAGGCAAATCGACACTGGCGATGTCGCTGGGGGCGGCACCTATTTCTACGCAAGGCATTCGAGAGGACGACTCGAAAGGCCGACACACAACGACGGTCCGTTCGATTCATTGTATCAGCGCCGGGGGCGTTCTGATTGACACGCCGGGCATGCGTGAACTCCAGTTGGTTGACTGTGAAGAAGGAGTCGCTGAGGTCTTCGATGAGATTGTTGCTTTAGCACAAGGATGCCAGTTCCGCGACTGCAGTCACCAAAGCGAACCAGGCTGTGCTATCGCCGAAGCGATCCTGCGAGGCGAACTTGATGCGCGCCGACTCAGGAACTACCAGAAACTTCAAGCGGAACAAGCGAGAAATACTCAGACGCTTCATGAGCGTCGAAAGCAAGACAAGAAACTCGGCCATTTCTACAGGGCCACACTTTTAGCTAATCAAAAACGAAAGTATTAAATCGTTTGATTTGGCAACAACCTTGAGCGAGTGACCTCCGTCCACCACCGCAACGCGCCGATAAGAAAAGGTATGCGAGCTCATTATTGGGGATTTGAATTCGATTTCGGCACTCTAACCGACGACGATCTCCATCGCCGAAACGACGGCGCTACGCTATTTACTCACATTTCGCAGCCCTAAAACAAGGTTTGACGACCAATCACGATTTAGCAGGCAAATTACGGCATTAATTGAGTTCACACTATTGATTGCAATTGCCGACATGTACGGGTGACGAAATGATCTCATTTGAAAACACCGAAAAACACTGTGTTTTGCAAGGGCAAACGCAATCTGAAATTTGGGGTGCGGAATGTGAGTATTTAGTTGGAATTTGACTAGTAAAAACCTCTATGATATGAATCAATCGTGCGCGGCGTCATAGGGAAATTCGTTTGATCAATTCAGTGGGTGCATGACCGGGTTTGTGGGGAAGATTGGCCTGGGCTCAAATTGACATGGGATTTACAATAGGAGACGTGCAGCCCGGAAGGCTGGGAGTTTTAGAGAACACATTTTAGGTAAATTGCCATGGAATCGGCCTCCAACAGTCCCTCGGCGGACGAAATTGCTAGCCTCGTTG
>NZ_SJPY01000005.1:468712-636055 GCF_007860185.1 Novipirellula aureliae
CCTTTGCCTACGAAGTTGACGACGGCAACGGCGGAACTAGCCAAGCCAACGTCGTGATCACCGTTACTGGAACGAACGACGGACCCGTGGCACAGTCGGGAGTGAATACCGCGACCGAAGATGGCGCGGTCGTCAACGGAACGCTGAGTGAAAACGATGTAGACACCAGCGACAAGCACACGTACTCGCTAGTCACAAATACCAGCGAGGGTAGCGTTACGGTTCAATCCAACGGTGACTACACCTTCGATCCGGGCGCGGACTTCCAAGATCTCTCTCTCGGTGAAACCCGCGAGGTCACCTTCACGTACGAGGTGGAGGACAACAACGGTGCAACCAGTCAAGCCAACTTCGTGATCACGGTCACCGGAACGAACGACGGACCGGTTGCTCAAGCGGGAACGAATACGGCGATCGAAGACGGCGCAGTCGTCAACGGAACGCTTTCGGAAACGGACGTCGATGCCAACGACACGCACACCTATTCGTTAGTCACCAACACAGCCGAAGGCAGTGTCACGGTTCAATCCAACGGAGACTACACCTTCGAACCCGGAGCCGACTTCCAGGATCTGGCACTCGGCGAAACACGCGATGTGACCTTTACCTACGAAGTGGACGACGGCAACGGCGGAACCAGCCAAGCCAACGTCGTGATCACGGTCACCGGAACGAACGACGGACCTGTGGCTCAAGCGGGAACGAACACGGCGACGGAAGACGGCGCAGTCGTCAACGGAACGCTGAGTGAAAACGATGTAGACACCAGCGACACGCATACGTACTCGCTAGTCACAAATACCAGCGAGGGTAGCGTTACGGTACAATCGAACGGTGACTACACTTTCGATCCGGGCGCGGACTTCCAAAATCTCTCTCTCGGTGAAACCCGCGAGGTCACCTTCACGTACGAGGTGGAAGACAACAACGGTGCAACCAGTCAAGCCAACGTCGTGATCACGGTCACCGGAACGAACGATGGGCCGGTTGCTCAAGCGGGAACCAACACGGCGATCGAAGACGGCGCGGTCGTCAACGGGACACTTTCGGAAACGGATGTCGACGCCAACGACACGCACACCTATTCGTTGGTCTCCAATACGACCGAAGGAAACGTCACGGTTCAATCCAACGGTGACTATGCATTTGATCCCGGAGCCGACTTCCAGGATCTGGCACTCGGCGAAACACGCGATGTGACCTTTGCCTACGAAGTGGACGACGGCAACGGCGGAACTAGCCAAGCCAACGTCGTGATCACGGTCACCGGAACGAACGACGGACCTGTGGCGCAAACGGGAGTGAATACCGCGACCGAAGATGGCGCAGTTGTCAACGGAACGCTGAGTGAAAACGATGTAGACACTAGCGATACGCATACGTACTCGCTAGTCACAAATACCAGCGAGGGTAGCGTTACGGTTCAATCGAACGGTGACTACACTTTCGAACCCGGAGCCGACTTCCAAGATCTCTCTCTCGGTGAAACCCGCGAGGTGACCTTCACCTACGAGGTGGAAGACAACAACGGAGCAACCAGTCAAGCCAGCGTCGTGATCACGGTTACCGGAACGAACGATGGGCCGGTTGCTCAAGCGGGAACGAATACGGCGATCGAAGACGGCGCGGTCATCAACGGAACGCTTTCGGAAACGGATGTCGACGCCAACGACACGCACACCTATTCGTTAGTCACCAACACAGCCGAAGGCAGTGTCACGGTTCAATCCAACGGAGACTATGCATTTGATCCCGGAGCCGACTTCCAGGATCTGGCACTCGGCGAAACACGCGATGTGACCTTTACCTACGAAGTGGACGACGGCAACGGCGGAACTAGCCAAGCCAACGTCGTGATCACCGTTACTGGAACGAACGACGGACCCGTGGCGCAAACGGGAGTGAATACCGCAACGGAAGACGGCGCAGTCGTCAACGGAACGCTGAGTGAAACCGATGCAGACACCAGCGACACGCATACGTACTCGCTAGTCACAAATACCAGCGAGGGTAGCGTTACGGTACAATCGAACGGTGACTACACCTTCGATCCGGGCGCGGACTTCCAAGATCTCTCTCTCGGTGAAACCCGCGAGGTCACCTTCACGTACGAGGTGGAAGACAACAACGGCGCAATCAGTCAAGCCAACGTCGTGATCACGGTTACCGGAACGAATGATGGGCCGGTTGCTCAAGCGGGAACCAACACGGCGACCGAAGACGGCGCAGTCGTCAACGGAACACTTTCGGAAACGGACGTCGACGCCAACGACACGCACACCTATTCGTTGGTCTCCAACACCAGCGAAGGAAACGTCACGGTTCAATCCAACGGAGACTACACCTTCGAACCCGGAGCCGACTTCCAGGATCTGGCACTCGGCGAAACACGCGATGTGACCTTTGCCTACGAAGTTGACGACGGCAACGGCGGAACTAGCCAAGCCAACGTCGTGATCACGGTCACCGGAACGAACGACGGACCTGTGGCTCAAGCGGGAACGAACACGGCGACGGAAGACGGCGCTGTCGTCAACGGAACGCTGAGTGAAAACGATGTAGACACCAGCGACACGCATACGTACTCGCTAGTCACGAATACCAGCGAGGGTAGCGTTACGGTGCAATCGAACGGTGACTACACCTTCGATCCGGGCGCGGACTTCCAAGATCTCTCCATCGGTGAAACACGCGACGTGACCTTCACGTACGAGGTGGAAGACAACAACGGTGCAACCAGTCAAGCCAACGTCGTGATCACGGTTACCGGAACGAACGATGGGCCGGTTGCTCAAGCGGGAACGAACACGGCGATCGAAGACGGCGCAGTCGTCAACGGAACGCTTTCGGAAACGGACGTCGATGCTAACGACACGCACACCTATTCGTTAATCACCAACACAGCCGAAGGCAGTGTCACGGTCCAATCCAACGGAGACTACACCTTCGAACCCGGAGCCGACTTCCAGGATCTGGCACTCGGCGAAACACGTGTTGTGACCTTCACATACGAAGTGACCGACAACCACGGTGCGACGAGTCAAGCGGATGTCACGATCACGGTGACGGGAAGCAATGACGGCCCCATTGCTAATGCGGACACGGCAACCTCGGTCGAAGCGGGAGGGATTAGCAATTCGACGGCCGGATTGGACGCCGTCGGCAATGTCCTAGCGAATGACTCCGATATTGATACGATTGACACTCATACTGTCTCGGGCGTCGTCGCTGGCAATCAAATCGTAGCGGTCGGGTCAGTCGGTAGTAGTGTTAGCGGCACCTATGGATCGATTGTCATCGACGCAAGTGGTAACTACGTCTACCAAATCGACAATTCCAACCCGAATGTGGAGGCACTGCTTACGTCTTCGGACACACTCGAGGATGTGTTTACTTACACGATCATCGACAATCACGGAATCGCCTCCACGACCCAAATTCGCATCACCGTGGAAGGTTCGAACGATAATCCTCACGATCTTGACGCGACCGATATGACGATCGATGAGAACCTGGCAAACAATGAAATTGTCGGTACAGTCACGCCGAGCGATGTTGATACGGGTGACGTCTATGCCTACTCGTTGACCGACGACGCCGATGGACGGTTCGCGATTGACGCTGCTGGGAACATCCGTGTTACGGACAGTGGCCGCTTGGATTACGAATCCATTACTCAGCATTCGATCACTGTTCGCGTTACCGATTCAACAGGCGGTTCTTACGAAGAGGATTTTACGGTTTCACTCGATGATGTAAACGAATTCAACATCTCGACACCTGTCGACGCTAACCTTTCCGTCAATGCGGTCAATGAAAACTCAGCGATTGGGACGATCGTCGGCTTCACCGCGTTTGCAGTCGATGCAGACGGAACCAATAACGCCATCACCTACGAGATCATCAACTGCGTTGATTGCCCCTTTACGATTGATGCAACAACAGGCGTTGTGACGACGGCGGCAGTGTTTGACTATGAGGCAATACAGAGTCATGTGGTCACGGTCCAAGCGACTAGCAGTGATGGATCGATGGCAACGATGGACACGACCATTCAAATTATCGATGTGAACGAAGCCCCGATCGCAGTCGGCGAGAATTTTACATTGAATATGGGTAATGCCATCATCGTCCATCCTGGTTTGCTCGATAACGATAGCGATGTCGACTCAAGTGTATTGACTGTGAAAATTGTGCACGGTCCCGAGCATGGCGTTTTAACGACGCTCATGAATGGTAACTTCGTCTACACACCTAGCGGCGGCTACTTCGGGATCGATACATTTACCTATGTTGCGAATGATGGGGAATTAGACAGTAACCCAGTCACCGTGACGATGACGATCAATGCGATCGACGCGGGCAGCGGAGACGGAGACGGAGAGGATGGCGATGGCAATACGGAGGAACTCGGCGACACGGATGATAATGGATCCGACGACCCTTCTGCTACCGACGCGCTCGACAACAATGACATGCTTGTCGGGCAAGTCCCCGCTAACGCGACATCGAGTTCGAACAATTCGGGGTCAAATGACAATGGTAGTCAGATTGCGCCAGGAATCGTAGTCGATTCACTCGGCGGTGCCGATGGGAATCCAATGAACGATGGGTTTGGCAATTCAGGTTTTTCGGTAACGCGTGAGAATGGGATGCAGTGGAACAGCGCATCGCAATTGAACCTTAGCCGGGTCCATGCGAACGCAGTGGATTCACTCGATCAGATGCTGTTGTTGGATTTGACACATAGTGTGGGCTGGCATCCGCTTGAGGATGCGAATGGTCCAGGCGAGGAATCGATCTCGTTTGGTACCGAAAACGTCGGCGTGGTCGGAGCGACTGCCGGCATCGCTACGGTCGGTTATGTCTTGTGGGCACTGCGTGGCGGAGTGCTACTGACGACGATTTTCGGAAGTTTGCCGACTTGGCGGCTGATCGACCCCTCGGCACTACTAACCGCACATCGTAGTGCGAATAAGAAGGGCGGCAGCGGCGTCGAAACGTTCTTGGACTAACTCCGAGAACAGTGCGAGAATCAGACCATCTCATTCAGAGCAGCCAACACGGTTTTGGGTAAGAGCTTCGACTTGTACACAATTCGCTCAATCCCAAGGTCCGGAATCGATTCATTGACACTTTCGGCAATTGCCAAGAGAATCCGACCTGAACGACGAAATCGTTCCAACGTCGCCGCTTTTTTTCGCAAGTATTCTGGAGTCCAAAATCCGACAATCTCCAGTAAAACCTCGCCATGCTGTGGATGACGTAGCGTAAAATCGGGCATGAAAACGGTTTGTGCTTGATGCAATATCGCCGACTCGCGTGTTAACTCCCAACCACATCGCTCTTTCCCATGCCACTCGGTGAAGAACATTTCTTCGATTCGGCTATCGAAATCAGCGTCTTCGATTCGGCCCTTTAAACCGTCGTGGCTCGATAGCTGTAAAGCGAATCGACGTTTCATTGGTCCCACGACGGTTGCTTGCATCCGCCAATCATCCGCAGCGAGTAGGCTAGGCAAGAAGCGGGCAAAGTTGACTCCGTATCTTTTGGTGCTGCGAACCACCGAAGCGGGGCCATTAAAACGGAATACATACGTGTCGTCTTGTCGACGAATGCTATGCATCAATCGGGCTAGTTTCGCATAGCGTAATATGTTCTTGAAATCTTGTTTGGCCCAAACCGTCATCGACACGGCACCATACAAAGCCGTTTGTGTTTGTGCAACGTTGTAACGGCTCAGTAGATCACTCGGCTGTAAATCAAGTGGAGGAGTTTTCAGCGGATGAAATTCAATCACATCATTGAAAAGCTGGCCAGCAATCTCATCCCAAGGTCTTCCGAATTCTGCGGCAATCTCTGCTTTGACAATGCTTTCACAGTGGTCGAACAATTGATCAGCGCTCTGCACGAGTGGATGGCGTTTCGCAGCTAGCCCAAACACGCGGCTGCGAAGTTTTGCAGCCGCACCAGCTTTGTCTTTCGCATAGACACTCTCATCATCAAGCAATTTGCAAAATGCTGCGATTCGACGAGTCGGGCAATCTTCAATCGGCTGTAGGATTTGTTGCACTCGTCTGTGCAAGACCTTACGCGGTTCCCCGACACTGCTTTGGTAGACATGAATCAATCGCCTCGATAATTCCAAGTAGTGTGCGTGTGAAGTTCGGACCAACCGATCGGGTTTGACGACTTGACTGTGGAAATCGAAATGGAGGATGGATTGTTCATTCGTCAACATGACTTGACCCGAAAAGCATCACTGCTTCGTCTCGAACGAGACCGCAGTTCGTCGCGAGTTCCCGCGGTAACAATTTCATAAAAGACCGCGCCACCAAATTGGTTTTTGCGAAGAACACGGCCGAGCCGTTGAAGAGCTTGACGAGTCCCCGCTCCCCCACCGACGACAATTGCCACGTTAACCTCTGGCAAATCGACCCCCTCGTCCAAAACACGGTTGGCAACGATCGCTGGATAACGTCCCTCACGTAGGCCGGAAAGGATCTCCTGCCGTTCTCGTTTTCGACAATGGCTTAGGAGACAAGGAATGAGAAAACGCAGCGACACGTCACGAGCCATCGCATTGGATCCGCAAAAGACGATGACTGGCTCGCCGGCATGAAGCCGAAAAAGATCCTCGATAATCCGAAGTTTGTCCGCCGCACGATCTTCGATTGATCGTTTGGCATGAAATGCAACCAACGCGCGACGAGCTTCCGGGCTGTGACCGCTGTCACGACACAATGCTTTCCAATCATAGTCGGGAGTGTCCGCCCGACGGTCCGAAATGTATTTTGCGACAATCTTGCCGAGACGGGTGTAGCGGCTGCGTTCTTCGTCCGACAAATGGACCGCGATTCGGATCACGTCGTAAGCCGCCAGCGTTTTCCCTCGTGCGGCCTCGATCGCTTGAGTGTAGACGCGAGGGCCGAGAAACTCGTCGTAAGCATCATTGTTCTCGACCTTGCCACGTCCGCGCTGTGGGGTTGCCGTAAGTCCCAACCGATACGGTGCCGCGCACATCAAAGCTGCGTCCTGCCGCATCGGACTTGGCAAATGGTGGCACTCATCGAAGATGATCAACTCGAATCGATTGCCAATTCGAGCCATGTGAATCGAAGCACTGTCGTAGGTCGTTACGCTGATCGGACTCACTCGATGGACGCCATCTCCAATGATTCCAGCATCAATCCCCGTCGCTTTGATGATTCGCTCATGCCATTGATACATCAAATCGCGAACGGGAGCGACGACCAAAACGCTGCACCCGAGCCGGCAAATGATCTGCAAAGCAACTTCCGTTTTCCCTGTTCCGGTTGGCATCACGACGACGCCACGCCGTGTTTTCATCCAAGCATCGACCGCCTCGGTCTGGTCGGCACGCAAATGGTGAAGGTTGGGTTGGCGAATCGAAATCGGTTTCCAATCGGGAACTTCGTCTTGAAAGGTACCGGCGATTCGGTTTTTCATACGGTCGACAACCTCTCGATATTGGTAGGCGTCGGTACGGTAGGATTGGCTGCGAACATCAAACACCCATTGAGCCGGTTCGAAAACCTTCTTGATCAAGTCATTCGAGACACCGCACAACGTCAACGTTCCCTGCTCAAACGATAAGCGAACCGGCGAGTGATCCCGAGGTTGATCGTCGTCGGATAAATGAGGATCAAACATGTTTTTTGGAATATGACTTGAGTGTGTTTTGACTAACGATTCGCTGGCCACCGTTAAGGGTACTCATTGGAGGCCTTGTCTCCAATAGGCTCGATTTCATTCACCTGAGTGTGATTTCGTCGACGTTTTCAATAATATAGAATGAACTTAGGCGGCACGGTCGGCGTTCCCAACAAGGATTTTCCTTGATGAACCAACGTGAAATTTTCCGAAACCTCGTAGCCATCATCTATCGTTAGCAATCTCTATGACGAACCCAAATTCCCAAGCAACCAATCCAAAACCTCTTCGGCAATTTGTCGACTTGGTCGATCCTGCGGCGAACCTGTTTCTCAGTTGCTCGCAATCCCAGGCGGATGAAGCGATACAAAGCGGCGATGTAGAGCAGATTCGACGAATCAATGGCCAGTACGCAGTGCTGCAACCGACCGGCCCTTTGCTGCGGATGGCTCGCACGATCGCTCGACCGATGCGGTACTATTACGCTGATTTCGAGGACAAGTCCTTCCTGGTTGTGGCAGAACGTATCGACGAAATTTATGAGTTTTTGGTAGCCCAGGGATGTGCAGCATCGTTTGACTCGGCACTGACTCGGATGGTTCCGGCCCACTATTTGTGTGAGATCGATTTAACAGAGTCTTCGGATGTCTCGCCGCGATATGAACGGTTCCTGAGGCCAGAGAGGAACCGTTTACCCGTCGATTTGGATTTGATTGGCAAGACCTATATCGGTCAATTGACGCAGGAGCTAAATCGTTGGCTCGATGTGCTGCCCGATGACGAACCGATTGGAGTGATGTTCTCGGGAGGCATTGACAGTGGTTCCGTGTTGCTTTTACTGCATCATTTGCTGAGCGAACGATCTGATTCACTCGACCGATTGCGTGCATTTACGCTGTCGATTGGCGGTGAAGGCGACGACCGTAAGCAAGCGATCGATTTTCTCAACACATTGAACCTGACATCCTTTGTCGAAGAGGTCGACGTTCCGTTGTCTCAAGTCGATTTTCGAAAAGCGATCGCTGCGGTCGAGGATTACAAACCTCTCGATATTCAGTCCGCGACCGCTGGTTACGCGATCTGCGAAGCGATCCGCGAGCGATATCCCGATTGGCGATGGTTGGTCGATGGCGATGGCGGCGATGAAAACTTGAAAGACTATCCGATCGAAGATAATCCGGGCTTGACGATCGACCACGTCCTCGGTCATACGCTGCTCTATCAAGAGGGCTGGGGAATCGATGCGGTTAAGCACTCCAAAACCTATTCGGGTGGTCAAAGTCGAGGGCACGTCCGGACGTGGGCGCCGGGACGACTGCTCGGGTTCTCTGGATTCAGCCCCTACGCGTTACCGAACATGATTGACATCGCTGAAGGTATTCCGTTTGCCGAACTGACCGAACGCAAGCCAGAGAAACTTTATGCACTCAAAGGTGAAGTGGTACGCCGAGGCGTCAAGCAGATCACTGGCTTCGAAATGCCAATTTATCCAAAGCGGCGATTTCAACGTGGAGCCGTTTCATCACAAACGTTTGAGCAGATATTTCCGTCGACCGCTAGAGATTATCGGAATGAGTTCGACAGGCTTCAGGCATGAGGGATCCCGTCCATGCTTTTTTCGTCTACGGAACGCTAAAACAAGGTGGCTGCCGCGATTCGTTATGGCCATGTGTCCCACTGAAAATCACATCGGCTTGGACCTATGGCACGCTCTACGATCGTGCAGACTATCCCGCAATGATGCCAGGTCAGACCCGCGTCAAAGGTGAATACCGGCTGTTTCGCGAATCGGAGCTACCGGAAGTGCTCGAAGCGATTGACGCTATCGAAGGAACGAATCAATATGGTGTACCCGATTTGTACCACCGCGTCGTCGTGGATGTTTTTGCAGAAGACATGACACGGATCGGAAAAGCGTACACCTATCACTATGCGATTGATCCCGCTGCCGACGGGTTCAGTCGGATGATGCCACGCGGTGACCAAACCGACGTCGAGTGGTTGGCGTTTTGATCCAATCCTTCGAAAAGGAAGCTCGTCTCTTGAAACCTTCCCTTCCCTCTCCCCGCTGCAACATTCTTTTGCTCCTTGCTGCTGTCTGGGCTGCTGTCTGGCTCGTTTCTTATCCGAGCGCCTCCGCGCATGAAACGGGACAACCGTCTCCTGGCACAACGTCTCCTGGCACAACGTCGCTACCCGAGGCATCTGCCAAAAATTTGCCGCGCTGGCGTGGTTTCAACTTGCTTGAAAAGTTTTATTTGAAATCCGATGGCAATTCGCGACTCGCTAAGAATGGTCCATTCTTCGAAGACGATTTCAAAATGATCCATGAGCTAGGGTTCAATTTTGTTCGCTTACCTCTCGATTATCGAGTTTGGATCGAAGGTGGCGATTGGAATCGAATCAACGAACAACAACTCAAAGAGATTGATCAAGCGGTCGAGTGGGGGAAGCGTTACAACATACATGTAATGATCAATTTTCACCGCGCACCGGGTTACACGGTGGCCTCGCCAGCCGAACCAACGTCGGTGTGGACAGACCTGGAAACTCAGCGGGCTTGTGCGAAACATTGGGCGATGTTCGCCAAACGATACCGCGATGTGCCAAGCCGCAATCTTAGTTTCAATTTGTTTAACGAGCCGTCGGGGGTTGCGGTCGAAAACTATGTCGCCGTCGTCAGCAAAATGGCCAATGTGATCCGAAACGAGGATCCCGATCGACTCATCGTTGCCGATGGAGTGAATTGGGGGATGGAGAGCGTGCCCGCGTTTGTCGATTTGGACGTCGCTCAATCGACCCGCGGTTACATGCCTTTCGACTTGACGCACTATCGAGCGGAGTGGGTCAATGAGGACGCGGTCGGTTCGCCGCCAAGTTGGCCGCGAGTATCGGCAAACGGATTCCTGTACGCACCCCAAAAGAAAGGATTGTCAGCGGAAGCGCGAATGCCGATGAAAATCCGAGGTGTTTTTAGTGAATGCGACAGCCTCCGAATCCATCTCAACAAAGTCTCGGACCGTGCGGATCTTGTCGTCAAGATGGACGGTGAAATTGTCTGGAGAAAGGCCTTTGTGTGTCGCCCTGAAAGAACCAGTGAAGACGAATGGAAAAGGTCGGTCTACAAGGCTCAGTGGAATATCTATGAAAATTTCTACGACCGCAGTTATGAAGTCGGTATCCCAGCTGGCACTAGCGAGATTGTCATTGCTTTGACGGGTGGGGATTGGTTGTTGATCGATGAGATTGCTCTGCGGCGAATGGGCGATAATCCTGAGCAAGTACTCCGACTGGGGAGCGAATGGGGAAAGAAACCAGCGCAGGCAATCTTTCGAGGTCCGAATGCTGCTCCTCCGTTCATCGGACCCAACATGGAAGACGGCCAATGGCTTTGGGACAAAACGATTGCCCCGTGGTTGGAGATGAAGCAACGAGGCTGTGGCGTGATCGTTGGCGAATTTGGCTGCTACAAGTATACGCCGCACGCCGATACGCTTCGCTGGATGGAAGATTGCTTAAGCAACTGGCAGAAAGCGGAGATGGGGTGGGCGTTATGGAATTTCCGAGGCCCGTTCGGTGTCCTGGATAGCCAGCGATCGGATGTCGAGTACGAGAATTACAAAACCCACAAGCTCGATCGCAAGATGTTGCAACTGTTACAGAAGTATTGAAGGCGGCCTGCGAGAACGATCAACAATGGGGCTATCGCGCCGATGCCTACACAACCGAAGTTATACCAACCGAGTTGCGACACCGTTTCCTGCTTCCGTCCGGCTTGTCCGGCCGTCCGGGCGGAACAACAGGTGGCAGCTACCATGTGGTCGATGCGTGTCCGGGTCATTCAACCGAGACAGCAGAATCCCATTACCTGCAAGTGACGCCCGATCACTGGGCGAGGGGATCCTCATTGAGAACCAATCGTGATTCAAGCATATGACCGGCGGTCTCTCTAGCGGCCCCATCGTTGTCGACCTGGACGCTTTAGGCGATCGGATCGGACACGAAAAAAACCGCAAAACAATTGGTTTTGCGGGTTGTGAATTGGGAGTGACTCGTCACTCAGTGACCCCTACGGGACTCGAACCCGTGTCGCCGCCGTGAAAGGGCGGTGTCCTAGACCGCTAGACGAAGGGGCCGTCTAACTGCTTGTGAGAATGCCTTGCCGGCTTTCGCCGTCACCAACGTTTCTCAACTGTGATGGCACAGGTTGTATCGAAGACTACCTAGTGCCGTCAAGGCTTTACTGGTCAAGATTTCGTGCCAATTCAAAAAAATCTCAACGCACTAAATTTACGCAGAGGATTCACCCCTTATCGCGTCATAGCAATGCGCTGGACGAAGGTTGATGGCGAAGACAACGAGAGCACGGGAGAAACTTTGCAAGAATCGATCGCGTACTGAGGTTTCCCATACAACGCATTCCTTCCAAAGTCCGGCCGAAGCACGGACTAAGCGTCTTGGGATTCAATCGAAACATCGCCAGTCTCTATGCTACGCTGGATGGCGTCATAGACTTCTTGACGATGCACCGGCACCTCGCGAGGTGCTTCGACGCCAAGGCGAACCTTATCGCCTCGAATCTCAACGACGACAATTTTGATGTCGTTGTTGATGATGATACTTTCGTTCTTTTTTCTCGATAATACTAACATCTCTCAATTCCTTTTCTAACCGGCCGTAAATGTCAAACGTTTCTCAGTTGCCTACAGCCCGGGTTTTTTTGTTGGAAGATCCATTCCCGCAATCACCGCCGTAGGCCGGCTCTCGTCCGCAGGAGCGCTCCGTGGTGTCCCACTTTCCTGACACCATGAACTCTAAGTCAATTTTTGCAAACGTCAAGGAAATTACCCTTGACAAACTCACTTTTTTAGGAATTGCAAACGATTGGAGCCTTGAAAACCAGGATCGTCGCAAATCTCCAAACACAGAAACCGTAAAAACACGGGGAAATCAACGTTGTTTTTCGATCTCGACCACGAAACCCAATTGGAAACGGTTTTTTCGTTAAATCGAGAGAAACCTGATCTCGATTGTTTTCGTAGTACGTTGGGTTGGACACCTACCACCACACCAACTACCATGCCGAGGCTTTTTCGCTCGCTACACTTCCTCGCTAAACTCGCCAAACCCCCTCTACAATTGAAGGCCTCTCCATTGATTTCGAGTGCCAGCTCTTCGAAATGCGAATCAATCGGGAACGACTTCGGATTTAGAGCCGATGAACGGAAAGAATACTTATGAGTTCCAATAAAACGGGCCAAGCCGATCTTGCCGGCGAGAACCCTTTGAACAAGCAGGATCGCTCTCATCCTGAGCGTCTCCTATTAACAGGTTCTCGTTTCGACGTTTATGAAATGATGCTTACCGGAAATGACGGCAAGACCTACCAACGCCAGGTGGTCCGACATCCTGGGGCGGTCGTTTTATTGCCGCTACTTGATCGCGATACCGTTGTGCTTATCGAGAACCGCCGTCCGACCGTCGGTGAAACCTTATTGGAGCTGCCTGCGGGAACGCGTGAAGTCGGCGAATCGGCCGAAACCACCGCGGCAAGAGAATTAGCCGAGGAAACCGGATACACGGCCCAATCGATGACGCTGCTGCACGATTTCTACTCCGCACCAGGAATTTGTGATGAGCGAATGTCGCTATTTATCGCGAGAGGGCTTTCCGAGGGCAAAGCTGCACGGGAAGCGACGGAGGAAATCGTCAACCGAATCGTTTCTCGCGAACAGGTTAGAAGCTTGATTTCGGAAAACCGGATCAAGGATGCAAAAACGTTGGTAGGTCTCTATGCGTTTCTTTTCAACCCTTGTTGCGAATAATCACCAAGTGGTGTGGCGTTGCTGAAACATTTCGCTCGCCCGGCCTGGCCTCTTGCCGGCGATGCCCGCGAATTCAAGGTGACGTTCCGGTCTGGTCCCTCGTTTGCATGGGCTTGATTTCGTTTGAATGCCATCGCGTAACTTGCTAGCGGGACGGCAATAACTTCACGAGCCGAGGCCAAGAAATGCAGCGATATCGTCTACCCTCCAATCGTTCAACGAACGGTCTTCAAATAACCAACAAGCCCGCTCAGGATCGACCCAAAATCGTCGATTTGCCGCGGCCTGTTTGGATCGTATTGTTCGCAGTTGTCCTGTTCTTGATAAGCAATCTTGGGGCGATTCGGCCCGCTTCGGGGCAATGTTGTTTTCCGCTTGCCGATGACGGAATGAGCGAATTTTGGCAGCCAGCCAATCCGGTTGATACGCTAACCTCGACCGACGACTCCACTCGTCCCTATTCGTTGCAGATGTTTGCTGCACCCGCCAATCTCGATTCGGATGCGGACATGGATGGTTAGCCAGTCGAGCGACTGTTGCTCGACAAGCATGACCAACCAAGTTGGGAAACAGGCTTGGCTCCATTCGAGTGAGTGCTCCCTGCAATCGGCTTCCGTAATAGAAGCCAGACAATGAACCCGAGTTCCGTTCACCGCGCACCGATTCGATGGGCGATGAAGACGAAGCCGATCGACGGCATGACGCGTATCCGACTACCAATCTCGAAATCTCACATCGACGCTTTTCGAAACGACGATGACCGTCCACAGGCGAGCCGAACGGTTTACCACGCCAGCGGTGTACCTGTTTCTCGGCACCATGGCCCGTCGACGGGTGACCGATTTGCCCGCTTGACGGTGCCCGGTAAGCGGGCTGTCGATTTAATCGTTTAACGCTTAGCCGAAGGCGTCAGCTTTTCCATCAGCGGTCACCTATGGCTTGGCGCTAAACAATAAGTCGAGTCAAACCGATTAAATCGACAGCCCGTAAGGGGACGTTTGAGGGTCGAGTTCACGCCCAAATTCCGCTCGCTATCTTGGTTGACATCCGCTGATCAAATCGATATCGTGAATGGAAACAAGCGAGCATTTTTCGACGTGCCCGATCCTGAAAAGGTCCGGGCCTTTTTTTTATTAGCACCTCATCAAACCAAATCATTATGAATCCGCAAGACATCCTTCGATACGTCGATTCGCTTCACCGTGAGAAGAATATTGATACGGAGATCGTGTTTTCTGCGATTGAGTCGGCTCTCCAGACGGCCGCAAAGCGGCAGTATGGCGAAGATGCCAACATCGCGGTTCAGCTCAACCGGGAAAACGGACGCATTTCAGCGATCTATGAAGGCGAACCGCTTGGCGATGACCAAATTGGTCGAATCGGGGCTCAAACCGCCAAACAAGTCATTATCCAAAAGGTCAAAGAGGCTGAACGTGATACTCTGATGAACGAGTATCGCGAACAAGTCGGTCAAATTGTCGCCGGGATTATCGGAAGAGCCGATGGCGGCGTGGCAACGGTTAACTTAGGCAATGTTGAAGCCATTTTGCCGCGCAGCGAACAAATTCCTGGCGAGACATTGCATGCCGGTGAAAGAGTCCGCGCTGTCGTCTTCGAAGTCAAAGCGGCAGGAAACCGGGTGCGGGTCGTGCTCAGCCGAACGCGTCCACAATTGGTCCAAGCGTTGTTCGAGCAAGAAATACCTGAACTCGCCGAAGAAGTGATCTCAATCAAATCGATAAGCCGCGAGCCTGGATATCGAAGCAAAGTGGCCGTCAGTAGCGTGGATTCTCAAGTGGATCCGATCGCGGTTTGCGTTGGTTATCGGGGCAGCCGAATCAAGGCCGTTCGTGAAGAACTCGCTGGTGAACATATCGACGTCGTGAGATGGAGTGATGATCCCGAAGTGATGATCCCCAATGCCTTGCAACCGGCAACCGTCGAGCAAGTTTTGTTGTGCGATATGATCGGCCGCGCAATTGTGTTGGTTCAAGAGGACCAGTTGTCGTTGGCAATCGGCCGACGTGGCCAAAATGTTCGACTCGCCAGTAAACTGTGCGGCTGGGATATCGAAATCATGACCGGCGGTGAATTGGAAGAACAAATCGAACGAGCCGTCGCTGGTTATAGCACGATCGAAGGTATCACCGACGAAATCGCCCAATCACTGGTTGAACAAGGCTACTTGTCCTATGACGACTTGTCCGTTATCGAACCCGATTTGTTTATGGAAATGAGCGGGTTAACGGAACAACAAGTCGATTATATCGTCGAAACCGCTGAGGCGAGAGCGGAGGAAGCTGAAGTCGCTGCCGCCGAAGAACGACGAAATCGCAAAGAGAACGAACGCTTGATGCGAGAAGCGGAAGCTGCCGGAATTACAGAACCCGAACCAAGCTCCGATGTAGCCGCTGGTAACCCAGAACCGGCTGCTCCGGCAACCGAAGCGGAAGCCAAGCCCGAAGCGGAAGTTGAGCCCGAAGCGGTAGCCAAGCCCGAAGCGGTAGCCAAGCCCGAAGCGGAAGCTAAGCCCGAAGCGGAAGTTGAGATGGACTCAAGTGCGGACACAAAGACTGAAACGCCAAAAGAGGGCGAGTAAGGCGTCGGCCGACGTTATTTTATCATGTTGCCCTTGAGGCAAAGAAAACTAAAAGCCACGGCGCAAGCCGAAGCGATGCCCCACTGGGTCATTCCCATGTGCTTAAATCCATAGATCAATTCTTGAACTCCATCATGATACCATTCGGACATGGAGAACGCGAGCAATAGGTCGTAGATCATAATACGCGTCGTGGCATGGGTGTTTTCGTGAGAGTCGGAAACAAATCGACCGAGTGCTCCTGAACGAATTCTTTTCGTTCCATTCAGGGCGACTCTGCATAAGACTCTAGGTTTCTCTGCGGCGAATTACCGCCAGATAAGCGTGAATATTGGCCAGGGTGAGTGATTGGCTTTCGCGATTTCATTACAACCGTCATAAAGCGAACCAAAAAATTTCCAGTTTTACAAACTTCTTGGCAAAGGCGACTTGCAGCGACTGACGAGGTCGATATAATTCTCACTCACAACAACGCTGGCTAGTTCAGCGGATCGGCGAAACAAAGTTTTCGCAACGTTTGTGAAATCAACAAGTAAGTGATGAGCGTATAACGGATCTGTCTTTTTCGACAGATTCGTGAGGCGCGGTAGCTCAATTGGTTAGAGCCCCGGACTGTCGATCCGGAGGTTGCGGGTTCGAGTCCCGTCCGCGTCGCTATAAAGAAAGACCCCGTCGTAACAACAAGCTACGGCGGGGTTTTTTCATGCTCGTGGTTGGTTAAAAATACTCGGCATACCACTCTTCGTACCGTTTGACACCCATTTAGTACTCGACCTCGCCACGAGCGGACTGAATGACCATCGGCTCGTCGTCGTCCGGGTCATGCGGCTCGGGCACGGCTTTGCACTTTGGGCAACGAACGGGTTTTTCTTCACCAGGTAGATCCTTGGCCGACTCGTTGAGTGCCATGGAGCTGAGCAGATCGGTCAAGGCATTGGTTTCGATCTCTAGCTCATCGAACGTCTTGGGCGTGCCGTCATCGTGGTAACGACCGCCATTGAATTCATTTAATTCCTTAGCGAGTTCGAGTGCTCGAGCACTTGCTTTAGCTGACATGGCCATCCTAGCCCGGATGATTCATTAGCCGTTTTGGCCATAGCGGCCTGCTGATTTAATCGGTTTGACTCGACTTATCGTTTAACGCCAAGCCGTAGGCGACCGCTTATGGAAAAGCTGACGCCTTCGGCTAAGCGTTAAACGATTAAATCGACAGGCCGCTAACGCCAAAACGGCTAATACGCAGACTGTTTTTCGAGCAATGAACGTAAACGCTTGAAGGCGTAGACGTTAGCAAAACAATTTGCAAGCCCATGAATCATCCGGGCTAGCCCTCCTGGTTTACCGAAGTTCAATGCGAAAAACGCAATTCTGATCGGTATCGCAATCAAACGCCATACCAATTGCAAACCGCGAGGTCCACTCAGCGTTCGTGGATATCCTAGTAATCACTAGCTTTTTGGCCGTTTCCTGTGATACAACGGGGGGGCATGAAGTACGTAATCGATCTTCCTGCCGAAATCCAACATGGTCTTTCCGCTCATGCTAACGAGACCGGGCAAGACGTTGTGGATTTGATCCAACTAGCTGTGACGCGGTTTGTTTCCGAGGAAGTGGGTGCGAACGGAAGTGATTCTCAGTGGACGCCTGAGAAAGACGACCGTCGCTGTGTGTTGATCGACCGTGAAATTGCTGGCACTATCGGTGTGCCTGAACGCGCAGAGCTCGCGGGCCTACAAAAGATGGCAGAGCGGCACTTCGATGAAATAGCATCGCCGCCATTGGAAGAAGCACTTAAGCCACACAAGCGGCTACTCTCTCAACCGGATGCGTAGTGTGCCGCCGCTTGCCTTCACATATTCAGACGGACCGCTCGTTCCTCGTCAGAACCGAGTGGTTATTTGCACATTCAATCGGTCCGGCCATGGCTGCGTGACGAGTTTTCGTTTCGCTGTGTGTACTGCTTGGTTCGCGAACAGTGGGGAAAGCGACTGGGCGAATTTGACCTCGACCATTTTGAGCCGGTGGCTCGTTCGCCAGAGGCGAGTCTGGAATACGACAATCTCGTCTATTCGTGTCGCGCCTGTAATCTCCGCAAAGGAAAACGGCTGGTGCCAGATCCAACACAAGCTCTTTTGGAATCGGCGCTTCGAGTTCATCTCGGTGGACGACTTTCAGGTTTGAACGACGAAGCACGCCGCGTCATCGCGGTGATGGGATTGAATTCGGCGAATCTAGTTCGACGGCGGCTCACTTGGATGCGGATCATCGACATTTGCCATAAGAATGACCCTGAACTCTTCGCTTCATTGATGTGATATTCATCATGGCCTCCTTGGGTGTGTGAGCTTTTCCATGACGGCAAAGCCGTCTAATTCGTCTTCTGCAAGCTACGCTTGCAGTGCGAAAAACGTCACCCGAAGGGTGCGTTACGACATCTGGCTAAAACCCAATCATCACCCAAGGAGAACCACAATGAATTTGTATTCTACACTGGCTTCCTTTCTACGGTGGAATCGATTTGCACGCCGGAGCGATGTACGCCTGCGTCGTTGACCAAGACGGTAACAAACGACTCCACCAACACTTCTCAACTAACAACATTCCCGATTTTCTTGCGAAAATCAAACCCTTTCTGCCCGATCTTGTGGTCGGGTGCGAATGCACATTCAACGGGTACTGGTTAGCCGACCTGGAGAGACTCGCCGATGACGACCGGACGATTCGGAAGCTCGAAACGTTTCTTACCAAGTCGGCCAAGGTTCACGATGCGAACAGCTTCTTTCGTTTACAAACAATCCCAGGTGTTGGTCCGATCATCGCAATGACGATGCTTTACGAGATCCACGACATTCGGCGGTTTCCTACCGTTGGCGACTTTCTGTCGTACTGTCGACTCGTTCGAGGCGAACATCAATCCAACGGCAAAAAGTACGGTTCGCCTGGCAAAAAGATCGGTAACGCTTACTTGAAGTGGGCGTTCAGCGAAGCGATCCCACTGCTCAAGCGACAAGACGCTCGCGCCAAAGCATTTTGTGATCGAATTGAAAAGAAACATGGTAAAGCGAGAGCCAACAGTTTACTCGCAGTCAAACTCGGTCGAGCGGTCTACTTCATGCTGTGTCGCGGCGAAGTATTCGACCTCGATCGAATGATTGGGTGATAAGGAACCGATACAAACTCGTAACGCAAAATAGACACATCCACCCGGCCGGGTCATCCGTTCGGATAACTGAGACGCCAAAGAACGATCGCAACCGATTGAGCTGAAACGATATTGAAGTGTTGGGACGGTGATTCGTCACACGAACCCACGAAGCTTAACTGCGGCAGCTGTTCTGATCTCACGCGGATTGATTGGAAACTTAGCTGGGTGGACTTATTGAACAACAACGCCAAATCACAACTTAAACAACGTACAGGAGTAAGCCTCGATCAGAGTGTGCAAGTCCGCACCGAACCGTTACCCGCCACAATAACTGGAGCTTTCCCGCTACTCGGATCTTTCGGGATACCGAGTGGGACAGAGGCAGCAAACCAACCCCTTTGAATAGGAACGGATCGGTCAGAATGAGTTTCTGCGCCACTGGTGTGAAGCGTTGGTTTAACGACTAAGGTTTCGCACTGGTAGTGAGTCAAGCTTACGGGTTTGACTTGCCAGAGCCACGGTAGATGTTTGAAGCGGCCACGCGGTATGACGAATTAACGAATTCGGATGAACCGTTTGGGATGACTTCGTAGTAGAGAAACGCAAAAGCGAACCGCTGTCGTTACTAAGATCGAATGCAAGCTCAATAGGAAAAGTCAACCGATAGCAGTAAAACGTGTCGGGGGAATCCAGGGCGGTGAGCTCGGGCCTCGACAAAAGGAAATAAGGGCTTCGACGCCTTGATCGAGCTTCTTTTGAGGTATCGAACTCAAACGTGTTGGTCCGTTCCCTTTCGCCTTCGCGGTGTCGCCAGTGCATGGCGAGCGACACCGCGAAGGCGAAAGGGAACTCCCCAAAACAAGCTGTGAAAAAATTCAGACTTTTACCCTGGGGGAAGGTACGTACCGGTTGACAAGGAGGGCCATGTAGATGTTATTCGCCGGAATGGGGCATTGTACAGGGATTTGCGCCAGTTGTCGGGCCAAACCAGTCGAGATACAATGAAATCAACTTATATCCAAGGGGACGACATGGTACAGATCGTAGTCACAGCAGAGCAAGCGTTGAAGATCGAGTCATCCGGTGAGGCCATCGAAATAGTTGATGATAGCGGGAAGCGAATCGGTTTTTTTACAAAGCCATTTTCAGATGCGGAGATCGAGGAAGCAAAATATCGGGCAGCGAATGAGCCGATTGGGCGAACAACGAAAGAAGTACTCGAGCGACTATCGAAACTGGACTCCGCATGAAAGGGCCAACGGTAGTTTGGGTGGAGAGCGTGGAACAGGAATTAGCTAGTATCTGGTTGGCCCTGCCAGATCGAAACAAGATCAGCAAAGCAGCCCACGAGATCGACCAAGCATTGAAGCGTGATGCAATTGGCGAAGGCGTTGAGCTTTGCGAGGGGTTGTACGCGATCGAACATGGCCCGTTGCGAGCAATCTTCGAGGTGTTGAGCGACGACAAGATCGTGCGGGTCGTCAAGGTGAAACCGTCGGGCTTGTTATGGGGCTTCAGTCGGATAACACCAACGATAACCGCGTCGGCCAGATTAACGCTGACCACAGAGTAAACGGTCGTGGCCGACTGCGATTCATCGGATCGTTATCCGTCGGCATGTGTCGCGCAGGCAAGGGCATTGTATCCGAAGCAATCGCAAGTGTTACTCGCCAGGCTCGTATTGTATCTCTCCAGTAGAGTCGTTTATCAGCAAGCCGAAATGATCGCCGGGCATTGTCGAATTTTGGTGGTACCCAAGGTACCAAAGGCGTTCGCCGTCGAATTCGTCAACAACAATGGAGGGCGGTCCGAGGCGGATATGGCTGGTCATTTCAGATTGTTCGCAGTAACTTGTCGCAGCCAGTACCGCTTCGTCAGGCGTCATTCGCCAGCCAGATGGAACGGGGTCTACCATGTCATACGCTGGAATCGGCCTAGCGTCACTACAGCCCTGAATCCAAAGCAGTGCAACGAAACCGATAGACGATATGATCGTTTTCATGCTACTTCAGCCGGATAAAGAATCCATGAAGTCCGTGGTTTGAGGCGAGTCGGCTGGAGAATCCTGCTGACCAGGCCGTGATCTCGATCTCTCGATCGGTCACAATGAAACGCTTCTTACTTCGTTCACACCTCAAACCACGGAACCTCTCTATGATGATCTGTTCTCTCGATCTTGGCAAGTTCAAGTTGGTCGCCTGCTTCTATGATTGCAAAACTCGCAAGTATGCTTTCGAAACCATCCTCACCAAGCGTTCGCATATCGACAAGCTCTTGGACGATAACGAAATCGACCTGCTGGTCATGGAGGCATGCGGACCCTCGGGGTGGATTAGCGATGTCTCTCACCAAAGAAAAGTCAAAACGCTCGTTTGCAGCACCAACGACGAAGCATGGTTGTGGACAAAACCAAACACAAAACCGATCGTGACGATGCCCTCAAGCTGGCTAAAATGGCTGTCATGGGAGTGCTCACGCCGGTCCACGTGCCAAAACCAGAGATCCGTGAACAACGAGCCATTATCAAGTATCGAAAGAACCTCGACGGCCGAATCAATCGAATCAAAAACGGCATTCGATCCAGCTTCGCCAACCGCGGCATCGAAATCGACTCTGGCGCGAGAGCTTGGCATACCGGACGCGTCCATATCGACTCGTTTCGAACACCGATCACCCTCTGTAATGCTGACGATCTCTGGAAAGGACAACTCGATTTGGAACTGACACAACTCGATGCGTTGACCGCAGAAATGCAAGCGGTCGAAGATCGGTTGGAATTGTTCGCTGCCGACAACGCTATGATTCAGTTGGTGATGACGATCCCTGGCGTGGGACGCAAAACGGCTGAGCTTCTTGTTGCCATTATCGATGCCCCGCACCGCTTCAAAAGTGCTCGGCATCTTTCAAGTTACCTTGGCCTGACGCCAAAGCAATATCAATCGGGTGAAACCGATGGCAATGGAAGGATAAGTAAACGCGGGCCGAAACTGGCTCGCACGATGCTTTTGGAATGTGCTTGGGTAAGTCTTCGATACAATGATTGGAGCAAGAAAACTTTTGAACGGATTCACGGCGGATCGAAAACACGACGCAAGAAAGCCGGCATCGCATTGGCCCGCAAGATCGCAGTGGTCGCTTGGGCAATGATGCGCGACCAAAAGGCTTGGGATCCGAACCGGGCATTGCAAGAGTCTGCAGCGGAGCCTGAAATTCAAGAACTGACGACGGAAGATACAGAGACCCAAGAATCAAAACCAAAAAGGAAAGCCAAGCTTATACGAGCAAAACCACATGCTCCAGGGCCAGTGATCAGCGACGAACCGAAGCAACGCAGCGGTCGAGGTAGTAAACCAACTCGCCGCCGTGGCAGTGCACGCCGCGCGCCTTTGAAAACCTGACTCCGATCCAAGGCCCTTCGTTGGGGCCGCGCTTCCCTGGTAGTGACCACGAATCGTCGGCAAGGGCGACAAACCGCGTTTGAAACGCGGCTTGATAACCCTGAGATAACGAATGTGGCGCTTCACAGGGAAACCTTTTCCATCCACCTTGAACCCATTGAAACAACTGCAAACACTGGAGTGAAACACGGAGAACGAAAAACTGATTGAAGACCAAGTTTGAAACTCGACAAGGACTCCACTTCGCCTACATCACTGACACCAGCTGCCACCGGGAGCAACGTAAACGATTCCGGTCATGGCGTCCTAAAGAATGTGAGAGGTGATGAACCCGGCATAAAGATTGACAGATCGATCGAAGTGTCGGGCCATCCAACAGAACTCAAGAGACCACCGATTGAAATCCTGTAAGGAATGCTGAGACGATGCTGTCAAGGACCGACCCTCTTGGGTCAAGGCATCGACATCTCGAATAGTCGTTTAGTACCCAATCGAATCAAGCCAAGTCATCAATAGCAGATCGCTCGCCGAAGCTCGCTACCACCGATTCACCACAAAGAAATGAACACAAAACATCCAATGTAAGAAATCTTTCAAAAAAGCGGCCAGTCGCCACTGGACAAACCACGGACTTCATAGTCGCCGACGATAACCGCGTCGGCCAGATTAACGCTTAGATGACCGCAAACCGTCGTGGCCGACTGCGGTTCATCGTTTGGTTATCCGGTATCCTATCGCGTCCAAGGTGAGGTAGATACTTTGAGTTAGCAAGTCTTCGATACGCGAGACGGAACAACGACACCAAAACGATTTCAACTAAAAGTGCAACTAGAAGATCGAAAGCGTAGTATGTCACAAGGTCAAGCAGCGCATTAGCAGAATCGGTGATGTTATCACGCAACCAGTAGATCAATTCTCTTGGACAGAGGAATTCGCTCGGGAAAGTCCCGAAAACAGAACCGGCGACAACCGCCCGCAATGCAGACTCAGTAGATGAACTGGACCTGAGAAGCAGATGGCTAACGAGAAAAAGAGGAATCGAGTAAACCGCTACACTGAATAGGCGAAAAGCGAGAAACGCTGGCTCTGGATCCAGCCAAGTGAGCATTGAACCGAACCCGCCGGAAACCAGGTGCCACACAACAGTGAAGATGGTGGTATAGGAAAACGAATTGCATTCTATCCGGGGACCAGGCGTGGAAAGGTCTTGATCAATGGTTGACGTTTTTCGCCTGGTCCACGGATAGAATGTGCGTTGAACTTTGTCGTGCAGACCGCTTACGTTGGCAATCCGCTTAAAACGATTCTAACATAAAGTCGGTGTTCGGACACATTCCCGCAAAGTACAACTGCTCAGCAGGGGGCACGGGTGGACGCTTCATTGCACTTTCTACCGCACATTCCGCATACCAGTCCTCATAACCGATGCCATACTCGCGGTCTAAGTACTCACACAGCTCCTTGTAGTCACTCTCGGCGTACCAGTCGGGACAATCATCGTGCAGATGATTGAGTAGCTTGTCCCAAGACGGCTTCGGGATTTCACCGATCAACCGAAGCGACGGATGGTCACACTTTGAACAAGGGATCGTAGACTCCTCCTCGCAGCGTTCGCCAATCGAGCCGTCTTCGCTCTCGCGGTGATGAGTGACTCCGATCGCCTCAAGTGAGCGACGACAACGGTCCAAATACTTTGTCCTTTTGTTATTGGACCAACCACCAAAGTAACGTGTTTTCGTCAATTGCTCCGGTTGAATATGCAGACACCAGCGTCGAATGAACTCCGTCGTTTGAAGCGTTACAGGGACCTGCTCCCGCTCGCCTCCCGTCCGAACCCCTTCGCGGGCCAGAAACGTTACCTGCTTCGAATCGGCAGCGGTGATCCTTGAATCGCTGATCGGACCACCGGTCAGGTAACGCGTCAGATAGCGGACCACTTGTTCGGCACTGCTGCTTTTGGTCGGCGGCGGTTGGATGAAGCTGACCCAATCGACTGATTCTAGTTTGTCACAGAACTCTTTAAATACTTGCGGATCTTGCAGCGGGGCGAATTTGCCGCTGAGCTTCAATTCGCCCTTTTTGTAAAGGCGTTTCAAATGGGCGATCGCAAACTTGCGAAAGCTTTCACGCAACGCTTCGGCTTTCACGAGGTAATACCCATCACTGTTGGCCGTCTCCGGAGGAGCTTCGGCTTCTTTCCAATCGTCACTCGATAAACTCGGCCCGGCACCAGGAACCAAAGCGTGAACGTGCCAGTGGGAATCAAGCCGTTGGTTCCAAGTGTGCAACACCATCATCGACGCGGGGTCATAATCCTGCTGGCCGCGAATCGTTTTGCGAAGACTTTTCCAAGCCGACGCGAAGAGCAAGTCCGCGATCGGTTCTCGATTAGCAAGTGCCAGCTCCGATAAGTTACTTGGCAGGGTGAAAACGACCTGGTAATACGTGACTTTGTCAAGGATCAGTTGCTCGGCACGAGCGGCGAAGTCGTAACGTTTGCGGCCGCTACACTGGGGACAGTTGCGGTCGCCGCAAGAGTGATAAACTTCGCTCTCGTCGCCACACCCGTCACACTGATACTGTTTACCGCCGAGAGCCCGTGTACGGCAAAGCGATAACTTTGCCAACGTACTTTGCACTTGAGGGCACGCGCCGGAGCCGGCGAACTGACGGACGTACGCAGCCGATCCTTTGCGTAATAGTTGAGCAACCGTTAGCTTTGCGAGGAGTTCGTCTTGTCTCCCGTCTCCCCGCTCCCGTTCTCTTCGGCTGGTTTGTAGGTCGGCAACTGCTTCACCGGCAACCAGTCCAGCGGGCTGGGGACGCTGATCAGGTGTTCGCGGCGACAATGCAGATAGATCATCGTCGTCGTGAAGCTGGCGTGACCAAGCAGGCGGCTGATCGTCAACAAGTCCACGCCCGCTTCGAGAAGTCCGGTCGCGTAGGAATGTCGAAAAGTGTGCGGCGTGACATTTTTCTTGATCTTCGCCAGCTTCGCCGATACCTTGATCGCCTTGAGGATCGACGTGTCGCAGTAGGTCGACCCCGGTTTCTTGCCGGGAAATAGAAGCGACGGCGGCTTGTACTGTATCCAGTACTCTCGCAACTCTTTGAGCAACCTTGGCGAGAGCGGAACTTGTCGTTGTTTGGCTCCCTTGCCGTGGGTAATGTGGATCTGCATCCGCTTCGAATCGATGTCCTCGATCCTCAAGTTGGCTGCTTCGGAGAACCTCATCCCGGTCGCATAGAGGGTCGTGATGAAGGTTCGTTGTTCATTGAGATTGCAGTAGAATTCATGAGGCTTCTTTCGCATGTATTGTCGAACCACGATGTCCAAATTGTTGGTTACGACCATTAACACCAAGTGAGCGAATCCTCGTGATTCAGCTCGTTTATTACATCGAGAGAAGCCATTTTCGTTTAAAAATCTAATGAGTCCACCTAAGAGTATGTGCACGGGAGCACGGCTTGCGGCGTTTTTCGCAATGGATAGTCAACCTTCCGTGCCCCGTGATGTCTGACGTTATCGGATTGATGCGCTGTAGTCGTTGCCGCAATTGGTGCGTGGTAGTTGATGCCGCAATTGGTGCGCTGTAGTTGTTCGGTCGATGCGGATGCTCGCATCCAAACCGCTGTACTTGCTTGGTTGAATCCTGCCCCGAAACCCCAACTACCAAAACTTGCTCGGTCGACTGTTGTCGGAAACCCCGACTGCAATGGTTGCTCGGTCGATGGTTGCTCGGTCTCGCTTCGGTCGGCTACAATGATGTTTTAACGTTCGTCGATTTAGACAACTTTATCGGCGATTCCCATACTGATCCGATAACAATCCGATGAACCGCAGTCGGCCACGAGCGTTTACTCTGTGGTCAGCGTTAATCTGGCCGACGCGGTTATCGTCGGCGTTCCCCGAATGAATTATTTCTCATGGCCGTACCGCGAAAGATTGCTTTGACGCTGCTAGTTGGCATGGTCTTCACGACGAGCTTTTCCGGCGCGGCGTATTCACAATCGACCAAAATTAACTTCGCCGATCACACGCTGCGTGTATTGAACGAATGGACATCGACGAACAACGCCAATGGTGATTTGGTCGTCACACCGCACGGCTACGAGAAGGCCAACGGAATGCACAAGCTTGTAGTTCGAACAGAGCCGACGGAAGGACGGGCGAATGTTGCTGATGCGATAGCGCAACTGAAAAACGATCTGGATCCAAAACGGATACTGAAAGAAGGAGAGCTTGGCATCTTTAAATATCCGACGAAATGGATCGTCGTTGACAAAGCGCCATCCGATAATTTGACACTCATGCGATTTGTAAGTTCTACGGATGGCAGCATGGTCACAATGGACTTCAGTCTATCGCGTGAACGTTGGAAGCATTGCCTATCCACCGCTATCAAAACTGCCCAAACTCTTGACCGCTAACGTCGTTCGATCGCGGGGAACCATCGCGTGCACCCGAGCACGCGAGTCGGGCGGTTTTGAAATTGAGAATCTTTCGCGCGTGCCGGGTGACGCGTACCGTTCCCCGACTTGCGAAGATCGATGATGACAAGCAAGCCGCAAGGTTCTTCAGGCATCGCTGAACTTGACGATGCACTTAATTCACTCGGAACTGCGACGTCACGTGACCATTACCACGAGTTGCTCGGCGAACTTAGACCGTTGGTCGTGGCGCACCTCGACGCCATAGTGGAATCGTTCGACAACGTTGACTTCCCACGCTTTGCTGTGCTTTGGTCCTTAATTGGCGTCACTTCATCTGATGCGATCACCGTCATGTCCCGCGGAATCGCGGACCCTGACAAATACAACCGATGGGCCGCGTCAGAAGCTTTAGCGAAATGTGACACGCCGGAATCTACCGATTTGCTTGTGAACGCGCTGCGAGATCGTTCAAGTCTCGTGAAGGGTGTCGCCGTAACCGCAATGAAACGGCTACGTCCGTTGTCTGCGTTGCCCCAACTCCGTAAAATTGCGGCTTCACGATTTCAGCAGACCCATTCTCCCGGTACTGTGACCGCCGCGTTGACGGCCATCGAACTGATCGAAAACGACGGGGAACCATCGGATGCACGTGAGTCGCCGAGTTGAGTTTATTGAAGTGGAAAGTCGTTCGCGGCGACCACGTGATCCGTACCGTTCGTCCTATGAAGAGATTCGCATGCCCTCAATGACCAAGAACTCTGTGACCAGCCAAGCAGTGGTTTGGACAGGTTGCTTGCTTACATGCCTTGGACTCTATCTGGATCATACGGGATTTTTATTCTCATTAGGTGGCACGCTGTTTTCGTTCGGCATGATTCAATCCTATTTCGGAAGCGTACTCGAGATTCAAACCGCGAAACGCTTCCCGTACATCTTGCTTGGTATTCCACTTTCGCTTGGACTGTTCTATTGTGCGTGCTTGAGCTTGCGAGAACTTTCCGCTGCGTATGTGGTCGTTGCTGTTATGGTTTTATCCGCGGCACTACAATTGATCGTGTCAATGCTCACAGCAAGACTTTGGGAGCGTCGCCGTAGCCAGAATCATCTTTCAGCTAAGACAACCCGGTAACTGGAAGACGATAGACGGACGAACCATCCGATGAACCGCAGCCGGCCACGACCGTTTACTCTGTGGTCAGCGTTAATTTGGCCGACGCGGTTATCGTTGGCGTTCGCCGACATGAGATTGCTAAGCCGCTCACCGCATCATGACACAAGAGCAATCGAGTGAACTTTTCGGCAACGTGATCGCGCACCGCAACAACAATGTATTTGCCGTTGCGCTGAACATTGGAGGCGAGTGCGATGCATCTGTTCCAAGACCTGTCGCTCGCGAAGCCTTCCGGATTATCCCCGGCGATCCTGTTGCTATTCGACAATCATCACCACCACGATTGAATCGGATCGTCGGCTTTTCGCCATGCCTGTACTACAAACGCTACTGGGATGAGAACTCTGGCTGACATTGTTCCGGCTGGGGCGGATCACACTTCTTTTTCGAAGTCCATCCCGACGGATGGGTCGCTCGGCAGCTCCAAGCATTCGACAATGGCGAGCTGATTCTTTACGATGAAACGTGCGATGAGGACGAATTCGGTGGCCGATCGACCGTCCAGTTGGACGCTCGTGAATACGCTCCGTTCTTGATTGCCCGGTCTGAATTTGTCAGTAATTGGAAACCAGACCTCGCTGCCAACCGAGCCGGAAATTGCGGCGAACCATGAAATGCACGGGAGGACGGGTGGTCCGTTTTCTCGTCTGCTTGCAAGTCATTCGCCCGTCCCCCGTGATTTCTACCGTTCGCCCAACTTGTATCTGCTGATTTTTTCTGCCAGATTTATCTTCACATTACTATCCTGAACCACCAAATGCGCACCATAGCTGTCATGGGATTATTGTCGTTCATTTTCGGCTGCAATCATCCGGAAAAAGCAATTCCTGCTGTAACCATCGACCTGTTGAACTTTTCCGTTGCCGGGAACAAGGTTGGAAAGCCGGTCGCCGCGGATTCGCCGTTTGCCAGCGAATTGGCAGACTCCAGTGTGTACGCTCCGCGGGGGAAGGGGCTCGAGCTAGGGACTAATGGCGGTTTGCTCGACCGCGTCTTTGTAACGCTAGGTGAATTTGACGGAACATTTTTTGCGGAGGGAAAGCCTATGGAGTTGCACACCGCGACATCCGAACAAGACATTCGCGAACGAATTGGCGATCCCTACTGGACTGATCGGGAAGACGGTGAGGCGATCCTGTTTTACGAGTACCAAGATGGTAATGTCGAAGTTCAGTACGAGTTTCCGGACGGAATGAAACTTGGCTACATAACGATCTCACGGGCGGGCGTGCTAGCCGACCCAGAGCAACGGAAACTTTACGGTGTCGACAAGCCATGGCCCCCGCAATAGGCGAACCATCCGATGCAACCGAGCGGCGAAGTCGGGAGTTTTGAAGTGGATGATCAACCGTCGCCGCCGGCTGATCGGTAACGTTCTTGCGGTCCGTCGATTCCTAGTCGATTGTCATGGTGGTTCTCGGACGCTCGATCTCGCGTGCCGTGCCAATGAGCGCTGGCCGAACCTTCACGGCAAAGTGATTAGTGTTCGATTAGTGAAGATTAGTGTTCTCTCTTTCTGGAACACTAATCGCCATTAATCACACACTAATCGATTCGCGGTCTTGCCAATGGCCGAGTCCCAACGCTGTCGATGCGCCAGCTGATTATCGTCGGCTTGCTGATTTGCTCGGTCGATTGTTGCTCGGCCTTACTTCGGTCGGTATCTTGAGGGTTTACAGAATCGATTCAATTGGCGGGTCGTCGGCCGTACAAGCCCAGCGCAAGAACCATGTGTTGCACGCGAGTGGCGGCAACACGTTTTCGTGAAAACAGCATCGCGGGTCGCCACCGCGTGAACACCGACGTTATCGGATTGATGCGCTGGCGTTCATGCTGCAATTGGTGCGATGTTGTTGCTCGGTCGATTGATGCGCTGATGTCCCGTCTGCAATGTTTACTCGTTCGATTGTTGATATGTCTCGCTTCTATCTGCTACAATGATCGCGATACCGAATCGGGGCGAATGTGTCACCGAAGGGGTCGAAGACTGGACCGACTCTGATCCAATGCCGCCGCTTAGTTCATCCTTGAAATTCTGCGTCGCCAACATCTCGTCGATCCCCATACTGTCCGATAACCAATCGATGAACCGCAGTCGGCCACGAGCGTTTACTCTGTGGTCAGCGTTAATCTAGCCGACGCGGTTATCGTCGGCGTTCCCCGACACAATCAATTTTGCACTGCCGCAAACATGAATGCTGACGACTTCGCGATGCTCTGCAAAACCGAGAAAAATGCGATTCTCAGCTCCTACTTTGACGCGACGTCTGACACTGCGGTCGCACGAATGATCGCGGCCATGGGCCTTGAACCGAAACAAACGGCCGACCTCCGCACAACGATAGACGGAGTGCTGACCGATGCAATGTACACGTTGCTCGTAGCAATCGATGGTGGTGCCTCGCTCGGCGGCGTTCAACAACCGTATGACCTCCGTGACCAAACTGGAGAGGCAATTTCGGGCGATGGTGAACTCGAAGCAGCGGCGTTTGAACACTTCCACGAACACTAGCTCAATCAATTGCGTCTGCACGTCGGTAGTCGATTGCGACGGATTTGCTGGCGGTCGTCTCACTCGGTATGATCGCTTTACGTCGATCGTATTGGCTGACGTTTGCTCCGCTGCCGGGCGGGGAACCATCCGATGCAACCGAGCGGCGAAGTCGGGCGTTTTCGAGGTGGTTGATCTTCCGTCGCCGCCGGCTGATCGGTAACGTTCTGTCACTCAAGAATGATCCCTGAACTATGTCGTCTGAAGAATCTGTCGCCTCATCGATTGGCGAAATGGTCAGCTTCTTCATTCCGCACTGCGAGGATCTATCGACGCTGTACGAATTGAAGTCCATGGCCGCAGACAGCACGAAATGGCGGAAAGCACACGACCTATTCGATCGTATCCGCAACAAAACGCTCTGTGCCGACAAGACCAATGACCGAATGCTTCAGCACCAATACAGCTTCGAAGAAATCTGCGCGAAAACCTTATACAATCTATCGGGCTACCCTGCACCATTCGATGATGATTCACCGTTTTGGGTGATCCCGATCGCCGTAGCGTTTGCTCAACAACTTGGCGTAGACGATCCGTGCTGCGTGTCGTCATTGCTGAGGCCACCTGCATCCACACAATGAAACGCGACAGAACAATAGGATGAACGGGAGGGCTCGGCGCGGTCGGTCTTGAAGTTAGAGTCCTCTCCTCGCCCCCCGTTATCCCGGTCGTTCCCCGACTGAAGCATGAAAACGCGACTCGCCGTTCTAGCAATTGTTGTGCTGCTGGGAACACTCGCGTTCGTCACTCGCTCATGCGGTATCTGGCCGTTTAACGGTGTCGTTGTCGCCATCAACAACGTCGGTTCGATCGACTACGAATCCTGTGTGGTCAACGTGACCGGACGTTCGTACGACCTTGGAACGCTACCTGTTGATGCCACACTGACGACCAACGTATCGCCGACCGGCGAGACTCACGTTGAACTTGACCTTACGGAATATGACGGATCGCAACACCATCTCGTTGTAGACTGTTACTTTGAGCGCCGTGGGTATTCCGGTACGATTACGGTTGATCTCGGTGACGGGAAAATACACGGTGTTGCGAACGACGTCGGGATCGGTTTCCCCTGAACCTGCGACCTGCGCGTCGGCCAAACAATGAAAAACGGGGAACCATTCCGATGCACGGGAGCGGCGAAGTCACGTTTCTCGACAATTGAACATTCCTCGTCGCCGCCCCGTGATCGGTGGCGTTCGCCGATGAAGTCTGTTCGATGACTCAAGTCAATCCTTACGCCGCCCCGAATTTCAAGTCTGAAACGAACGTGACTCGTCGCAACACAATCTTAGGGACAGCAATCTTAGGGACAGAGCATCATTTCAGGTGATACAGCAACACCCCGGACGGACGCTGTCGGGATTTTTGCTTTGCTATTGCACCGGATCGTCAAATAGCGTGTGTGCAAGCCAGTGAGATAGGCTTTTTTCCTCGGAATGGCCGTATTGGGTGCGTACCTTCATCCTGGGGCAGCTCAAAGAGCGTCACGAAAAGGAGGGGAATCGAAGAAGGGGCACTCAGTCCGGGAGCGTCAATAGCTCGCGGGCGCGGCGGCGGAGATGGTAGCGGCGGTGCGTGCGGTGACAACGCATCGAATCGACACTCTCGGGGCGTCCAGCAATGCTGCAGAACAATTTCCCAAAGTCCTTCACCAGTTCGCACCAAGTCGCTTGCTCGAGTCCCAACCGAACCAAAATCGGTGGTGCAGCCGAAGGCGTCACACCGCGTTTGCCCGGCGCCACTTGCCGAGCTGTCCAATCGAGTAGCTTCAAGTAATCCACGAGCGAAATCGGTAAGAAGCCTTTATCACTACAACGCTTGCCGCTGTCGCTAGCACAGGGACCTACGGGATCAAGCTGCTCATCGATCGACAGAGGTGCCAAGAAAGCATCCGGCTTGTCTTCGCTTGGTGACTCACTTTTCATCGCCTTGATTCGTTTTTGCACCGACGTATGCTCGCTCTGCTCCAGCGTTTCCGCCATCGCGGCACGAATCAGGTTCAAATCCACGTAAGCGGCACAGGCCAACAGGGATGCTTCGTCCGTCAATCGAGTTGCACGGTAGCGATCTTGGAAGAACCGGCCCGACTCCTGTTCCTCGCGATTCGCTCGCATCGCAACGCGTTGGCACAACAGCCGCATCCACCAACTGAAACTGCTCAGCCGCTCGCGGATTTCTTGGCATTTGATTGGACAACCAGCGATCGATTTGAGTTCTGGCTCGCTTGGCGGCAAAGGCGACCCGTCGGATTTCCGGCGGTGTGGACAGAGCATCAACCAGCGCCGAGCCACCTCCCTATCGCTCCAGGTCGCCACCAGATCGGGCCGCGATCTTAGGATCAAGTGGATGTGGTTGTCTAGTATTGCAAATGCTAGCAAATCTACTGAGAAAAATTCCGCAAACTGTTGCAGATACTTTTCGATCCAGATTTTCCGGTGGTCGAAGTTTTTGCCGGACACTTGGTCATTTCCCATCAGGAAACAGCGTCGGCAGGTCCGATTGTAGAGATGGGCGATAACGACCTCATGCGGATCAAACACCTCGCTACGTGCCAACCGAACCATCACACACCTCCCGAGAGAAAATCGTCAGCAGAATCACCAGGAATCGTATACCTCGGTTAGGGAAAAGGCAAATCCACCAGAATCATGCTCTGTCCCTTGGTGTTCTCTCCCTTGGTGTTCTCCTACTAGGCATGTCAATAGCATTAAGTGAGTTCCGCGGAGCCGTTTCCAAAGGGCGGCACGCAGGGTACAATTCTCGCCAGGAAAGCCCGACGAACCAGGCGATGCACGCGAGTTGCCGATCGCGCGGGAATTGAATAGCTGATCACATGGCGGCAACCGCGTGATCTTGGTCGTTATCCGACATCGAGACCTACACACATGAAGTCGTTAGTCTATTCTGAACTCGAAGAGCTTTGTTCGGTTTTTCGTGACGCTCTGGCTTCGCACCTGAGTGATCTCAACGCCAACTCGCAATCCTGCGGCCATGCAATATTGATTGGCGAGGACATCCACCAACTCAACGCAATCGCTGTCACGAACACTGAAGATGACATCACGGCATTGGATGACCCGTCTTTCGCTGACCAATACCGGTACATGCCCGACGAATGGCAGCATTGGCATCAGAAGGCATTCTCGGGCTTCAACGACGCTCTTGACGCTGTCTATGGCCTATTTCGCGAACGTCACCCTGAACGGGAAGACGATTACTCGTACAGCAAGGAAGAGCAGGCCTACATCATAGATGTCTGCTGCATGTATCTCGGTGCCGCGATGGACTGCGCGAAGGAAGGCGAATACGGTAACATTTCGTATCGCTGCATCTGGATTTCGGATTGCAATTACCCTATCATCGCAGAGTCGATACGACGACTTAATGACCCTAGTGTCGCAAAGAACGCCCTCAAATTGTTCGGCGAATAGTTGTGGCGAATCACCATGCGATCGCTTTACGCTTGCTTGTCAAGCGTCCTAGCGGCAAGCGAGCCGATCCTTCGAGCTCGCGTTATGCCGCTGAAGCTCGGACCATGCTTGAACTTGGAGTTGACTGCTTCCCTTTTTGCACGCAACTTTGTGTGCACCCGAGTACGCGAATCGGCCGTTTTGAAATGGTAAACCTTTCGCGCGTACCGGGTGACGCGTGACGTTACTCGACTGAAATGAAACGCTTTTCGCTTCGCCAACTCGTCATCATTGCGCCGCTATTGGCTGCCCTAATAGCAACTTGGCATTCCGCTGTTGCTCGTAAAGAGCGACAGCATGCGATCGAACATTTTGAACGTTGTGTCGAGCGCAACGATGCATTGAATCTTGGAGGGGCCACTCAAATACTCGGCAGAGAATTCGTCGTTGGTCGAATTGCGGACGCGTCAAAGCAAAACCCCAACTTTGTATTCGACGGTGGCGTGCGATTCGCGCAACTTATTCCTGATTGCCATGACTATACACGTGGGTCCGGAGATGGATACAACCTTTGCGGAATCGGTGGGGTGGTTGGCTCCTCAGCCTGGTCTGGGCCAGCCGGAACCCGCATCACTTCGTTGACATTTGAGGACGATACACTCAAAATCGAACTCCACGGGGATTTGCTGATCGGTTCATTCATGTGTTCAATCCCGCGCAACGCTCCAGACGTGTACGTTTTACCGTGGCCATCTAAATCGCCTGACCCTCCTTCGCACAACCTACATGCAATGATTGCGGCCCGCCACGCAAACTCGATGACCCGAATACCAGACGGCGGGTAACCAAACCATGCACTGGAGCACGGCATCTGACGTTTTCCCAATAGATAACCAATTCGCCGTGCCGTGATCGGCGGCGTTCGCCAAATCAAGTCTGCAACTTATAACCGAGTACTAACAATGCGATCAAATATCTACGCCGCTTGCTTCCCTTTGATGGTATGCATATGTTCGACAGTCACAGCACAGGATTACAATCTGGTTGTTACTGCAGGCAGTGGGGAAGACCAAGAACGAGTCGAGTGTTACGCCCAAGCGACGTTGGCCTCACTCCGAAAAGATTGGGGGGACGAAGCCATCCCGATCCTTGCTTATCCTGTGACAATTGAAATATCTCGAAGTAATGACAAGGCGTGGGGTGTGTCAACTTACTATCCAGGACTAAAAAATCTCAAAATTGAAGTTGGTGGAGACTTTGAGGGGATTCTGAGCAATGCATTGCCAAGGCAACTGAGCCACTTGGTGCTTGCTGAGCGAATCGAGAAGGCACCGCGATGGGCGGAGATGGGAATTGGTTTGCTCAGCGAATCAAGAAACTCTCGGGATAGACACTGGAAAGTGTTTCGTGAGGCAAGAGACGGCGGAATGCTCATGCCTTTTAACGAGCTACTCACGTATACCGAGTATCCAAAAGACGTTAGCGACGTTATAAAAATGTATTCGCAATCCATGGTCGTGGCCCAGTATGTTGCAGAAACTTGGGATCGTGAAACTCTGATAAGGTTCGTATCGGATTCTAAACGCATCGATCTTTCATCCGCCATTAAGAAACATTTGGGTTTCAACAGCGTAGGTGAATTTGAGTTAGGATTTCGTAATTGGGCCGCTGACAAGCGCAAAGGCGAACCAAGGGTTGAACCGGAGCCGGCCACAACGGTTTTTCGGCCATCTAAGCGTTAATCGGCTGGCCCGGTTACCCCAGCATTCGTCGACCAAATTATGAGCACGTCTACTTACAACACGATCGCCGCCTTGCTAGCAATTGGAGTTCTGATTGCCTTTGTCGTGATGGTCATCTCGTTGATCGCCATGATCGTGCGGTGGAAAACGCCGAAACGCCGTGGGCACGGGGTTCGATTGTTGGTCTCGCTCATTGCGATTCCGTGTTTGATTGGAATACAACAGGGCATACTCTGGTTGGTTTTCCTGCCGGCGCTTGGCCGTGAGCAAATGGCGGAGATCAACGCAGCCCGTGCTGAAAAGCTCGCCGAGACGTCCGTTGTACAGGTAGGCGACACTGCTCCACCCTTCACTCTGACAACCGTCAATGGAGATGAATTCTCGCTTCCGGATCATGGCAGTGTCATTCTGATAAATTTCTTTGCGACATGGTGCGGACCTTGCCAGATCGAGCTTCCTCATCTCGAGCAAATCTGGACAGCAAATAGAAACAATACACGCTTTCGAATATTGGTAATCGGTCGCGAGGAAACGATGGAAGCGGTCCGGGATTATCGCAAAAAGAACGACTTTTCGTTTCCGATTGCTGCCGACCCCGATCGTTCCGTCTATTCGCTCTTCGCAAATGAAACGATTCCGCGCACACTGGTCGTTTCGCCCGATGGACAAATTATTTACTCAAAGGCTGGCTTCATGGAAGAAGACCTTGGCGAGCTGAATGCGGTTCTTGAAAAGCAACTCGCCAATCTCAGATAGCTCCCTTTCACAAATTACCGACGAACAATCGGATGCACCAAAGTCGCCGAACGGTGCGTTTTGACAATGGAGAGATAACTCCGGCGACTTGGTGATCCGTGGCGTCCGTCGGAAATGAACTGACGTTCGCACAGCATTGGAAATGATTGCTTCACTAGCGTTTGTATTCGGGATTGCAGTTTCGATCGTCGTACTATGGGCGTGGCTAGGAGACTGGTCCCAGTCACGGGTTCGAAGATCCGATGATGAGTATTGGACGACTGCCCAATTGGCTTGTCCCTCCTGCGACACTCAATATCGCTTAGCGGACATCGCGACTCGCTGGATAACGTTTTCAGAATCTTCTCTAAATGGTGCCTCGATCCGTTGCCACGTGTGTTTGGAGATTGCGGAATACGAAAGAACTACCGGCACCCCACGGTTCCTCTCGTATGCGAGGCAGCCTCGCCTATGCCGAAAATGCGGCGAACGATACAATGGATTTCTCAAAACAAACTGTCCGACCTGTGGATCAAACGAATCTCAAATCGCTTCTGACGTCAGGCTGATCATGATGCGCGACGAACCATCCGATGCAACCGAGTGACGAAGTCGGGCGTTTTGAAGTGGATGATCAACCGTCGCCCTCGGCTGATCGATAACGTAACGTGCCTTAGACAACGCCCTAAAAGCAAATGGACACACTCCACCTCATCACCGTACGCGAGATGGTGACCGCCGACGTACAGGCGTCGGGAGCGAAACTTGCCGTTCGCATCTCCTTGGGTGATGATTGGGTTTTAGCCAGATGTCGTAACGCACCCTTCGGGTGACGTTTTTCGCACTGCAAGCGTAGCTTGCAGACGACGAATTAGACGGCTTTGCCGTCATGGAAAGACTCACACACCCAAGGACGCCATGATGAGTATCAACGTGATAAACCGCCGTTGGCCACGACCGTTTCTGACCATCTCAACGGTATTCGGCCTGGCCAAAATAACCCTTAACGATTTCCCCAGAACAGGCCATCCATGAAACCATTAGCACTTAAGATAGCTTTTTCACTAATCGTCTCCACTATCAGTGTTTCGGCTGCAGAGCCCACGTATTCCGTCGAAAGTTTATCCGGCGTCATTCGAGAGCTAGGCAAAGATAAATATGAGCAACCAGTGAAAGACTGGCTATCCACGAATCGCCCCAAGCAGTTTGAGCGGCTTTTCGGAGAGCGGAACGATGAAGCAAAGGAAGCAGAGAAGAAAGACCAAGGTTTATTCTCGATTCTTTCGGAATTGAATGCGGCTATCGCAGATCCGCAGATCGCGTTGTTGGACTACTACATTAATGCGAAAGCATCCGCTGGCTGGGAGGTTGTGTCGATGACCGAAAACATCATTCTTTTCCGACGCTCGACAAAGAAAGACGCACAAGCGGATGTTACGAAAGGCTCGGAACCTCCAAGCGTGAAGTGACCTCGATGACTCGCCCACGCCGATCTCTAACGTTCGCCGAGTGATGACCTAGTCTACTCATGACAGAGACGACAAACGTCGCCTGCCAGCGAGGGCGAGCGAAACGGGATCGAGTTGATAGCTCCTGTGCCGGGCAAAAGCAGTCCGGGCAAAGGTTCCGGGCGAAAAGCAGTCCGGCGAAAAGCAGTCCGGGCAAAAGCAGTCCGGCGAAAAGTTAAGTGAGTCCAATTTTTCAGGTCGAGAAATTACACGGGCTGAACTTTGTGGACTTGGCATATGTGACCGCAATCTGCCGAGCCTCCGCGGGCTCAATGGCATTCCGCTCTTTCAGATCGGGAATACATCATTGTCCAAGAGCGGCAAGAAATGCTTAGCAGAACTTTTGGGGCAGTCTTTTGTTGAGGACATTGGATGTCGCTTAGCTTCTGCTGCGCTGTCCTATTCGTTGGGTCCCTGAGCAATCTGAATAACCTGATTAGCAGACGAATTCTCGAGTTGACCATCGACGAACGAGGACGGGCCGTACCATTGGATCCGTAAGCGCAGAGAATTCGTCGACGGAACTGGCAAGTATCAAACTCCCTTGGGTGCGACGCACCGAAAAATCTCTAAAACGGTATGTACCGTTTTGGGCAATTGGGAAAACGCCGCCCGGGCAGAACGCCCCGATTTACGATAGACCGCAGTTTGCGGGTAATTCGACAAGAAAAGTAAGGGGTGAGTGAGGGGATTTGAACCCCCGACATTCGGAACCACAATCCGACGCTCTAACCAACTGAGCTACACCCACCGGGAAACGACAAACAGGGTGATTGGGACACCCGCATTGCCTTTGAGCCCAGAATTTATCTTGACAGACGCTTCAGGTCAACGGGCATTTTGGTGAGTTCGATACGAAGAGCGTCAAAAACAATAACTTTCGTATCGGACTCATCGATTGCCACCCAAAACCATCCGATTTCTTATCCTACCATCGCTCAAACGCGATTCGTAACGGACAGCGTGATAGAATTGCTACAGATATCCAAACGAATTGGATAAAACCGTGATCGCTTGTTTTGTCGCGACAGCGGAATAACGGAACGAGCTCATTTGCGTCTGGTCAAGAAGCAGGATGCTCAGGCTGACTCCGCTTCCCGCTTCTGCAGGAATTGCTTCGCAGGCATTTGGAACAGTAGCAGTAAGAGCAAGTCGCGATGTGATTTGAGGAGATTACCGTTTTCCTGGTAGACCTTTTCCAAGTCGAGGTCGTCGACGAGGTCGGCGGGGCGTCCCTTGTAAACCGCTTGGCCTCGCGAGCACTTCTTGACGACTTCCGGGTCAGGGCGGCCTGGTAATTTTCCGTACTTACCCATTATGACATCACGAAAAGGTTCACTCACCAATTCATAAGGATTGTCCTTCATGACATTAAAAACGGCCTGAGTCCCAACAATTTGACTGGTGGGGGTAACCAGGGGTAGGTAGCCTGCGGCTGCACGCACGCGAGGGATCTCCTCTTGGACCTTGGGCATCAATTCGAGCTTACCTTGGTCTTTCAACTGGTTATACAAATTGCTCAGCATCCCACCTGGGATTTGCGACTCAAGTTGGCTCTTGTCGATTTCTGGATAGCCGTGTGGGACCATGATTTTTTCTTCAATCACATCGCACGCTTTTGTGCATTGATCATGATCCTTGCTGCCGAGTAGTTCGATTGCTTCGTTAATTGCCGCTTTCATTGCGTCGGTAGGTTCGGACGGCCATGGGTTGCCGAAGGAATCCGCGTTTTTGTCGACCTCTTTCAGTTCGGTACGAATCTGCCGCAGTTCGTTATCGATTTCACTGGCGCGGTCGAAGTTGACGTTTAGTTCAACGCCCAAGGCATCGGCGAAGTAGCGAATCAATTCGGCTGGCGGTTGACTGGTGGCACCCGCCATGGGTCCATAGGCGGTATCTAAGTTACTAACTCCCGCCATCAAACCAACGACGTAGCTGGCAATCGCCAATCCATTGGTATCGTGGCTATGAAGCGTAATTTCAACGCCAGGAAAACTTTCTTTCAGAGCTCCTATTAGCGTCCAAGCATCAGCTGGGTGCAGCAATCCTGCCATATCTTTGATTGCCAAGGAATCAGCACCTGCGTCGACGCAACGCTTTGCAAAGTTGACGAAGTGCGCTTGGTCATGCACGGGGCTGGTTGTGTAGCTAAGGGCGGCCTCCGCGTGCCCGTTGAATGTTTTGGTCGACATGATCGCAGTGATCAGGTTGCGATGGTCGTTGAGGGCATCAAAGATACGGACTCGATCATTTCCTGTTCGGCACGCCTCTTTTATGAATTCGTAAACCAAATTGTCTGGGTAGGGGTTGTACCCAAACAGGTTTTGCCCCCGGCACAACGAGCGAATTTGGATTTTCCTGCCACTCGAGTCGCAGGTTTCACGAAACGCTTCAAGCCTTTCGAAGGGATCATCTCCTGTAAAACGAAGGCATGAATCGAGGGTTGCTCCGCCCCACAATTCCAATATGTCGTACCCCGAGTCGACTAGCATCGGCAGAACTCGCATGCATTGTTCGGTACTCATTCGCGTCGCCAACAGGGATTGGTGGCCGTCGCGAAGTGAAGTGTCGATCAGGTTGACAGAGGGCATAAATAGGCATTCCTTCGCAAGCGAAATCGGCTGCTTGCTTGATGGTTGGTGCTTGCTTGATGGTTGAAGTGCAGTTTTTCAGCCCATTGTCCACTTTTTCAAGGAATGTCAATCCACCACCGGCTAGTTTTTTGCGACACGGTACAGATTTCCGCATCTGTTTCGAGTGATCTTGACTTGGTCGTCCAAAACTTCCTATTTCCACGTGCAACATCGTTAGGACGAACCATTCGTACTGGCGTTCATCCAAGCAGGCCCTTTACCACGTTCCATAAGAATATGTCAAAGCTTCAACCGTCCGTATTTTCTCGGAAATCGCCTCGTTTTCTTCGGCTCCCAGCAATTTGCGTTGCCTTCGGACTCTGTTTCGTTGGCTGCAATTCGGAACCTTCGACCACGCCAAATCCGGCCCGTGTTGACGCCAAGTCGATGGCTCAGGCAACGCCTGAATCCGCCGACGTTGCCAACACGCCTTCGCCATCGGATGTCGTCTCGCAATTTCTTGATCGCGTCCGAAGGGGTGGCGAGACGACCGATGCGGGCCAGTTGTTGACACAGCGAGCTCAAGCGGAGCTGAAACGAATTGGCCGGACGGTCCAGCCGATTGGGACACCGGACGCTCGCTTTGACGTCCGCCAAGCTGCAGCCATCCCCAACGAACCTGGCTCGATGCTGGTGCAAAGCATTTGGACGGAACCGAACAGCGACGGGAGTCTTGGCCAATACGAGGTGGTCTGGGCCGTTCACCGCGAGCAAGCGGGCTGGCGAATCAGTGGCTTGGCAATGGAGATGAATCCAGGGCAACCGCCGATCGTGATCGATTTCGAAAATGGCGACGAAATGGCCAAGCTACTCGCTGGTTCGGAACAGGCAGAACCAGCGCATGTTCAGCAAGCGAATGGTGGTAGCGTAAACGGCACGCAGCGATAAAAGGAATCGGCCAGCTCATCCGGCGCGTTGGGACGCATTTTCTTTTTCGTTAGCCGCGTACCCAGCGGGCCGCGCGCTTTGCATTGCAAAACGCGTGAGGCGTTACCTGCACGGTTAAACAGGATGATCGGAATTTGCCTAATGTTCCTCGATCACCTCGCGGCCTCTTCGGGTGATAAGTGCTGCCAACACGATCGGGGACACACTTGGCGTAAAGAAACGCACCGCCCCATCGGCAAACAAGAAGTGTGAGCCTCCAGCGTGAAAACTGTGGAATCCAAAACCTCTCGCATTCGTACAGTTGATCGCACAAGGGCCTCCTTGCGGCGGCCAAGTCGCACCCGTTCGCAGCGATCCTTGCAACCAATGCTCACCGTTGATCGGATCTCCCCAACCGCCCCCTTCGGTTCCTCTCAAAAATGTGGTTGCGACAGGGTCGAGGCGGCCTGCGTTATAGACATCGGGGCCGCCCGTTCGTTCACCGATCAATAGCGTGTGCGACAATCCATCGAGAATCCCCGCGAAGGTCCCTTTTTGGTTGCCGCCAAACATCTCACTTTTGACCTGCATGGCTCCTGTTCGATCGTTGTGCATGATTGGACCATACGCGTAGGTCGCATAGACTCCTTTGACGCCCGTCGTCGGGCAGTAGTCGCTTGCCGCAATCGAGGTCGCGGTAAACGGCAATCCGATCGGCCTCGCATCAAACATGTAGCGTCTGCTTTCGGGTGCCCCCGGCGATGAGGGGCATTGATAGGTAGCGATCGTGTGGCCGATGAGTTCCACATTATCAGCACTGGTTTGATCCATCGCCAAAGTGCTATGGTCGTAGCGTTCGTACAACGATTGTTGTTCGATGAATGGCAATAGCGCAACGCTCCATGGTTTCCCATTGAAAGCATCGGGTGGCGTTTCGAACCACCACGCCAAAGGCAGTTCGTTGAAGGCAGAATGGTAATTTGAAATCCCCAGACCCATTTGGTGCATCTGGTTGCTGCAACTCATGCGACGAGCTGAATCTCGCGCGGCTTGAACGGCTGGCAATAGCAAGCCCACCAACACGCCAATGATCGCGATGACCACTAACAATTCGACCAACGTAAATGCTAAGCGGGTTGAGTTAGGATTGGAATTCGGTCGTCGCTTCGAGGCACTATTGATATTCGACATTGAATTTCTCATCGGAAAGGGACCATCGAAGAATAAACGAATGGCCATCCTGTTGACCCGCAAAAACAACTCGGTTGCCATGGTCGCGAATGCTAACCTGATTGCATTCGCTACTCGGTTGGTCCGAAAGTGGAAGGCATCCAATCGCGAGACGGGTATTGCAATCCCAAAACTGGATCAATCCATTATCGCTAATCATCAGCATTCGATCGGAATTGACAAACTCAATTTTGACTGGACGTCCGGGCTCGTAGTGCTGCGGTATCATCGGATTGTAAAGAAATTGATGTTCGCGATTACTTAATGTCAGCAGCGAGACGGACCCGTCTTCCCATCCGACGGCCAACGTATTGCCATCGGGGGTGAATTCTAGACAAAGGGGCATCCCCAGTTTTTCGTTCCAATACAATGGCTCGTTTGATTCAAGATCGACGATCTCAATCCCGTGCCCACCTGCTGATGCGAAGTAGCGTTCATCCCTAGAAAATGCAATGCACTTTACCTTTGAACTTGGCGTTCGCACAATTATCGGTTCCAAATGCGAACGCAACTGATCGAAGACAAGCGTGTGATCGGAGGAGCCTGCCATTCCCAGATAGCGACCTGAAGCAGAGAACTCACACATATCAAATTGGGAATCCCCACCGCAGACAGGCAATTGCAGTACTTGGACCTTGGGAGTTCCGGTTCGCCAATCGGATAGCCAGTGCAATCGTTCGTCCCGGTCGACGATGGCAAGGGTGGAGTCGTCGGGGGAAATCGCTGCGGTAGCCAGTGGCGCATCGCTTTTCCAAACCGACCGGTAGCCGAGTTTAGTTGTCATTGACGAAGATGCATGTCGCGTCGAATTGGAGGGGAATTTTGCATGCCATAAGTTCCGGTCGGTCCCTAGCACGAACACCTCGCTTTGGCACTCATTCAAGAGTACTCCGCCGACAATGGACGGTGGTTGCGGAAAGATGTCAAAGTAGTCTTGTCCTCGCGGCATCCTCTGCGAAAGGCCTGGCGAAAATCGTTCGACCGATCCGTCAAGAGACGTTGTTACAACATCATCGCTGTTCAAGAATGCGACATTCGTTAACCGGCTTTGCGAAACGGCAACGGCCCCCGTTGAATGAACACACGAGAGAGGCGAGTCTTGGTTCTCTTGCAAGCGATACCACCGTATGCCAACACGAGAATCGGCGACCGCCATGCATTCATCTTGCGGTGAAAACGCAAATGCAATCGGCTCGCAGTCGGTATCGATCCAGTCGGACATGACTAGCTTTTCTGACTTGTTTCTGCTGGACTGTGCTCTGCTTGACTGTGCTCTGCTGGACTCGCTTACCGCCCGCTCTATACCGACCAGTCCGAAACCCTTGCGATTTCGGATGGTGTAGGCAGCCCAGTTGTGTGAATTGGCACATTGAACGATCGGGACGATATTTGGCAGGTCTGCTTTATCAACGACATTGCCTGAATCCGTGTCGTAGACGGCCAATGTTTGGGTGTTCAAATTCCCGGTGATCAGGTAGCGACCGTCTGGGGTCAAGCCAAAGCTTTCGCAGCGATGGACCGTCGGAACGTAGACAGCTCGTTTTTTCTCGGTGGACCAAACCTTGATGCCGTCATATCGGCACCCCGATGCGATGATTTTTCCATCCTTGCTGACACGTATCGTTTCGATCGTTGTCGGATGCATGTGCAAGGCATGGGTGGTGGCACCCGATTGAGCATCGATCAAAATCGTGCTTCGGGATCCGAACGGCCACAGCGGTCCGGGGACAGCCAATCGTCCATCGGGCATCGAAGCGATAGCGGAAGCTTGGTCATCAAATTGGTCAAGCCGGGAAACACAGCAGCCATTTTGGATATCCCAGAAGCGAATCGCTCCGTCGTCTCCGATACTGGCCGCCCGTTCACGGTCCGCTAATACCGTAATTTCGCGGGCGGGTCCATCGTGTCGTCCCCAGCGTTCGTAGCGAGTTCGGACTTGCCTATCGAGGAGTGCCCACTCTAAACGTCGGAGGTCCGCTAGTGGATCCGTGTGCGGGGCGGCTGGGATTTGGCGGTCGAGCAAGCGTCGGGCGTCCGCATAGCGACCCGAGTTAAACATCAAGAATGCAAGGGAAACATCGGTTTCGTAACTTGTTTGCCTCCGGCGTTGTCGTGCTAATTCCGCTTCACCGAGAACGGATCGCAGACGCGCCGCTTGCAGTTCACTCGTACGTGCATAACGCCCTTGAGTGACGGCATAGAGTGTCAAGCTAACACAGCCGAAAATCATCGCGATGGTGGCAAGCAAACCTAGACCCGCAACAAACGGATTCCGCTGACTCCACCGAAGGGTCCGCCCCACACACCCCACAGGCCGCGCAATGGTTGGTTGCTTCCGTCGCACACGCTCAAGCTCATTCAACAATTCACCTGCGTCTCGATACCGACGGCGTGGTTCTTTTTCTAAGCACCGTTGGCAAACGGCACTGAGATCTTTCGTCAACTGAGGGCGTAAACTTGCGGCCGATGGTGGTTGATGATTGAGAACTCGATGCAAGGATTGCACCTGGCAGGAAGCCGAAAAGGGAGAGACGCCGGTTAGGAGTTCATACAAAACAACCCCTAACGAATAGACATCGGAATGCGGGCCATGGTCGTTGATTCGCCCTGCTGCTTGTTCAGGTGACATGTAGGGAACGCTACCAACTAACGTACCGCTTTGGGTGTCCGTAAAGTCGCTGACGTCGCTCATCCAACGCGCCATTCCAAAATCGATGAGTCGGGCTGTTGGGTACTCGCTTTCAGGATCGCTGATGATGATGTTCGATGGTTTGATGTCACGATGGATCAGACCTAGATGGTGAGCCGCTTGAAGCCCCTTGGCAATTTGTGACACAATGCAGATCGCGTGTGCCGCTTCCATAAAATAACCGCGTCCTCGAGACCACTGAGATAACGTCGGGCCAGGGCAATACTCACTGACGATGTAGGCTTTATTGGCATCTAACACCGCGTCGAGAATGGGAATCAAATTGGGATGATTCAACTTCGCAGTGATTTTCGCTTCTCGCTTGAATCGACGCGTACCTTTGGAATCGAGCCCCAATCGTTGATGAGGAAACTTAATCGCAACTTGTCGCCCAAGCCGTTCATCAAGCGCCAACCATACGCGTCCAAATCCCCCGCATCCGAGTTCGCGAATCAATCGGAATTGATCAATGCAACGATCGGCAACCGGCTCGAAAGCAGGAGCTGCAAAGCGAGTCGACTCGATGTGCGTTCTCTGGTTGTTCCGATGTGTCGATTTCAAAGTGACCGACGCAGAACAATCGTCGACGGGCAGTAGGAACGAACCCCCCGGCCGCAATTCATGTTTGGATGCGTTGTAGTCATCACTCATGAGAACCTGACATAAAAGTGGAAGCGACGCAATTCAATGCAAGCGCGTATGGCATTTCGTCGCAGCCTAGTATAACGCACGGACGAAAAAGGGGAAATCCTTTTCGGATTTGGGAAAGTCTTTAGTATGTTTCAACGATTTAAGGATTGGTCAATCCGAGCGACGCTATCCTACTTTTCCTTTTCTCTCCAAATCTTTTGTTTTCCCACTACCTTGCATCGAACGTGCTTCTTAGAATGATGCTGCTTGATGAACGAGCCTCCAGTGCCTTGCAGATCTACCGTTAAACGGCCATGATTTGTCGGTTCAATCGACCGTTTAAACGCATCTGAAACTAGAATTCAAAGAGCCTTGCGTATTCGTTGAACGCAATAAGTCGTTTCTAAATTTTTGACCTGCACCGTTTCGCGTGCTGGTCAATCATTTCCCCCCACTTGGAACCCTTCTATGAATAGAAATCCGTCTGTACGTCGAGCTTTCACCCTTGTTGAGTTACTCGTCGTGATCGCCATTATCGGTGTATTGGTGGGCTTGCTTTTGCCAGCCGTCCAAGCGGCACGCGAGGCTGCCCGCCGAATGAGTTGCAGTAACAATTTCAAGCAAATTGGGCTGGCGATCCACAATTACCATTCCGCTTATAGCCAGCTTCCCGTTCAAGGTGGCGGTACTGGCTTAGCCGTCGGGGCAACCGCCGCTTGGGAAGATACCGCTCTTGGAAACAACCAACGTCTCAGCATGTTGGTTGGTTTGTTGCCGTTCTTCGAACAACAAGCGTTGTGGGAGCAAATCAGTAACCCTCAGGTCAACAACGGTTTTCCAGCGATGGGGCCAACCCCTGAAAACACCAACTATGGCCCTTGGGGAGCTAACATTCCGGCGCTGCGTTGCCCGAGCGATCCGGGGGATGGCTTGCCCGCTCTCGGGCGAACCAACATTGCCGCTTCGCTCGGCGATTCGATCGTTCGATCGTGGTTGGGAACAAAGAACGAGCTGCTTGTTAGGACGACGACGGATGCACAACAGGCTCGTGCAGCATGTCGCGGCTTTTTCACGCCTCGCGAAACCAGCCGTTTTCGCGATATTCTTGACGGTCTTGCCAACACGATTTGTGTCGGCGAAATCGCGACCGATCTTGGCGACAACAGCGTCTCAACGCGAAGTGTTGAAGTTGCCGATGAGACCGTGTATTTGAATCCGAGTGCTTGCCTTCCTAACGCAGATCCGACACGTCCTCGTTTTTGGGGTGTGACCCCCCAAGGTGGTTCGGGGTTTGCCCGCGGTTTCCGCTGGGCCGATTCCGGTCCAATGTATACGGGTGTGATGACAATCCTGCCACCTAATTCAGAACTCTGTAATGGTGATTCTTCCACGCTTGGGGCTCCCGACCAAGCGAAAGAAGTGGTCGCAACCGCAAGTAGTCGTCACCAGGGTGGATGCCATATCCTGATGGGTGACGGAGCGGTCAAGTTCATTACCGATTCGATCGAAGCGGGGACTTCTCGAACAGCCGACAGCACGACCAGCGCAATGGTGCGTACGGGTGGAACTTTGACTTCGGCTCCTGGTTCACGCAGCCCTTACGGGTTGTGGGGTTCGCTAGGAACGAGAGCATCGAAAGAAACGATCAGCGAAGAATTCTAGTCATTGCCTCTTGGTAAAACTGCTACGAGCGGTCGAACAACTCTGTTGCTCGACCGCTTTTTTTTGCGCGCATCCCAGTAATACAAAAGGGCAATTCACGAGACGGCGATAGGTTGGGTGACGAATGCGGGAGCACGCGTAGGCTGGGTCGAGGCATCTTTACGACGCAGACCTGACGCCTCCTCCCCGGCGGACTGATAACGAGGTCTGCTTCAGAAACGGAAACGGAAACGGAAACGGCAGAGCTGGGAATGGCGGCAGTCATGCCACCCGAGTGGAGTCAGCGACGAATTTCATCGAGATGGAATGGTCGGGATTGAAAGGATTGTTCCCAACCGGAGGGCTGCGAAAATGGTCGGACCCTCGGAGACTCGTGGTGTGCGTGCAAGGAGGGGGGCGGGGCGGTGTCTTTACTAGCGGTGTCTTTCCTAGCAATGGAGCAATAAGTTTACTAGTTTGCCAGCTAGGGGCACGCAGCCACTTGCCATCAGCTGGATTTCTGAAAACAGCTTAACCCTCTTGCAAAAAAACGCTTTTAATACGACACTCTGTGCTCTCAAAAATTCGATGTGTGACCAATCGGTCGGCAATGTAGCCGACAGGTAGACCTACCAATTATCGAAACTTGGTTGTTTTTGTGGATCACACGACTAGTAGCTCTTGTTCGTAGCCTTCATGCTGCGGAAAAGGAAAAACAGATATGGCCCGTTATACTGGACCGAAAGCTCGCATTAACCGCCGTTTAGGGACTTTGATTTACGAGACGGCGGGTGCGGCGCGAGCGCTTGACCGTCGCCCGACACCACCCGGAATGCACGTCCGTGGTCGTCGCCCAAGTAATTACGGGTTGGCGTTGATGGAGAAGCAAAAAATCAAGCACTATTACGGCTTGGGGGAACGACAACTACGCCGTTACTTTGACGCGGTTGGCCGCAAGCAAGGTAATACCGCAGAGCTACTTCTTTTGATGTGTGAGCGTCGTTTGGACAATGTGGTTCGCCGTGCAGGGTTTACGAAAACTCGCCCGCAAGCTCGTCAAGGCATCGCGCACGGTCATTTCCGCGTCAATGGCGTGAAAGTCACGAAGCCAAGTTTTCTTCTTCGGGCTGGCGACATCGTCGAAGTTCGCGGACGCGAAAATTTGAAAAATTTGTATCGCGGCGTGATTGCCAATGCCTCCCCCGATTCGCTCGACTGGGTCACCTTTGACAGCGAAAACTTGAAGGCAACCGTTTTGGGGCTGCCCGCTCCGAGCGACATCAGTTTGCCAGTCGACGGAAACAGCGTTGTCGAATTCTTGTCTCGCTAAAAGTAGCAGCGTCTTTCCAAGACGCTAAGTATAGTAGCAGCGTCTTTCCAAGACGCTGAGTTTAGTAGCAGCGTCTTTCCAAGACGTTGAGTTTAGTAGCAGCGTCTTTCCAAGACGTTGAGTTCCCCGAGTCTCACGTATCAGCGTCTCTTCATGACGCTAAGTTTTCCGAGTCTCGGAGAGACTCGTCTACGTCCCCTTTCCAACTAGAATAGCCTCACGATGCATTCTCCACTTGTTGTTCTTGGCGGCGGCCCAGGTGGCTACGCCGCAGCGTTTTTGGCAGCCGATGAAGGTCTCGACGTCACGATCGTTGAAGCCGAGCCGAGACTTGGCGGTACCTGTCTGCTTCGTGGTTGTATTCCAAGTAAAGCGTTGCTTCACGTCTCGAAGATCATCAGCGAGGTTGAAGAGCTGCGGCAAGATTGGGGAGTTGATTACGGTGATCGTCCCAACATCAGCATCGACAAGGTTCGTGAACGAAAAGATCAAGTCATCACGACGCTAACCGGCGGTCTCGGGCAATTGGCCAAACGCCGCAATGTGACCATCATCCAGGCCCGTGGTTCGTTCATCGATTCGACCACGCTTAAACTGGAAGGCGACCACGAATCGATTCCCGAAGGTGGACAGATCACCTTTGATCACTGCATCTTAGCCACCGGAAGTGTTCCAGCGATCCCGCCTGCTTTCAACATCGGTAGCGACCGAGTGATGGACAGCACCGGGGCGCTTGCGCTACCCGACGTTCCCAAATCGCTGCTGATTATTGGCGGCGGCTACATCGGTTTGGAAATGCTAAACGTGTACGCCGGTTTCGGATCAAAGTGTACGGTCGTCGAAATGGCAGATCGTTTGCTCCCGGGTGCCGATGCCGACCTCGTCAAACCGTTGGCAAAACGAATTGATAAACTGTGCGAAGGCCGAGTGTTGACAGGAACCAAGGTCGGCTCACTCACCGAAGTGGACGACCAGATTGAAGTGACGTTCGAAGGACCGAACCATTTTGGTCACGATCGCTATGACCGCGTGTTGGTAAGTATCGGGCGCCGGCCTGTGACGCGGGGGTTAGGTTTGGAAAACACCTCCGTCGTCATAACCGATCGCGGCTTCGTCGAGTGCGATAGCCAGCAGCGAACGGCTGATCCTCATATCTTTGTGATTGGCGATGTCGCGGGCGATCCCATGTTGGCCCACAAAGCGACCCACGAAGGTCGCGTAGCAGCGGAAGTGATCTCAGGCAAATCGAGCCAATTTGATAAGGTCGCCATCCCAGCGGTTGTGTTTACCGACCCCGAAATCGCCTGGGCAGGTTTCACCGAGGAAGAGGCTAAGAAGGCCGGTCGTGCCTATCAGGTCGAAGCATATCCTTGGGCTGCCAGCGGTCGAGCACAAGCACTTGGCATCACCGATGGTTTGACGAAATGGTTGGTGGACCCTGAATCTCACCGAGTGATTGGGTGCGGCATCGTTGGCACAGGCGCAGGTGAGTTGATTGCCGAGGCGGTTCTAGCGATTGAAATGGGTTGTGAAATGCACGACATTACCGATTCGATTCACCCGCACCCAACGCTCAGCGAAACCTTGATGAATGCGGGTGAAGTCTACTTTGGAACGGCCACTGAAATCTACAAACCGCGAAAAAAAGTGGGTAAGGGATCTTAAGGCGGCTTCGCCGCGAGTGTCGTTCGGCTCGCCGAGCGGAACGCGTCCAGCGATTGGCTTGGTTCAACTTTTGCCACCCCCCCCATGCGAATACGCTTTCCGCTCGGATAGCAGAGCGACAATTCAGTGCAAGCAGCCGAGCGAATTGGTGGCCATTTTCCCCGCATGGCTCTAATTCTCCGGCTCCTCCGAGGAATCAGTGGGTTGATTCATCAATCCCTCCGTTTTCCGGTGGTTTTCGCTGCGCTCGACCACCGGCTAATGGCTGTAACGCCTTCAGCGTATTTTGACTTGCTGCATTATGGACTCGATGACGCCGAGGGGATACGGAGAGCCTAACGCATGTGGGGCAGGCGACGACCTTGGCTTCTGGCGAGCGTCAATTGATTGTTCAATTCATCGACTGACAATGCAACAATCGGAATGGTGATCAATGACTGCGGATCGATCTCGCTACTCGCTCGTCGCTTCGCTAATTGTTCGACCTCTTCCTCAAGAGCATCAAGCCAAGCGGGCACGTCGAGTCCCACACCACTGGGGTGCCGCGTCAAAAGCTCGGCCTCTGCTTCAAGCAATTGAAACGGTTTCGATGCTTTCGAGTTTGGCTTCGTCATTGTCTTGGACACGGATTGCGATTCTGGAGCCACGGGATTGATTTCAGCATCTCGCATCGCGGGTCCGACCAGTGCGCGCATTCGATCGATTGTCATCGGCTGCACAAAGCGTTCCAAGATCCGGTCGGCTACCGTCGGCATTCGCATTGCATAGTCCTTTTGCATCTTGCGAACTTTCTCGACATACAAATCGGCTTCGGCACCGATCCGTTCGCTCAAACTTCGCCGCCACATCAACGCTGCTGCTTCGAAACCACTTCGCACCAGCACCTCGTGTGCCCACATCACGGGCTTCAAGTTCCAGGCAATTCGTTCATAACGAACTCGCAACCGCAGGAAATCCAGAAACATGTAGACCAAATCGCCGCGATCACTTTGAGTGGTCGTACTGTTGTAATCTTGGTATTCGCTGTGATGATCGATCAAAGCTTCATAAACCAACGTGATCCAACGCTGAGCTTCATTGATGTCAAGTTTTCCAATCTCCAAATCCTCGTACAATCGGGTTTTTGAAAATTGGTCGTCGCCTTCCTGCAGCACTCGCTCTAACCAGGGAGCGACCCCCTGGTGCAGTATTGCTCGGACGTTGCCGAGTTGCAAAAACACCTGAGTGAATATCGGGTCGCCATACTGTTTGATAAAGCCGACCAACTGGGTCCACTTTTTCGGGTCCGAAACGGTTTCGAGAGGCGAAAGACGCAGCGTTTGGCTATGCGCTAACCAACTGCCCAGCATTGTCTCGGTAACTCGTTCGAGTAGCGGGATCAGCACTTCAGCGAACGATTTTTCGTCGAGCAATCCACTGGTCGATTCTTCGACGCTCTTACGAGTTGATTCGACGATCGATGCAACGAGAGAGCGAAAACCGACTTGGAACAGACCATCGAACTCGGTAACGGCGCCGATTCCGATCGGATTATTCTGTTCCATCAACCGCGCGGTTTCCATAAGCCGGCACGCTTCGGCAACGAGCCCACGACGGGGTAGCCAAAGTAGTAAGTGACGTAGCACGCGTTGCCGCAGTCGCGCGACATAGATTTTGACCGGATCGCCGCCGCGTGACAACGGAATGTAGAGCAGACTTTTGTCACTCAGTGCGTCTAAGAATGGCGGAAACTGTTGCCGTACCTTTTTCGTGTTGCCGGAGATCAGTGCGGCAAACATTTTCACGGCTTGGACATCGTCCTCTGCCATTTCTTCGTTCGCATCGATCAAATTCCACGTGCTGGTCGGAAGCGCCAATAGCGTTCCACAAATCAAACGCCGCGAATCCGACATTTCGACCGCCGTGCCAATGATGCGTTCCATGAGCGAATCACGCAACACACGACGGCGATCGTAGCTTCGCATGGAATCCTTGTCGCTACCGGCTGGAGAAATCTTGTAGCGGCGGACGGCATCGAGCAGTTCCAATAGCCCGATACGGTTTTCGCGGGCCCGGCCTGCCCAACCTTCGAGGGCCTGCAACCGACCGTCTAAGTCATCGGTGGATTCGTCCATCTCCGCGATATCGGCAGCCACAGCCCACATCCGCGAAAGCGACTGCAGAAAACTTAAATGATCGACAAGTCGTTTTGACTCGGTTTCCAATTCATCGTGGCTCGCGTCGTCACCAAACTCGAAAACCGCGCCTTCGTTACCATCGTCGGTCGTATCGCGGTAGGTCATGTCCTCATAGGCTGCATCGAACAGACCCTCGTCATCATCGTCGCCGCCTTCATCGGCGAGTGTCAATTCCCGATCCCAATCGCGTTTCTTTTTGGAGTGAGGAGCTTGATCCAAATTGAAATCGGGAGCCGACCAAAACTCTTCCGCATTGGCTTCGAGAAAGTCAAAAAATTTACGGACAAGCGGCCAGATCCTTTGGGTGTCCCTGCCAACGGTCTGCTGCATGGCTGGTTGCGTGTAGGTTTCCTCGTCGCCATGATCGAGGGTGGCGCGAAGTCGAAGCAGCCATCGTTCGGCAAGCCTCGGTAGCGAACTGCCACCCGACCGAAGCCCGATTTCGTTGGCATTGCCGAGCCAATGGACAAGCAGTGCCATCGCTGGGGTAAAGTCGTTACGGTCTAGCAATGCCGATATGACCAGCGCGTAGGCTCGCGGCGAATCGAACAGATCGGCGTGCGGTGCCCAAAACGCGACATCGCCCGCTGCGGCACCTCCTTCGTGCCATAACCGCAAAGCACGAGCCACCAATTTGGCGGAATCATACGATTCGAGTGGATCAACGGCATCGATTGAATCGATGGTGTGAGCCGCAAATTGACGCCACCACTCGGCGATTTCGCTGTACTGATGTTCCATTTGCCTATAAGCAGCCTCATCGTCGCGAGCCGCCGCTTCGCTCCAGGCCTTGGCCATGTAACCGAACAATTGTTCGATCAAGTAAAGCAAATCGTCGACGCGACCGTCATGGACCGAGCAATCGGGGCTAGGGTAGAGACTGAAATTGCCGCCAAAGCCGAGGATGTCCCAAGGATCGATCAATGCTCCGCATTGGATCGATCGTTTGATCAGGTCAAAAACCTCCGCGGGCACTTTCAGTGCCGCTTCAGGGTTGCCGCTGCGAAGATCGCGAAGGCCAAGTGTGATTTCACAATCGATTCGGCACAACATCCGTGCGGAGGTTGCTGGCACCGCATCGACTTGTCGAGTCGCCGCGTCGGGGTAACCCATTCGCGCATACAAGCGAGCCAATTGAACGTGCTGCACCTGTGCGGCTCGACGCTCCGCCAAAGCGGCATTCAAGTGTTGCCGAACGGCCCCAAACGGTTGCCGCCGCATCTGTTGCTCTTTTTCCAATCGCTCCGCATGAGCCCCGGACAAACCAGTCATCTGGTCTTCGTAGAATGCATCTCGGTAGATTGCAATTGGCTTCATCAGAGTGCCCAGCGTCACGTCGCTAGTGTACGCGTTCGGCCCCCAACCACTGATCCCCGACGCCATCAAAATGGTGCCTGCCAACACGGTGGCCGCTTCGGTCAACAACTCGCTGACCGGGTGTTCGCTCGGTTCCTCCACACGGCTTAGCAGTGCATCGAGCGTGACTTGGCGAAGCACGAAACGATCATAGTAGCCGTCATCGTCGATCGAACGTGTATCCCAACCACCAAAGTGGTAATTAGGCCGACGGTTGACCGGATGATCGAAGTCAAAGGCACGCGGATCGAGCGACAGTTCCTGCATTCGATCGAGATTGAACGATGCAGCCCGCAGAATATCGGGGTCGGTTTGCCCAAGAACCTCAATCGCTAGTTCGATCATTTTGCGGTATCGACCGCTCGATACACCGGCACCAGGAATATAAAGCGGAATGGGACGAACGAATTCGTGCGGATAGGGCTGACAGCGGCGGTTCTCTAAAACGGCAACCGGACGATAGCCTACATAGTCGTTCAACCGCAGGATCGACTCTTGGACAATGGAGTCATCTGAACCAGAAAACCCAATTTCCAAGATGGTTTCAGCAGCCCTTCCAAGAAAAAAGCCGTTGAAGAGAACTTCAGGAGCTTGATGAAACAGGAGGTCACGGTGGTAATCAAGATAGGCGGGTAGCAGATCACTCCACAGCAACTTGACCATTCGAGTCGCTTGCCCGATGTCACTAAACGCGTCTTGTTCGCGGTGAAGACGCTCCAGCGTTTCGATCATCCAATCCTTCAATACCAACCATGCCGCTGGGCCAGCCAGCGGGTCCCCCCCCGCCGCTTTGTCGAAGATCTCGTTCCAAGCAGCGAAGACCAACGGCCCGCCACTTCCCGACGAAAAGTTCAGATAACCTGCCAATCGTCGCAGCGAATCGCTGATGTTATCGGGAGGCATAGCGTATGACATCAAACGGTAAATTGGTACAAGGTGGTGGGGTGAGGGTTGGTGCCCAAATGGCAAGGCGGTAGAGGGTCTTGTTCAAGGCCCCCATGTCAAAGGATCTTTAACAAGATCCGCAACGCTAACAACACGCTGGCGTTATTTAAAACGATCCTAGGATTTTTTCTTCTTCCCTTTCACGCCAGAGGCTTTTTTCTTGCTCGATTTTTTGACCGCTTTCTTGACGGATTTCTTGACGGCTTTCTTGACGGCTTTCTTCACCGATTTTTTAACGGCTTTCTTTGCGGCGACCTTCTTTGTAGCCGCCTTTTTCGAGACTTTCTTTTTTTCCGCAGGCCTCTTGGCCTTAGCTTTCTTCGCTGACTTCTTTGCCGCTTTCTTTACGGACTTTTTTGAGGTCTTCTTTTTTGCTGTCTTGCTGCCAAAAATCCGGTCAAAATTATCGGCGTACTTCTCGGTGGCACCCGTTCGTATTGTCGTCATGATTTTTCCTTCAAATCTTCTTGAATTGAGTTTAAGTAAAAAGTGGAGTAAAGTTTGAGCTAGGACGAATTTCCATCCGTTCTCCTAGGCATGAATGCTCTTGTATCGCGTTCGTTTTGCTTCGTCGGGATCATCGCCCATTCGCTCGCGAAGGTTGCGATCGTAGGTATCGAAGTTGCCTTCGCACCAAACGAGTTTTCCATCGCCTTCGAATGCTAAAATGTGTGTCGCCAAGCGATCGAGGAACCAACGGTCATGGCTGGTCACGACGACACAACCTGCGAAGTTCGCGATCGCTTCTTCGAGCGCCCGCAGCGTATCAACGTCCAAGTCATTGGTCGGTTCGTCAAGGAGCAAAACATTACACCCTTGGCGAAGCAGTTTGGCTAGGTGGACCCGATTGCGTTCACCGCCTGACAATTTGCCAACCTTCTTTTCTTGATCGGGTCCCTTGAAGTTGAAGCGGGCGACGTAAGCGCGAGCGGCAATGTTGCGTCCGCCCATCACGATCGTTTCGGTACCGCCGCTGATCTCCTGAAAGACCGTTTTTTCTGGGTCGAGCGAATCGCGGCTTTGATCGACGTACCCCAAGTCAACAGTGTCACCGATCCGAATCGTCCCCGAATCCGGTTTGTCTTGGCCGGTAATCATTCGGAACAGCGTCGTTTTGCCCGCACCGTTCGGTCCGATCACACCGATGATGCCACCAGCCGGCAATCGAAACGACAAATCATCCATCAACACATTGTCACCGAACGCTTTATGGATATTCTTGCCTTCAATGACCAAGTCACCAAGGTGCCGACCCGATGGAATCTGTATTTCCAACTCATCAGGCCGATCTTCAAACGACTGAGCGGACATTTCTTCGTACGATTTGATACGAGCTTTGCTCTTTGCTTGACGAGCCTTCGGACTCATGCGAATCCATTCCAATTCGCGAGCCAACGTTCGTTCACGCGCCTTGGCTTGGCGTTGTTCGATATGGATCCGCTTCTCGCGTGCCTCAAGCCAAGCGGTATAGTTTCCTTCGAACGGAATTCCTTTGCCTCGATCGATTTCCAAGATCCACTGGGCGACATTGTCGAGGAAATAGCGGTCGTGCGTGACGGCGACAACGGTCCCGGCGTAGCGAGCCAAATGCTGTTCGAGCCATGAAACCGACTCCGCATCCAAGTGGTTGGTCGGTTCGTCGAGCAATAGCAGATCGGGTTGCCGGATCAGCAATTGGCAAAGCGCGACGCGGCGACGTTCACCACCTGACAACTTGGTGACATCAGCATCGCCCGGCGGCAGATTCATAACCGCCATTGAAACCTCCACCTGACGATCGAGTTCCCACAAATCGGCGGCATCGATAACATCTTGCAACCTCGCCATCTCATCGCATAGCTTGGTCATTTCCTCCTCATCGGTGACATCGCCAAGCTTCATACTGATTTCGTTGTAGCGGTCGACTACCTGTCGCCGCTCGGAAACCGCTTCTTGTACGTTTTCAAAAACCGTTTTTGTTGGATCGAGCGGTGGTTCTTGTTCTAAATAGCCCACCGAAAAACCGTTCGACAATCGAGCGGTTCCGTCGAACTCTTTGTCGGTGCCCGCCATAATTCGCAGAAGCGTCGATTTACCAGCACCATTGGGGCCAAGCACACCGATTTTGGCACCTGGATAAAACGCCAAACAAACGTCTTCAAGAATGACCTTTTGGCCATGCTTTTTGGTCAGATTCTCAACTTGGTAGATATACTGTCGCGACATTTAGGAAGAGTAAAGTTGGAAGGGTGAGTTGTAAAAGTGAAATCGTTGATCGATGGAGGCTGGAGAAACGCAAAGCTTGCTCCCGCTCATTCCCACTCAATCGTTGCCGGTGGCTTGCTGCTGATGTCGTAACAAACGCGGTTGATCCCCGCTACTTCGTTGATGATTCGTGTGCTGATTCGCGCCAACAAGTCGTACGGCAAACGGCTCCAATCGGCTGTCATGAAGTCATCCGTCTTGACGCTGCGGATGGCAATCGCATTGTCGTAGGTTCGAGCATCGCCCATCACACCAACACTTTGGACGGGTAACAGAACAGCGAACGATTGACTGGTTTCACGATACAAACCAGCAGCAACGATCTCACTGACCACGATCGAATCCGCTTCTCGCAGCACCTTCAATTTTTCTCGGGTCACTTCGCCCAAACAACGAACCGCCAAACCGGGACCTGGGAACGGGTGCCGCCAAACCAGCGATTCGGGCAGTCCCAATTCGAGTCCCAGGCGTCGGACTTCGTCTTTAAACAGATCGCGTAGCGGCTCGATTAGTTCAAACCCGAGTTCCTCCGGCAAACCGCCAACGTTGTGGTGCAACTTGATCGTTGCTGCGGGACCGTCCGGGTCGGCCCCACTTTCGATCACATCCGGGTACAAAGTGCCTTGAGCGAGAAAGCGAGCGTCTTCAATTTTGAGGGCTTCCTGCTTAAAACACTCGATGAACGCGTGGCCGATCCGTCGCCGCTTCTCTTGCGGTTCGCTAATGCCTTCGAGTGTATCAAGGAACCGGTCCTCCGCTTGAACGACATGCAAATCGGTTTTGAAGTGGCTGCTAAATTCCTGGATGACCGTTACCTGTTCGTCCTTTCGAAGCAATCCATTGTCCACCAGGATACATGACAATTGCGGCCCGATTGCTTTGTAGAGCAGTGCGGCGACGACGGAGGAATCAACACCGCCGCTGAGCCCACAAATGACACGCGATTTACCGACCCGTTCGCGGATCTGCTCGATCGCAGCTTGAGCAAAATCGCCGAGCTGCCAAGTCCCCTCGCAGCCGCAGACCTCCAAAACAAAGTTGCGAAGAATTTGACCGCCTAGCGGTGTATGAGTCACTTCGGGATGGAACTGCATCGCATAGATCGGCAATTCGCGGTGCGAGATCGCAGCGAAGGGACACGTCTTGGTCGACGCCAACGGCTTGAACACATCCGATACCGATGAGACTTGGTCACCGTGACTCATCCATACGTCAATGTTCTCGGGCAGCCCGCGAAACAGCACGTCGTTGTCGCTGATCGTGCACTTTGCTGGACCATATTCGCGACTCGGCGTATTGTCGACCTTGCCTCCCAGGGCTTCGCAAGCTAACTGCATCCCATAACAAATCCCCAGGACGGGAATGCCTAAGCGGAACAGCTCCGGATCACAACGCGGCGCACCCTCTTCGTAAACGCTCGACGGCCCGCCCGACAAAATAATCCCCTTTGGATTCAGTTCGGCGATGCGGTCAGCCGACAAGTCGTGGCGTAAAATTTGACAGTAAACGTTCTGTTCACGAACTCGCCGGGCAATCAATTGGGCATACTGCGACCCAAAGTCCAGGACGACAATGCGTTGATCGGTCAGGTTTTCGGTAACGATTGATTCGGCCATAGCTTTGTCTAAAAATGGGCAAGTTGCCGCCTGTTAAGAACACCTTCGACGCGAAACATTGCTGTTTAAAATAAAAAAACGTTCGTGGTGTCGCAGGATTGAATGGTGAAGTGTAGAAAATGACCGATTATTCCCCAAGGGGTTGTGATTCTGAATAACTCATTTGGAGCACCCTCCAACCGAAAATTTCAAACGGAAAGCGAACGATGAGAATACTGTTATCCAACGACGACGGCGTTTTCGCACCTGGATTGGCGGCACTCGAGCATCAGCTTCGGCATCTGGGCGAAGTCTTTGTGGTCGCTCCAGCAACCGAACAGAGCGGTGTAGGCCATTCGATTACCTATCTTTCGCCGCTGACTTGCAAATCGATCCGTCGCGATGGACGGCATTGGGCTTGGGCCGTCGCCGGGTCGCCAGCCGATTCGGTGAAATTGGCGATCGCAGAATTGTTTAAAGATGATCCGATCGATCTGGTCGTTAGCGGCATCAACAGCGGGCTGAATGCCGGCATCAATGTGCTTTATAGCGGTACCGTCGCCGCAGCAATCGAAGGCGCCTTCTTTGGAGTCACTAGCGTTGCGGTGTCGCTCGAATACGATCCTGCCGCCGACTTCCAATCCGCTGCGGTGATCGCTCGCAACGTGATCGGCGGTCTGATCAAGAAACCGCAAGCGAGAGGCAAGCTGTTTAATTTGAACGTTCCTACCGCCGCCACCCTGTCGCCAGCGAAATTATCGATCGTGCCAATGGCGCTGGCTCAGTACGGACGGAAATACGAAAAACGCGAAGACCCCGGCGGACGCCCCTATTATTGGGCGCTGTGGGCCGAACCCGAAAAAGCGCCCGCCGGACGTAGCGACATTACCGAACTTCGCCGCGGTAACGTCACCCTATCCCCTCTCCATTTTGACCTCACGGACGAATCGCTCGTCGAAATCATGGAAGATTGGGAATTAGAGGTATAGCCTACCGTCTCTACGGGCCGGGGGGAGGGCCGAAGTTGAATTGCGGCATCGCTCCCCCGCCTTGCATTCCGGGCGGCATTCCAGGCTGCCCCGCTTCTTCGCTGCCTGCCGGGCGGATCAACTCTTCACGACGAATACGAAGTTTGCGGTACGTGTCCTCGGGAATGACATAATACCAATCAGCAAACCGAGCATTCAATTCACGAACCTTACGGCGGGCAGCTTCTAAATTGTCGTTCCGCTGGTCCAATTTCCGCTGATTCTCCTTCGTGATCTTCTCCTGCTCGCTCTGCAAACGCTCAAGCTTTTCTTCCTCCGTCAACGGTTCGTCGTCAGCTGACGCTGAATCGTCGGCCGCATTCAACTCGGGCTCGCCTTCGGGGGCGGCTTCCGATTCCAACTCGGATGCGGATTCGGAGCCCAATTCTTGCTCGGCAGCGTCCATCGGTTCGGAATCGGCAACCTGCCCGTCGACCTCCGTCACCTCATCCGTATCAACGACTTCCGTATCAACGACTTCCGTATCAACGGCTTCTGTTTCCACTTCGTCCGTACCAGCGGCTTCCGTATCAACCTCGTCCGTATCAACGGCTTCCGTTTCCACTTCGTCCGTACCGGCGGCTTCCGTTTCCACTTCGTCCGTATCCACTTGAGCTTGGCCTTGGCCGGTCATTTCGCCACTTCCTTCAAGCTCGGATTCTCCTGATTCGGGCGCCACCGCAGATTCTGCTTCAGGTGTGGCCTCTACCTCTTCGGGTGTAGCTACGACGGGTGCGTCTTCGACGAATTCCATACTCTCTTCAGCATTCTCTTCGCTGGTCGACTCTTCACTGGTCGACTCTTCACTGGTCGATTCTTCGCTGGTCGATTCTTCACTAGCGGGTCCCTCTTGCTCAGACGTTTCCGATTGCTCTGTCTTTTCCGCTTCGCCTTCCTTTTCCGCTTCGCCTTCCTTTTCCGCTTCGCCTTCGCCAAGCAGTGCTTCGAGGTCTTCGAGGGTTTGCGGGACTTCCATCAAGTCGGGCACAGGAAATTTTGACTGGTCGACTTGCGTGGTGACCAACAAGAAACGATTCACGCCTCCGACCGTTGACTCTTCATCATCATCCTGATCCGCATTTTCATCCTCATTGGTGACCCCTTCGATGTTTCCGAAACGCAAGACGTATTTTACGCCATCCTTGAGGGAAACGGTTAATTCACCATTCGCCGACAAGACTTCGACATCACCGTTTTCGGATGTTTGCACGGGATAGAATCCGCGTCGCATCAGCGATTCAACGGCGTCGTTATCGGAGGTCAGCTCTTTGTCGGCGCGTAGGTTTGCGCTCATCCCTTCGGGTTTGCGGAGCACATCGACGATCTTCAGATCATCGAGCGCATCTTTGATTTCGTTCAGTTTATCGGAATTAAGTTCTTCATCTAAACCGAGTTGCACCGTTGTCGGGTCGGCCAACGGATTGTTTGGATCAAACTCGCTTAGCTGTTTCAGCTTCCATTGCGATCCGTCCATTTCGACATCGGCCGTGTAATTACGATTCAAGGCAATTTGTCCACCTTGTCCCAGGATGGCGCTGTAGTCCTTGATTTCCATACTGTCGACTTCGATGCTGCTAAGTTTTAGCAGGTCCTCTTCGATCCAATCTTGGAACCGAGTTGTCAATGGTGTTTCATCGAGCGAGACGACATACACGGGATCTTGCCCAGGTCGCCGAACATACACTTTCGACGGATCGTCCTTGACTTTGTCACCGATGATGATCGAGGCTAAATCGTTTTGCGACTCGTCTTTGAGTGTCACCAAGCGACCGACACCTTCGTCACCGATCTGCAGAGCTTCCAGGGCCGGTTCGACGACACCGAGTTCGTCATGATCCTCCGCATTTTCGGTTTGAATATCCAAAACTTTCAGATCAACCAATGCGTTGGCGGCACCCTTCATCTGGTCCACTGCGTCGGCTGGGTAGCCCTTGCGTGATGGAATGGTCCAGGCCCCGGTTTGCCGGTCCTTGCGGACTTCGAACGAGGCCAATGTCCCTTGAAGTTCGTCAAACGTGACGATCTTCAAACTGGCGGCCGATAACGGGTCTTTGAACTCGGCAAACAATGGCTTGCCGATAATGGGTGTGGTTTCACTTTCGTTTGCAGCAGGCCATGCGACAATGGTTGCGATGCCAAGCACCACGACAGCAGCGGCCCAGAACAATCCGGTTTTCAATCCTTCAGTCACAGTCTTTTCTCTCGTAAATTATTTCAAACGGCTCTTGCTGATATTTTCACGTTCACGCAGCCGACGGCTGGCGAAGACAATCACACCGACGATCAGTGGCGGAATACACGGCAGCACAACGGCTGCGGCTTTCACTTGGTTTTGAATCGCGGTCACTTTCTGATCCGCAACACGTTGGATTTCGCGAATGTTCTTTTGCATCTCGCGTTCCGTCTTGGTTTGCTTGACATCAAGCATTCGCTGTTCCCGTTCTTGCCTGGTTTGGAACTCTTGAACCTTGGCTTGAATCTCCGCTCGGGATATCCGGCCATCGGCTCCTTCCTTCTGGAGCTTCTCGAGTTCTTCACGTAGCGATTTGAGTCCCGCATCCATTTTTTCTTGGGCTTCGCGAACGGTCGCATCGGATTCATCTTGGAACGCTTTGCTCTTCTTGCGAACCTCGCTACTCGCTTCTTCCTTGACCGCATCGATCATCTTCAGACTGGCAAAGATCGGTTCATGCTTGCGAACCTCAATGAATTCCGTTTCACCCGTTAACCAATCGATCGCATTGAGCAGGAACGTCACGTTTTGGAATTGGAACCGCATTTCCGCAGCCTGTTCAGGGTCCGCTCGAATCTGCAAGAAAACAGGGAGCATCATATCCATGTCAGCGACATAGACCGCTTTGACAGGTGCCATGGCCGACTCTTTGCCGTCGCCTGCATCATCGGATTCCGCAGTCGCGTCGTCCTTCTCCTCGTCTTCGGCTAATGCCTTGCTGCCGCTCAGCGATTCACCTTCAATCGCCATCGCTATCGTCAAACCAGGACTAACCGAGTCGATTTCTCGTTCCAGTGTCGATTGGCCCTGAAGAATCCGAGTGACTTTGTCCATCGAGATCAACCCGCTCATCGAACCCGTTTTCAGCAGCGGAGTGTGCTTGAGCGTGGTGGATCCAGTCGCCCGAACGGCACCGGTATAAAGTGCCAAGACCTCTCGAAGTTTGGACGTGATCGGGTGTTGGTCGCTAAGCGCTTCCCCTTTTTTGACGCCTGGTGCATCGTCTTTCACGAACACCCACAAATCGTTGATGTTCATTTCCAAGTTCGGATAGGGATTGTATTGTTGCCAAACCAAGTCAGGCGAATACATGCCTTGCATCGCTGCTCTTCCAGGCGACTCGATTTCCAAAGCTTCCCATAATTCGCGAATGTCGCCTTTGGGTTGCGGACCACCACCGCCGAACATTGAGCCAGGCGATTGTTTGGGTTGTCCCGTTGGTGTTACATAAGCGTTCACAAACGGAATGGGATCTTCGAAGATAGCGACTGGAACGCCTGCTTTGACAGCATCGACGAGTCGACCGAACTGATCGGGCGCTAGTGACGAAGGCTGGACGGCTAGCAGTGCATCGTACATACCCGGTGCGACGGGGCCGCTCAGGTCGACTTCCTCGACGTCATACTGTTTTGCCAATTCGTCAATTAACGGATGCTTTTCGACCTGCTGCATCGACATCATCTGCATCACGGTTCCGCCCATCAATCGAGCGTCGGTAGCAACAATGCCGACCCGTTTCCGCGACCCTTCGGCAACCGTATTGATCGAGCGAACCAGCTCGTATTCGACGGGAATGCCGTATTCGAAGATCGGCACCGTCACCTTTTCGAGTCCTGATCGGAATGCGGCCCCCATAATCAACCGTTTGCGTTGAAACGACCCCTTTTCACGCACCATCCGTTCGACCGGTTCGATACCAAATCGCTCGGCTGCCAACGCGGCTTCTTCACTAAACAGTTCAATGTTGTCGTAAAGATTGACCTTGATCGTTCGCTCTTGCTTTGCCGCCTCGCTGCGGAACTCCTTCAATAGGTTGACCAATTCGTAGCGAGTCCGTGCATACAACTCCGGCACATCGGAACTGATGAACGCGTCGATCACAATCGGACGGTCGGAATCCAGATTGCGGATCAAACTTTTCGTCGCATCGGCGAGCGAACTGACCTTGCCTTCGGTCGCGTCGTAGCGGACCACATCTTTATTGCGAAATAGCGTCACGGCACCTGCGGTAATGGCGACAAGTGCTAGCACTCGAGCAATGTAGTGCCAAGCCATCGTGTTTCCATCCTTGCCACCCGTCCAATGCCGGCGTCCGATCAGCACCATTGACGCGTACAAAGCAACACCCGCAACAAGCAAAAAATAGCCGACCGATGACAAACTAATCACGCCGCGACCAAAATCGTCAAACGGGCGAGCAATCCCGCTGGCGGCCAGCCATTGTGCAATTTTTTGGTTGGGGCTGATCGAATCGGCCAGCGATGCGAACGCGAGCGGTGCATTGAAAAGGGCTCCAAGAATAAATCCGACCGTCAAGTTTCCCGTCAAGAACGACGCGATCATGCCGATTGCGATCATTGCCAAACCAACGAACCAGTAACCGAGGTAAGTCGTGAAAATCAGCCCTGTGTCAACCGCACCTTCCGTCAAAATTGCCAAGGTTACAAACGTACTGAGTTGGCTAAACAGCAACGAAGCGGTGAAGATCGAGGCGGCGGCCATGTATTTGCCGATCACAATGTCGAAGTCATCCGCGGGCAGCGTGAGTAGCAATTCGTCGGTGCCTTGCCGTTTTTCCTCCGCCCAAATACTCATCGTGATCGCAGGGATGAAGACCAGCATGATCAACGGGAACCAATAGTTGAGTTGATCAAGTGTGGCCAGGTTTTGGTTAAAGAACTCGTAGGGCCAAAACGCAGCAACCGAAGTCAGAAACACAAAGATACACAAAAACACGTATCCCGTCGGGTTGCCGAAATAGCCGACAAAGTTGCGTTTGAGGACCGCGTAGGCAACCTTCTTGGTTCCGGCCAACAGTGTGACGACGGCAAGCAAGACCAATAGCAGTATCAAATCGCGGACGACGAGACTGAGGATCGCGGAGGTGACGTTATTGAGCGTCATGGTTTTGAATTTGTTGTAAGTAAGAAGTAAGAAGAAGGGTTGGATTTCCAAAAAGCTTATGCTTCACGGGTCAATGCGTAGAAGGCATCATCAAGACCGTTTTCGCCATTTTCAGCTTCGCCATGCTGTCGTAGTCCAGCAACGTCGCCGTCGTAGACCAAACGGCCTTCGTTAATCATAACCACGCGACTAGCCATCGCTTCCACTTCTTGCAAGATGTGGGTACTTAGCAAGATCGTTTTGGTTTCGCTCAGCCGACGCATCGTTTTCCGCACGCCACGAACTTGATTCGGATCCAAACCAGCGGTCGGTTCGTCCATGATCAATACGTCTGGTTCATGCAGCAACGCTTGGCTCATCCCGACCCGTTGTTTAAAGCCCTTGGACAGTTTGCTGATCGGTTTGTAGATCACACTCGACAGATCACAAATGTCGACAACGGCATCGATCCTATCTTTCTTTTGAGCCGACGACATGCCACGTGCATCGGCAAAGAAACTGAGCATTCCCGAAGGTGTCATCTCAGGATAGAGGGGGCCATTTTCGGGCAGGTAACCAAGATGTCGGCTGCCTTCGATCCGGTCTTCCATCATATTATGACCCGCGATTCGAGCCAGGCCTTCGCTCGGGGCGATGTAACCGGTCAACATTTTCATCGTCGTGCTTTTTCCGGCTCCGTTTGGACCAAGAAAAGCAACAAGCTCTCCTTCGCCCACCGAAAAAGTCACCTCTCGGGCGGCGGCGAACGGACCATAAAACTTGCTAAGCCCAATCGCCTCGATCATCGGCTTGCGAGATTCGGTTTCAATCGTCATACGGCAATCTTTGCTAGGAATAACATGGAGTGAAAGGGAGAAATATACCGCTCAACGGTTTCTTCTCAACACCGCTACGTGATGAAACTCAGAGCGGTTCACCTAGTTTTGGACGATAATAGGCTTAGAATGATCGAAAAGAGACACTCTGATCGTATGGATAGAAAATGAAAATAGGGATCGTTGGTACAGGAATGGTCGGATCGACGGCCGCTTATGCACTTGTGATGCGAGGAATCGGCAGCGAAATTGTCCTGGTCGACCAAAACAAATCGCGTTCCTCGGCAGAAGCGAACGATATTTTGCACGCCATCCCATTTGCTCACCCACTCGACATTTTTTCAGGCGATTACAGCGATCTGGCGAAATGCCGCGTTGTCATCATCGCCGCAGGCGTTTCACAAAAACCTGGCGAATCGAGACTTGAACTACTACAGCGGAACGCCGACGTCTTTCGCCAGGTCGTCCCTAAGGTACTCGAGGCTGCGAAGGATGCCGTCATCGTTGTCGCGACCAATCCGGTCGACATAATGACTCATATGGCCAGCCATTTCGCTGGGCAAATGGGCGTCTCGGCCAACCGCGTGCTCGGCTCCGGAACGACGCTCGATACCGCACGCTTTCGCGCCCTGCTTGGACGCCATTTGGATGTTGACGCCCAACATGTTCATGCCTACGTCGTCGGAGAACACGGCGATTCCGAAGTCCTCAGTTGGTCGTCGGTTACGATCGCCGGTTTGTCACTCGAGGAGTTTTGCGAGGTGAGGAACCTGAACTTGTCCACGCAAGATCGTAGAAAGATCGAACAGAACGTACGCCAAGCTGCCTACCAGATTATCCAAGGAAAAGGGGCAACCTATTACGGCATTGGAAGCGCATTGGCTAGAATCGTATCGGCAATCTTGAACGATCAACGCGCCATACTCACCGTCTGCGGACGTGTCGAAAAGATCGGCGGCGTCTCCGATGTGACCATCGCACTGCCCCATCTAATCGACGGAAACGGATTGGTCGACTTAATTCCCCAGACGCTAAATGAACAAGAAATGAAGGCGCTCGAGGTGAGTGCAGCCGTCATTCGCAATGCGATTGATTCGATCCATATCGACTAGCCCGTTAACCCCACGTGGCCAACGCCTCACGCGGTTAACCGTAGGACACGCCCAGCCCGTAGGACACGCGGTTAAACGAAAAAACGGACTTTGCCTAAGCAAAGCCCGTTATTGAATTCTGGTCACACGCTTTGTGCTGCTGACTAGTTGCAGCAACGACGAGCGGCACAACGTGCCTTCAATCTAGCGAACAAACCACAACGTGGAGCTGGCTCGCAGCATACTGGCTCTGGGGCACAGCAAACTGGTTCTGGAGCACAGCACACTGGTTCTGGGGCACAGCAAACTGGCTCTGGAGCACAGCAAACTGGTTCTGGAGCACAGCAAACTGGCTCTGGAGCACAGCAAGTTGGCTCTGGAGCACAGCAGGTTGGCTCTGGGGCGCAGCAAGTAGGTGCAGCTTCGCAGCAGCTCGAGCCACGATTCTTTTTAAAACAATCAAACAGACCGGCGTCAGCTTGAGGAGCCAAAACACTGCCAGCAACCGCAAACAGGGTCAAAGCCAAAATCGAACGTACCATGGGTATTTCCTCTCGAAAATGTGGAGATATTGGCTTACCAATGTGGGAAACCTAGGCGAAGTTTACGGATTGCAAGCTTTACGTCAAGGAGCCAGTTTTTTCTGCTCGTTGGTTGCTGCACATTAGCCATTTGTCATTTGCGACAGCTATTGCCGCCTGCAGTGCCATAAAAACCATTTTTTGGCCAAATAGGAGACATAAGCAGGAGGGGGGAGATTTTCCGAGAGAATTCGGACGAAATCAAAATTATTTGCAGCGAGACCAATTCTCGGACCTATCCGCAAAGCAAGCTACAAATGTCCAAGCAGGCGACAAGCCCCCCAAAGGACCAATGCCGAGGGACCAATGCCAAGGGACCAATGCCAAGAGATCAAAAAAAAAGCTCCCGGAAAGTACGAAATCCTAGGGGGGCGGAGGACAACGCGCTTCATTTCCGGGAGCCGGTGGATTGTGGTCCGACCAGGTCAATCACATCCTTGTGTTGACTGATCGAACACATAACATCGCAAAATTGAAGTCACCTTAGCAAGCCCACTTCCGTGTGATTTCGCCGAGATTTGTTCCGCAGCCGCGAGTGAATTATTGCTAAGTCAAAATCGCTGCCGATGCTGGATCTTATCAAATTTGCCATGTGGCTCGCTTTGCAGTTCCGTGAGGGTTGCTCAGCGATGGGCGGAGAATAGAGGCAACGGCTTGCCTCGGTCAAGGCGAATTCAAAGGTGATTTCAAATTTTTTCAAAACGCCCGCGTTCACGCTACTAAACGGCTGTTCTTTAGGGATGAAAAGCGGGTCACGCCCCGACTGCGGCAAACGGTCCCACCTGCTCCAAACGCTCCATCGCTCGCTCAAATGACTCGTAGGATTCAAGCTCAATATATTTCATTTCGAGTGATTCGGCGTGTTCATCCCGTTGATCACCAAACCGGATCGATTCGGCTGACGTCCTGATCTGCTCCGCTCTTTCTTGCATCATTTGTGGATCGCTGTTTGGGATACAGACGATAAAGGTGGCCGCGTCTTGGGCGACAATCCGATCGACACTTCGCAGGGATGCACGAACGACTTGCAGCAATGCTCGGATACTACCGGTTGCTGGGCGCCCCGTCACATGCAGCGAGATCATTTGAGTTTTCTTTTTGAGTGCCTTGGATCTCGCTTGTAGCTCATCAAACTCCTTCTCAAGTGTCTCAAGCGCTGGCAGCCTCGCGTGCACGTCCGCGGGCGATTGCTCCTCGGCTGGCCCATAGGTTATCGTTCCATATCCCTCCGGTGCCCCCTCCATCGTCCCCGTTGGCGAAGGTTGTTCGCTTGTTGTGTCAACGTTTGCTGGTTCGTCCCGTCCCGCGGTGTCGATTGCTTGCGGAGCATCTGAATCATCCTTCTCGATCAACTCTGATCGAGCGTCATTTTCCATCTCCTGCGTCTCGCCCGTTGCAGCCTCGGCATCGGACTCCGACTTGGTACGTCGCCGTGGTTTAGGCAGCGGTCTCGACTTCGATGCTTCTTCAGGGCTCAGCGAGATCAAGCGCGGTGTAATGTTGTCCATCATGTAACCGCAGTTTCGGCCGTGTTTTTTGGCGTGGTAGAGTGCTGCGTCAGCCCGTTCGATCCATTGTGCAACGGTGTCCTCTTCGAGCGGTTGCGCGACCCCCATGCTAGCGGTTACCTGCAAATCATTGCCTTCATAGTCGATTACCTGCTGCGAAATCGCAACTCGTGCAGATTCGACAATACTTTCGCATTCCTCGACCGTGTAGCCGTCAATAATCACCGCAAACTCCTCGCCGCCAAAGCGGGCAACGATGCCGTACGATTTCAAGCGAGCATGAAACATTTGTGCGACCACTTTCAAGACTTCATCACCACATCGGTGTCCGTACTTATCGTTGAACGGCTTAAAGTGATCGATATCGAGTAGCACAAGTGTTCCGGCACGATCCATCCCCAGCGCATGGCGACGTTTCAAATGCTCATCAAACGCACCACGGTTTGAGATGCTCGTGAGTGCATCGGTTTGAGCCCTTCGTTCAGCCGATTCGAGCTGTTCCGCCTGATCGTGTATCTGCTTTTTGGCCGATTGCAGTTTCGATTGCATTTTTTCATTTGTTGCAATCAAGCGGTTCACCGCTTCCATCACAGCATCCGTCGAGGCAACCTCGTCGGACGATAGCGAATCAGTAACGGCTTGGATGTTGCCTTGATGATCATCCACATCGATGGCCATCCGAACGGCATTGTCTTTCAAGCGTTCCGCCACGATCGCCAATCGTTCCTGCTCGGCTCGCGCACGAGTCAACTCGAGCTGAATTTGAGATGATTGGGCAACCGATAGCTGATCGGACGACTCAAGCCACCCGATCCCGTGTGCGACCCAGCCACAACACAATCCGATCCCCGCACAGCTTAACGCGACCGCTAAGTCTAAAAACATGAGTATCTATCCAATTGAACGGGAAGGCATTTGGGATTTGTTTCTGGCGGCGGAATTTCGTAGTGGATCTTGCAAAAGATCCCCATGCGGTAGGGATTTCAAACGAGATCCACTACGAGCGGCCGGAAAGCCCGCTTAAGAGCTTATAGCTTGCAACGAGACCGAGGAGCGGTTTTCTGGGTCTAAGAAGTTGTTGGTCCAGCCAAAGGATTACACGGTTACAACGAATAAGCCGATCCTAACAATGAACGCTGGCAATCATCGTTGACTTCAACGCGAAGAAAGATTTTAATTCAGCGAACGTTTCGTCAACGCAAAGTGCAAAGTATCGGCTAGCGGAAAAACGCTAAGCGTTTCGGGATGCCCCGTGAACCGCCGAAAGTCTTGGCGACTTTCGCTACGATGTTTGCTGATAGGTTCAAACCATACTCGAGTAGGAAATCCACGATGCTTACCAAGAAGAACGTTCTGATGGCTATTTTCGCTGCTGCCGTTCCGACGGTCGCAATGGCTCATCCCGGTCACGGCACGGGCGGTGGATTCGTCCACGGGGTCTTGCATCCTCTGACCGGACTCGACCATGTGTTGGTCATCATCGCAGTCGCCCTGTTGTCGATCCGCTTAGGTGGCCATCGCTTTTGGACGATCCCTGCGGCCTTTATCGGTTGCTGTGCCGTCGGTGGCATGATCGCATTCGCAGGAATAACGCTACCGATGATCGAACCAATGATCGCCGCTTCGTTGTTGGTTGCAGGCGTCTTGCTGGTTCGCAGGCAGCAGGAAAAGCCTCTCGTCGTTGCGTTAGTGCCCCTGTTCGGAATCTTCCAAGGCTACGCTCATGTCGCGGAAACGGGCTCTGCGATTTCATTGGCCCCCTATGCGGTTGGCCTGTTGATCGCATCGCTTTTGCTAACCGCGATCACGGTTGGCTGCGGACTGCTGATTGAGCGTTTGCAATTCAAAGAACTGCTGAGCACCGTTTGCCGTGTTGCCGGAACGGGTTTCGCCGCCGCCGCGATCCTGATGTTATTTGTCTAGTGAATTTTATAGTTATACCGCATGGGCAACGACCCACGCATTTCGCTTTGCTGACCACGCGGCCCGGTTAACATGCTGTTTAACGTGCTAACGCGGTGACGGCGCGACTAGCTCTCGCCTCTTCGTAACGACGATACGAAGAGGCGAGAACTTGTAATCCCTCAACCACTGAGGTGGATAGTAACGGCCATAAGTTAATCGTGGGGTCAAAAACTCGCTCATCGAACCATCGATGATTGCGACATCCGTGACGGCTGGCGATGGTGGACCGTCAAATGCTGAATACCGAAACGATTGACCTTGAACCGTTTCCGTTTTTAATTCGGGATTGTGACTCGACAACTCCTTAAGCGAATTGGGCCAACGATCCTGTGCCCGCACAAACCGTTTGATCGCAACGGCTAACTTCGTCGCTCGACGCAAATCTTCCAAGGCCCCCAGTTCATAGGCGAACTCGGCATTTTCGAATAGCGTTTGACGTGCCTGAGAGTATTTGGAGCCAGCGGGGAGATTGACGGCTAAGACACCGGTGGGGTCAACCCCGGCCTGCGGTTCGTCCATTTTTAAGAGAATGCGAAAGCTCTTCTCTAAGTCACGCGTTGTCCTGATTCCCCCCTCTTGCTTCGATGCTTCCAATAAGCGATTCAAATAGACCGAATCGACCATCATGTTGTGTTGCAAGTTTTTTGAATCAGCGGGCATCCCGTAGGGTAAAATCGATGCAACGACTCTCTGCGCCGTCAGTGCAGGTCGATACCTGTACGCCGCATCGAGCTTGGCTTCGATTTCCAGCGTCCGCAGCAGATCGTCCGATAACTCCGACAATTGCTCATCCGACCAAACGTCATAGCTAAGCGTACCCGCCAAGAGAGCGTAGAGTCGTGCAATGTCGCCAAAACTCAAGCCCAATTGACTCGGGCCCATTTGACTCGGGCCCATTGAATAGGCATCGCCGTAGCCGTGGCCGTGAAACGTGATTCGACTTAGCAGCTTCAATGCTCGCGCCGCGTTTTCGCTGTCGCGATGATAGAACGCGTAGCGAAAATAGACCAACAAAAGACTGCTAAACCGGTCGTTTAGCGAAGCTCGTGTTTCAAACGTCGCATTGGAAAAACCATCTTGCTCGGCCAATAATTCTTCTGCGTTGTCCATCAACAACTCAACGTCTTGCACCATCTCTGCGAAGAGCGGGGCCTCCTCCCACGTCGTGTCCGGTGCGTTGAGAACGATTGGCAAATGGGACGGTCCGATGAGATCAAAATCGCGTACTTGTCCATAGATGACGTCGGACATCAAATCAAACTCGGCCATTTTGCGTTGAAACTGGCGTTCTTCCTGCTCAACGTTTGCATTTCGCGAAGATGACAGAACCGCTGGTGAAGACAACAGCGGGTTAGCTCCGCTGTATTCTTGTATCAATGTCGAAGAGGTTTGCTTGAGTTCGGCCCATGCCTGATACTCTCGGGCAAACCCGTAGCTGATCGCCGATAGCACGAGGACCAACGGGCACAACGCGATCGTCCAAAGTCCGACAGTTTTTCGATTCATATGTCGTATCCCATCAGTTTCTAAGTGTATTTTGGCAAACGTCTTTACACCTCTCCCGAGCGAAGCTTGGGGGAGGTCGAACGCGGCGTTAAGCCGTCGTTCGGGAGGGGGCCTACACGATGCGCTTCGTGCAAGTGCCGTACAGGCCCCCTCCCTCGCGAATGCCTTAAGGGCATCGCTCGACCTCCCCCGGGCTGCGCCGGGGGAGGTTGTTCTGCTACGTCATGGTGACATCGAACGAGTTGATAACTGTTTTAGATCAACACCCGCTTGCTCCCATCCTGCAAACCATTGATTCCCTGGTAATCCTGAGCCAAACGAATAAAGGACCGTCTCGGATGGATCATCGATTCTGGGTAGGAAACCGAAGTAGTTCTTCAGCACACTGTCGGGGAAGTAAGGCAACCGATCTCTTAGCAATTCCACCTTTTGATCTTCTGACAATTCGGGACCAAGCTCTAAGAACTGTAGAAGTACCCAAGCCAAGTGATTCACTCGACTTCTATTGGTAAACAACCTTTTTAAAGTTGTCTCAAGAGGATTCTCAATGTAATAATCACCAATCGAATCCAAAGATCGATCGTCTTCAGCTCTTCGGTCAAACTGACACCAAGTCGCCACGATGGCACGTCGCCGAGACTTGTTTCTCGATTCGGTGTCGGCGACAAAGTTGACGTATTGATCGAAATCATTCTCGTTGAGGCTCTTCTTGGTTTCAGGACGCTGCAGCTCGGCGATTATCGCAATCTCGACAAAATCCGCTGCCTCTTGCGACTTCAAGTTGACACTGCGGCGAGCGGCGCGGGCAGCGAGCCACATCAGCTGCAGTTTGCTTTGATAGTCGTCCAACGCTGATTGATCGAGTGGATTCATTTCTAGTCGTGTCCGCGATAGATACAAATTGCCGATAAGTTGCTGGACTTCATATTCACCAAGCCTGATGCCTTGGTAGCCAGAACCCGACATGATTTGCTGCAAACGATCGATTTTGTCTTGAGTATCGGACTGTTGTTCAGCAAGTTCCAATCGCCGCTCTACGGTCGGGTTGACGACCGTGTTTGGCTCATCAAGACTCCGATTGAAACGGAACGGATCGTAGTGATTGGGTGACTCACCAATTTGAGACCCTTCTTTACGCAGTGCCACTTTGACATCATCTGGCATGTCGGGCGAGTTCAAGACGAACCATGTTAAATCTCCGATCGGAAGCGTGATAGCAAACAGCAGAAGGGCTGCATGGAAACACCAAAACCGCCTTCCGAAACGCCGGTCCATCCAACGTCTCATCATCCACCATGTCGCGATGAACGGTACGACTGTAAGAATGACGATGTAAAGGATCCGTGACGAAACCGAAAACAGCGTGAAAAACACGTACCCCAGTGCCATGTAGGCCACGATCGGACTGCCGATCACGCTCAGCACTGGATTGCGGACTAGTTGAGCAAACCACTGGGAATATCCATAGATGAACGCCAGAAACCAAAACGCTAACCACAGCGGTAGCTGATCTTCGCTTGGGTTTGCATTGATGTAGCGAGCTAAAACGAACAAGTAAAACAAATTTGCCAGGCAAACAAAACCGAACGGAAGCAGTTGCCTGGTCAGCCAAGTCGTTCGTGGCGAGACGCCGTGTTCCGCAAAATAGCGAATGCGATCACGGTGATTGTCGCTCTGAAAAACGAGCACGCCGATCCACGACGTTGCCAGCGTTACCACAAGAATCGGAAAAACGAAGTTTCCGCTCGAACCGTGCCAACCGGCTGAGTACAAAGCGAGCAGCCCGACCAGGACGCTGGCGGACAGCAGACTCAAATAGGCTTTCTTGTTTTGATGGAAGAACTGCCAAAGCATGGCGGAACTTGGACGCAGTACCGATTGGCTCGTTTGAATCGACGCGTCGGACGCCCCTTCAAAAATGTGGTACGGATTCGGGCTTAGCCGTGAGCTTTCCGGTGCAAGCGTTTGCCGGGCAACGCGGTTCATTGCCAAAATTGCAACCGACAACGAGACGCCTACCGAAACAAGACACTGGGGCAATGTCTCGTCGTAACGGGAGTTGCCATAGTTGTAGTAAGGATCTTGTAGGTATGCGATTCCAAACCGAAGGAATGCGGGAATCACCGCCAGTGGGACAAATGCCAATAGCGAGGTCATCGAATTTTCGAATTTCCAAGCGGTTAGAAATCCGATCACGAGCAGGTAAAAGGAATTGAGTACCCAGTAAACCAGCCAGGTGGTTTTCAGAGGATTGGAATCGGGAGCGTAACTCGGAAAAAGACGCCACCCCATCGATTCGAAGAAAAATGAACACAACAGCGTAAACACCCAAAGACCGATCCAACCCAAGAAAGCAGCGATGAATTTCGTCTTAACAAGCCTGTCTTTGGCGAGCGGCAGGGAGCAGAGCCACGCCAGCGATCGCGTTTCCTTTTCTTGACTGATAGAAATCGGACCCGCCCCGACTGCGAACAATGCCGGGATGCCGATCAAAACGTAGCCAGACGACATCATTTCCATGCCCCAGCTCATCGGTCGCATTTCGATCAAGGCAAAACATAGCAAACCGAGCACGGCGACGACGATGAGCAGCGGCGTTAGCTGGCGAAGCTCTTTCCGTAGATGGACGACGTTGATCATGATGGTTCCACGACCTCCGCTGCTAAGGATTGTTCCGGTGATGGTTCCGAGCGAAGTGCGGCGATGCCGCGCGTGCATGCAACGAACAATTCCTCCAGCGATGCCGCACGGTCGCGGACGCCGTTGACTCCGTTTCTGGCGACGATTTCATTGCAAATCTCTGGCGAAAAACCCTTCACGATCATGCGCCGTTGGCGGCCTTCCGTCTCTTCGCTGAGTACTTCCGCAGGTCTCGGTAGCGACGGGATGGACACCAGTGGATCGTCAAGGTTGATCGTCACCTCGCTAATCGAATCCTTCAAGTCGGCCAATTCACCGCATAGTCGAAACTTGCCTTCGTGCATGATCGCCACCGTATCGGCTACTCGTTCGACTTCGGAAATTTGATGGCTCGACAAGAAGACCGTTCGCCCCGCCGATGCCCGATCGACCATGCTTTCCAGAAATTGTCGACGAACGAGCGGGTCTAAGCCTGACGTTGGCTCGTCGAGAATCAGCAGTTCGGGGTCATGGGCCAGAGCAAGAGAGAGGGCCACCTTCGCTCGTTGCCCTTTGCTAAGCACCTTCATCTTTCGGTGCTCGGGAATCTCGTAATCGGAAATCAATGCTTGATACGTCTCCACAAAACCTTTGGGGTAAAACGATGCGGTGAACCAACCGATCTCCGCGACGGTCATCCAGTCGTACAGGGCGGGGGCATCGGAGACGTAGCCGATCCGTCGCCGAATTTCCAGAGCATCGTCGATGGGGTTGAGACCACAAACGCGGACGTTGCCCGATGTCGGCTTGAGAAATCCGGTCAGAATCCGAATCATCGTCGTTTTGCCCGCTCCGTTTTCACCCAATAGCGCAAACACCGAACCGCTGCGGACATGCATGTCCAAACCATTCAAAACATCGCACCTCGGAAACCGCATCTCCAAATCCGTTGCGACAATCACTTCGTTTCGATCGTGGTCTTGTTGGCTCACTTGCGATTCTCCGATTTGGATGACGAATGGTCCGAGAGAGGTTGTTGGCTGATCGTGGTCACGTTGCCTTGAAGAAGTTTTAATTTTTCGGCCACGATCACGTTGATTTCGTCAGCCGTCAGCCCGCCGTGGAGAGCTTCGCTGAGCACCATCGAAATCCTTTCGCCGAGAAGCTTCATCCGAAAGTCGCGGCACTGATCGGGCGCGGTATCACATACAGCCATCCCGCGACCGCGAAGCGATTCGAGCACACCGTCGCTTTGCAGTTGCTGGTAAGCACGAGCGATCGTGTTGGGATTGATCGCCAATTGCAGACTCAGGGCGCGTACACTCGGCAATAGCTGGCCGGGCCTCAGCGTTTGTTCGGCGATCGCAAACTTAACCTGACGAACGATTTGTTCGTAAATCGCGACCCCGCCCGCTGGATCGATGGAGAAAAACATGATAGCTCCGCACGCAAGTGCTTCGTACTAGTGTGATAGCGTGATAGTACAGTTGGCGAGCGAGGAAGTCAAGCGATGGCTGGGATTTTTTGTTTTAACCCAATTTGATAACGCGGGGGGGGCGTATGCCCAGCTTTTTGGTTTTGTCGAAAAGTCGCTTCGCGACTGATTACGGCAAAATTCAAAACCCAAAATGGACCAAACCAACGAAACAAGAGGGCATGTCAAAGCCACGTTTTTGACTACCTCGGCTTTTGGCAACCCCGGTTTACGCCCCGCCGCTACCGATACGTCACAGAGTTGCCTGGTCAGGACGACATCACTGCCAAGGCTAGCGTGGTTTGCTGCTCCAATCCCCCATGCCCCAACTGGTCACCAATCGCTTCCAATCTTCGATCAATCGGCCGCAGAGAAACGCGGCGTTGGCGGCGTAACGCGGTACCAAACGACGGGGATCGCTGAGCATTCGGTGCAACCACTCCATGCCGAGGTTTTGCCAAGTGATCGATGCGCGTTGAGACGTTCCCGCAATGAAATCAAACGAGGCACCGAGCTGAATACTGACGGGCACGTTCAACCATTTGTAGTGCTCGTGAATCCACTTTTCCCCCTTCGGTTGTCCGAAAGCCACTAGCAGCACCTGGGCGCCGGAACCTTTGATCCTGGCATCCTGCTCGCGTTGCTCTTGCTCATCGAGTGCTCGAAACGGCGGAGATTCGACGCCAGCGATTCGTAGTCCGGGATACATGGCTGCCAACTTATCGGCACACTTTTGCGCAACGTCTGGCTCGCCACCCAAAAAATAGATCCCCCAACCTCGTTGACTGCAGCGTTCGGCCAAGTCATAGATCATTTCACTTCCAGCGATGCGCTCGGGCAGCGACACTTTGTCGAGGCGACTGCGCAGAACAATCGGTTGGCCATCGGCAACAATCAAATCGGCATCTCGGGTGATCGCAGCCATGCTGGGGTCTCGATGATGCAACATGCAATAGTTCAAATTTGCGGTGATCACGTAACTTGGCGAATCGTTTTCAATTGCATGATCGACCAACTGTTCAATGCGGTCGATCGATTCGTCGAATTTGACTCGGTCAAACGGCACATCCCAAACCACACATCGCTCCAAAGGAGTGAGTTTTTTGGTCTGCGGAACACTGACTTGATTTGACTTCGGCACAGTTTGCAGAGCGGATGCGGACATCGAATGAACTCGTTAGAAATGGTCAAAAGCGTACGTGGACGATGAAAACCTAGCTCACAACTTGAACGGTTCGCGTTAGAACGATCAGGCAGAGATTGAGTTTGGGCTGCGTCGAATCGGCGAGGGCTCCATTTTGGGGGTTGCACCGATTATGCGTCCTACTGCAGTCAACCGGACTCGGTTGTGCTAGGATCCGATTCATGAAAAATCCTCATCGAAAACTAATCGTCCTCTCCTTTGAAGGGCTGGCAACCGCCTCTCTAGGATGCTTCGGGTCATCGTGGAACCAAACACCTGGGATTGACTCACTGGCCGCAACCGGCAGCGTTTGGGACCGAATGATTGCAAATCACAGCAATCCCAACGAAGTCTTGCGTCAATGGTTCACCGAAAGCGGCAGTCGATCTTGGATCGAAGCGTGGCAAACCATGGGAAGCGTCGATCTGATCACCGACAAACCAGAGATTCCAAAACTTCAATTGGACGTCAATTTTGACAAAACCGTGCTGGTAGGGTTGACGCCACCTAGCGTTCAGGATCGAGCGTGCGAGGAGATCGAGGAAACTCATTTGGCGAAGTTGTTTGCAGCCCTTCTCGACCATCTGGAAAGCAGTTCGGATGCCAGCGTGACTTGGATGCACTCTCAGGCTTTAGCGCTGGCCTGGGACGCGCCACGATGGCTTGTCCCCCAAGACGAGGACGGATATGAACTCGAACCTCCATCGGACACCCCTGATCTCCTCGGCGACGACTGCGATGAGCTAACCGATGCTGGCCCTGCAGCTCCAGCTTGGTGTTTTGACGAAGCGACACCTCCGTTTTACGCAATTACAAAGAACGACCACCCCGATCAAGTGGTTTCGTGGATGCGAACCTACGCGTGTCAAATCCAATTGATCGATCGGATGATCGATCTGCTCGCAGAGGCTACGGAAGAAAACGGGGCAACTATCGTTGTCGTCGGAGCGAGTGGTTTTTCGTTAGGGCAAAACGGTTGGGTCGGTCACCGGGCCGGTCCACTGAGAACTTGCCATCACCACCTGCCGCTTATCATTCGTCGTGCAGCATCGACACGAGTGGAGTCGAGTTGCCATGGCCCGATGCGAACCAGCCAAGCGACCGTATCGAGCGAGCTGAATCGGCTATTGATTGAATTAGCGGAAAGTGACAACGCTCTGATTTCGCCATCGGCTTGGGGGCAATCACAAAGTGAATTCGAGCCCCAGATCGTCACCGCTGGGGAGGAAGGTGAAGTTGCGATCACGACTCCGCATTGGTACATGGTCCGTCAATCCGATGGCGAGACACCGTTGTTCTTTAAGCCTGATGATATCCAGGACCACAACAACGTCGCTCGAATTCGCAACGACATCGTCGAACGCTTGGAAGAAAGTCTGTAAACTCGGTAGCCACCCGTTGTTTCCTTCGCCGAGACAAGCTCAATGGAAGGATGTTCGTTTCATGATGGCTCTGATTGACAACCCACCTGAACTCTGTCAACCGTTGCGTCGGAGATTCATTAGGAATCCCAATACGCCAGCTATTGGTGCAATCAGAAACATACCAATTGCCCCCATGAATTGCCCGACGGCTTGGGGATTCCGCGGATTGAATAGTGGTGCAACGAATGCACCAATAACGCCAAATCCAATAAAGGCAACAACCAAAAAAATAGACAGCCAAACCCGCAGCCACGCGCAACGGAAGTCTCGTTTTCCCGTCTCGACGAATTTTGCTTCTGGTTCGGTGCAGGAGAGCGATAAGCCGATCTAGTCTGCAGGATCACTGGCGTGAAGCTTCCAATTGAGGCACTCTGAAGAGCGGTTGTTGCTACTTGGGTCCCATAGGTCGCTGAGGCCATTGCCCGCTGGGGCTTGTGTTGGCGTGGCCACTCCAGGGGCCGTTGAGAGCGCCTTGCATTTCGGACAGCGGACGTTTTGGCCCTCCAATTCGGGACGAATTGACAAGGCGGCTCAGGTCGTAACCTTCTTGTTTTCACATGCCTTTCACCTGCTTTTATTTTTGGCTGCTTGGGGGAACACTGATCTTCACTAATCGAGTCCTGTTTTTTTTCATGAGTGCGGATTAGTGAAGATTCGTGGCTCAAACTGAATGCTGGCCGCTTCGTGGATATTTTTCCACTCGGAGGTCAAGAAGTCAAAGCTGCTTATCGTTTATTGGGAACACTAATCGGCACTAATCTTCACTAATCGAGTCCTGTTTTTTTCATGAGTGCGGATTAGTGAAGATTCGTGGCTCAAACATAATGCTGGCCGCTTCGTGGAAATTTTTCCACTCGGAGGTCAAGAAGTCAAAGCTGCCTATCGTTTATTGGGAACACTAATCGGCACTAATCTTTACTAATCGAGTCCTGTTTTTTTATTAGTGCGGATTAGTGAAGATTCGTGGCTCAAACTTAATGCTGGCCGCTTCGTGGAAATTTTTCCACTCGGAGGTCAAGAAGTCAAAGCTGCCTATCGTTTATTGGGAACACCAATCGGCACTAATCTTCACTAATCGAGTCCTGTTTTTTTTTATTAGTGCGGATTAGTGAAGATTCGTGGCTCAAACTTAATGCTGGCTGCGTCGTGGATATTTTTCCACTCGGAGGTCAAGAAGACAAAGCTGCTTATTGTTTATTGGGAACACTAATCGGCACTAATCTTCACTAATCGAGTCTTGTTTTTTTTATTAGTGCGGATTAGTGAAGATTCGTGGCTCAAACTTAATGCTGGCTGCTTCGTGGATATTTTTCCACTCGGAGGTCAAGAAGTCAAAGCTGCTTATTGTTTATTGGGAACACAAATCGGCACTAGTCTTCACTAATCGAGTCCTGTTTTTTTCATGAGTGCGGATTAGTGAAGATTCGTGGCTCAAACTTAATGCTGGATGCTTCGTGGATATTTTTCCACTCGGAGGTCAAGAAGTCAAAGCTGCTTATTGTTTATTGGGAACACAAATCGGCACTAATCTTCACTAATCGAGTCCTGTTTTTTTTATTAGTGCGGATTAGTGAAGATTCGTGGCTCAAACATAATGCTGGCTACTTCAGAGACGAGAGTTTTCAATCACTTGGGTCTCCGATGACGGTATCCAACATTCTCGGCCGTCGGCTAACTCGACGAGCAACCAGTCAGATCGTTGCTCGACAATTTCGAACTCCAGTCCATCATGGAGCGGTTCATGGAACGCGGTGCTGTAGCTGTACGCCGGACCTTTTCGTCCGTAGATTTCACTGACAACCACGACCCCTTCTTTGCCTGCATGACGAGTGGTGACAAACCAGATTCCAAAGAGGGCGATTGTCACGATCAACGGCAGCAGCGACGCGACCAAACTGGCTCGCGTTCGATAGCGAACGTGAACTAGCAGCAATCCCCAAAACAGCATCGATACGACAACGCTTGCGGCGCAGACCCAGCGAACCGGTATCGAGGAAATCTTGAGTGAACCATCTTGCTCGACCACATCGAGTGTCAATGCGCGAGCTGCTTTCAGGTTCTCTTCAATCACTTCGTCAAAGGGACGATAGATCTCGGCTTGACGGTAACAGCCGATCGCTCGCCCCAGTTCGCCCGCTTGGAACCAAGCGTTTCCAGCGTTGAACCAGGATTCACCGATGCGGACGCGTTGCCGAGCGGATGCTTCGTACTTCAACGCAGCCTGACAAAATAGCGATTCCGTTTCTGGCATCCCCGTTGGCAATTCGACTGCCGTGTCGAACAGCGACTGCGCCTCCGACCAATCCGATGCTTGCAGTGCCCCAGGCGTAAGTGCGATGACCGCGGCAAGAAGGGGAACCGTGCGGCGGAGTCGATCATACAAACGGCGTGAGAGCGAATCGAGATTAGGAACCTTGGGCAACGGTTTTTCTGCTGAAAAATCAGCGGCATCGCTGGCAGCGTGCGCGTCGAGAATTTGACGGATCTCTTGCTCGGGCACTCCAACTGAATGAAGATACTTCTCGGCATCGCCCGAAGTCCAAGCACCCGCTGGAACGGAAAAACGGGTCGCCAAGAAATGCTGAAACGCATTCCACTTTTCGACCGTTCCGTCAGGCCGTTTCCGCAGTTCCCGATAGGCATTGGCACAATCGCGGTAGGCATCGTCAACCGCTCGCCTTCGCCGCTCTCTTACCCAAGGGAGAAGTAATGCGAATAAAATCGGGCCAGCCAACAACAGCATCCAAACGTTCTCGGCAAGGAGTCCAACGATCATGTTAAGAGTATCATTCATCCTAGTCGGTTCCCGGTTGTGCCAGATCCCCGCAGGCTGATCCGTCAGTGTCGCATCAGCTTGCAAGGTTCGAATATCAAAATAATCACGTCCATCGCGTGCCCGCACGTGCAGTGGCACCGCCGATGTCTGCAAGAAACGGTAGCTACCGGAGTCAGGGTCAAACAACTGAATCTGTAGCGACGGAAACGCCGTTACCTTGGTCGTCAACGGCCTCGCTCGAGCACGAAAACCGGTTCCGTCGGGATACCACTTGCGGCCCAATTCACTCGCCACTGAAAATCGTCCACGAAGACTCCGCTGTCGATCGAGCGGTGGAAGTTCCAGCATACCGTGGGGCGAATCGGATCGCACCCGCAAGTCCACTTCCATCACTTGCCCCACTTCAATGTTATCGGTACGGAGCGTTACCTCGACTTCGCAAGGCGCGAACAAACCACTGAAACTCTCCGAACGTCCCTCGGTCGGCAACGGTAGGACTTCCAATGTAATCGGCTGTGATTCAGCGTAAATCCGATCAAAGGCATTCAAAGAGGACATCGGTTCAAACAAACCGTTGTTAAAATATGCTGCATAGGGAGAGAAGTGACTGCCATCCCCTTTTAGGTAAGCACACTCCAACCGCGTCGCCGGCAACGATACTGTCCCAGGTTCGGAGAACCGCAAGAACAAGGAACAGGTGACAACACCAAGCTGCAGCGGAGAATCCTGCGGAGCGACGCGCCGGGCAATGATTCGCCGGCCTCCAAATGGCATTCCCATTTGTTCCGTTTCCGGAGCGGTTGTGCGTGGCACAACCGTTTCGATCGAAGCGGTATTAAAGAAATCGGGAAAACATCGCAACGAACGGATTCGATTGGTCGAAAGCTGACTTTTCCACGTGACCTCCACTCGTAGCGGTTGCCCCACGTACACGACCCGTTTCTCTGGACGAAGCTCAAAGCTCATCTCCGAGCTTCGCTGCGGCTGGCTAACCATGATCTGAGTGGCCTGGGTCTGAAACGAGGTCGACTCCGAGGAGAATGTCAACGAAGGAAAAACCGCTAAACCCGAATGACGTGGAACAAAACGGATCACTGCCACCGAAACATCGGCCCCATCTTGCTTCACGGTGGTAACGTCCACACTCAATAGTGAGATATCTTCACCACCACTCATCCTGTCGTTGGGCAATTCGTCTGGTTGCTGAACCACGGTTGGAAATCTCGCGATCGCTGTTGCCACCACGTCCGTAAACCAAGACTGCTCCTTCATCTCTAGCTCAATGGGCGCAGCATCAACCGCAGCAGCTTCGATTTCATTGGCGCAGGCATGGCCCGTAAACACAACCGCAAGCATCAGAGCGGTATAGAGGCAGAGTCTCACCAGTCTTTCTCCACGCTTTTTTGGTTGCTTTGAGCTCGCTGCTGTTGACGAAACTGTAGGCTGCCTTGTTCTTGTTGCAAAATATCGTCCACGGAGTAGTTGGGTAACGGCAATGGCTGCATCGCAGCATCACTGGCATAGTCTCCTTGGCCTTGCATCGATGCCGACGTGGACTCATCGGAATCGCTCGGTTCCATCATGTCCCAATCCTCTTCCTCGTCCTCCCAATCACTTTCGTCGGAATCCTCCGATTCATCACTGGCCATCAAATCAAGAATCTCTTGGATTTTCTGTACCGCCACTTGCTGTTGATCGCGTGCGTCGTCCCAGGTGTCCCATCGTGCAAGCATCTTCTCCGCACGCTCTTGCGCCGAGACCACCTCGGCCATCAAACGGAGAGGCTGTTCCAGGAAGCTGGCTGGAGCGGCTTGGGTTTCCATCCCCGCTGGCCTCATCGCTTGGTCAAGCGATTTCATTTGCTCTTCAATCGCAACTCCTTCCTGTCGCAGAAGTCTCTGTGTGTCAGCGAATCGCTGGGAGTCCTCGGGAGCCGTTTCCGGTTCGCTTGTTGGCGGGGCAGGATTCGCTCGCCCCCGTTGTCGTGACCTCGGTGGCGTCCTCCGCGGCGGGACTTCGCTTCGCAGCTGGACCTGTGTACGCTGCAATTCCCGCAGTCGATCGACAAGCTGTTGCACTTGGTCTTGTAATTCCTGATTACGAGTATCCTCTTCCTCGATGCGGGCCTCGTAGCCCGTAATCAATTGTGCCGTGGAATCCAATCTCAACGCGGACCGTTGAAAGGAAGGACGCATTCGGCGAGCGGCCAGGAACGCCAACTGAGCCTGGCGTGCCATCAAAAGTGCCGTTCGCGGCTCTGACTCGGCAACGGCTTCCGCCTGGGCCAAGTGACACATTCCTCGATTAAACTCCAAAGACGCACATTCGGAAAGCGACAACTGACCGCTCGGCAATTCGGCCTCGAAAGCGGAGTAGGCTTCCAACGCCTCCTCATACTGACCTTGCTGTTGCAACTGCATCGCCACACCGAATTGCTGCTGCGTCCGCGGATCGGCTGCTTGCAAAGTTGCCCCAAGCGTTGTGGAAAGTAGGACGATCACGACCATCGCCACGAGGCGTGCCTTGGCAATCATTCGCTCGGCATACATCAAGAGGACCAATGCGAAGACGATCAATGCAAATCCAGCTTCACGATAAACCGTGTAAGTATCGGTACCTGAGGTTCCCGAAACCGGTTTGTCGACAACGTACTCGGCATACATGTCAGCCAAGTCAAACGCGGCGGTTCCAACGGGGTGATACACGGCATCGCTAGAAAGTGATGCCAACTCTCGTAAACCTTCATCATTCAATCGAGTTGTCACAATTCGATCCGCATGCTTCACATAAACCGTCTTCCCCTCGTCGTCTTTGATTGGAATTCGAGAGCCTGAGTTGGCATCACCGAGGCCGATCACCAGCAATCCCAATTCGTGCTCACCGAGAATTTGAGCCACCCGACGATTGTCGGCGTCATGATCTTCACCATCGGTAAGAACGACGAGATCTTGCATCCCCTGTCGATCATCCGACAACATGCTGCCAGTCGATTTTTCGACGGCTGACAACAGTGTGGTACCGCCGAAATCAACCGCTCGCGTGGTCGCTTGGTCCAACATGAAACGAACGAAGTCATAGTCATACGTCAGTGGACAGAGGATATTTGCGCTGCCGGCATAGATAACCAACCCCGCTCGCTCGGATTGAAAATGAGCCAATGCATCGCGAATGCCATTCTTCGCCGCTTCTAAGCGAGACGGATAGGCATCTTCAGCCAACATGCTGCGTGAGACATCAAGGACAAACACAACATCGCGTCCTCGTTTCGAAATCGAAAACCGCTGTGGACTGTAGCCGGGACGAGCAAGTGCAAGGATCAGTAGCGCGACCGAAAAGAGCCGAATGCGATCTGGCCAAACACTTCGCCGCAGCGAGTCGTCAGCCCCCATTTGCGTCAACACCCCATCACGACGTTGCCGCGCACGTTTCATCAGAATCGCCAACGGGACCAGCAGCAACAGCAGTGATAGCAGAACCGGGTTTTGGAACGTGATCGGGCTCATGGCACTGTCCTCAACCAAGTCGCTTCGATCAATAGTGCAGGCAAGAGTATTAGCAAGGCAGCGGCCAAGGGAAACCAAAACCACTCGGCAATTTGAGAATACTCACGAGTCGCAATTCGGGACCGTTCGAGTTGATCGATCTCGGCATAAACGGCCAATAGCGAATCATAATCGAAGGCTGTTCGAAACACTCCGCCTGTTTCCTGACTGATATGCTCAAGTACCCGTTCGGCTTCCGAGAGCTGCGAGGATTCCACCGATTGGCCGGAAAAGTCACGTGGTCGCTCGCCAAGACTGATACAGTAGACACGGCATCCCCACTCCTTTGCGAGACCCGCCGCCTCCACCGGCATGTGTTGGCCTGAATTGTTTTCGCCATCGGTCAGCAGAATGATGACGCGGCTGGCGATCTCGCCCTCCAACGATTGCATCTGGCGGATCTCGGGATCATCAAGTTGCTTTAATCGCGCCGCCGCGATCGCCAATGCGTCGCCGTAGCCGGTTCCGTCTTCATTCGGACGGTCCTGGATTTCGAGATCGCGGACCAGCTCCAACAGTGCGTCATGACCAAAAGTGAGCGGGCTTCGCGTATCGGCATACCGCGCGAATGTGATCAGCCCCAACAAATCCCCTTCGCGTCCGTGCAATTCGTTTCCATCCCCTGCGATAAATCGTTCAACCAGTTCCTTGGCTACGTCAATGCGGCTACGCGACGCACCTTCAGCGAACCTCATCTCCATACTCATACTGCTCGACACATCGACCAATAGTTCGATGGCGATGCCTTCGGAAACTTGCATGGAATGCGTCGAACCAGCCTGCGGGCGTGCCAATGCAATGAGCAGTAAAGTAAAACCAACGACGCGAAGTGTCGGCGGAATCCAAAGGTAGCGAGCGCGACCCCGGTTGCTATCGTCCCACTGCTTTAGTGACGGCACCGATAGACTTCCACGCTGATGACGCCACAGCAAAGTCAACGCGATAGGAATCGGCGTGAGTAGCAATAGCCAAGCATACGCAAAGCTCATTGCATCGTCTCCTCACGCAATAAATCAAGAAGCACCGCTGGTTCCCGCCGTTTCCCATAGACGGATTGCTCGATTTCGCAGCGTAGTTGCGGCGATAAGTCACCACCACGATGCGCCAAAATCTGTTCCAATAAATGCAACGGAACCGAACCGGATTGCAACTGTTCAACAGCATCGACCATCGGGTCCCATTGCACATCGCCACTCGCCATCGAGGTTCGCGGACGCTTTCGGTAGAGGGCAGCCGCGACCAAGAGGAGAAGCCCCGTCAGGAAAACCGTCAAATAGCGAATTCCCAAAGAGGTCGCATCGTGGTCATCAACCGCAGGGGGTAATGGCTCGGGGGCATCGCTAAGGTCCATCGACTCAAGCGGAACCACGTCAAGTGTCACCGAGGGCAAGGCAATGGTCTCGGTTCCATTGGAATCGGTCAGCTCGACCTGGACGTCGCTGATTACCACGGTCCCAGACGCGAGTGGCTGCAACCACCAACATTGGCGTTGTTGATACCGACCGTCCTTCAACGACACCGGAAACCGCTCGATAGACACAAGATGAAGGTTCGGGTGCGAGGGAACGTGCAACTCGAACCCCCCAAACGTCTCACGGTCCATTTCCACGATCAACGCGCAAACGTCCCCTGGCTGGACTCGAGCCGGATCAAACCGCACCGAAACCCCAGAAACCGAAACCCCAGAAACCGAAACCCCAGAAACCGAAACCCCAGAAAGATCCGCAGCCTCGGCGGATGTTGTCAATAGGCATAGCTGCAGTGCGAACACACTAAAAGCAACCCCAACGGATTTGCCTTTTAATCGCATCGCCGGTTGCGAGGATGAAGTCATCCGCGCAGTAGGTTGTACGGACGTGCCCTCATTTCTTAGCGGCATTTTTCTACGGATGATCTTCCCGATAAGTCTCCACTCCACTCTCAATTTCGCTTAATGGTTTGGCTGTCATACAGCCATTCTAGCAACAACGATTCATGATGGTATAGAGCCTTGGTGTTTGATTCTGATCGCATGGTCACATCGATTGCTGGCCACAGCGACCAAAACACCTGACCAACGACCGTTATCCACCCGTTTCGTTAGCCACGCGTCGTTGTCGGGAACGAAAAAAGCTTGTCAGGGCGGTCACGCAATCCTCTCCGACCGCGATTTCCATCAAATCAACGCCACTTTGAAGCATCTCCTCTTGCAGTGTCACGTGGTGTTTGCTGCCCTGTTGATGGCGGCTTCGCAAATCGATATACCGGCTGGTTCCCGATTCGGCATCCTGCAATTGAACCAACTCGGTGCATGACGACAATTGGCTCACCGGATCGAGCACATTCACAGCATTGACATCGTGCCGGATCGAAAGTGCTCGGAGCTCTTCGAGATAGTCATCGGCAAAGAAGTCAGAAATCACAAACGCGATCGAACGTTTACGAGCAATGTGGCCAAAGTGGGATAACACGTCTGCGAATTGTGTCTGGCGACCCTCCGGTTGAAAACTCAGCAGCGCATCCATAATGCGTAAGGCATGCGACGAACCTTTGCCAGGCGGCACCATCAACTCAACATGATCGGAAAACAGAATCAAACTGACTCGATCGTTGTTGCGTAGTGCTGCCATCGTCAACATCGAACCGAGTTCCGCGATCATGGCTCGTTTTTGTCCACCTGATGCCGTCAGGATCGACGAGGAGACATCGACGAGCAAGTAAAGAAACTGCTCACGCTGTTCGATGTACCTGCGGATATGAGGCTCACCCGTCCGCGCGGTCACCTTCCAATCCATCGCACGAACGTCATCGCCTGGTTGATATTGACGCACATCCTCAAACTCAATCCCCTGGCCGCGAAAAACGCTGCGGTATTCCCCCGCCAACAGGTGCTCGACCGGTCGGCGACAGCGAAGTTCGAGTAGAGACAATTGAGTAGCGGTGTTTTGGATCATGATGTCGTCACAGGAACGGTCGACAACATTTGGTCGAGCAGGTCATCCGACGTGATCGATTCGGCTTCGGCGCGATAGGAGATTGCCAATCGATGACGCAGCACATCATGCGCAACGTCCTTGACATCTTGGGGAACCGTGTAATCCCGCTGCTGCATCAATGCGTTGCCTCGCGCCGCGAGCGAAAGGTAAATGGACGCTCGCGGGGACGCACCGAAACGAAGATAGCGATCAATGTCCATTCCATATTGACGAGGATGCCGCGTACAGTCGACCAGACGGACGATATAACGCTCGATTTTCTCATCCAAGAAGGTCGCCTCCAGGGACTCACGCATTCGCATCAGTTCATCGATCGTGAGAACGGGTTGAATCTTGTAGGCAGCCTTGGTCGTCGCCATCCTCTGCATGATTTGCAATTCTTCGTCCATCGACGGGTAGCCGATCTTCAATTTGAACATAAATCGGTCCACCTGCGCCTCAGGCAGCGCGTAGGTGCCCTCCTGTTCGATCGGGTTTTGCGTGGCAAGCACAAGAAACGGCAAAGGAAGATTGAAGGTTTCCTTGCCCAACGTCACCTGCTTCTCTTGCATCGCTTCGAGTAACGCGGACTGGACCTTCGCGGGAGCGCGGTTGACTTCGTCTGCCAACAGCAGATTTGCGAACACCGGCCCTTTCTCGGGGCTGAACGTATGATTGCGAGGATCATAGACTAACGTGCCGGTCAAGTCGCTCGGCAACAAGTCGGGAGTGAATTGGATTCGGCTGAAATCAGCATGAATCGCCTGGGCGAGACAGTTCACGGTCAATGTTTTGGCGATTCCAGGAACGCCTTCGAGTAGCACATGACCGTCGCAAAGAAGCGCCAACAACAAGCGATCAATCAGGCTCTGCTGACCTACGACCAATTGACCAATCTCGCCCCGCACCTGTTTCAGTTTCTCACTGCAGTTGATCGTTTGGGTTCCCATGAGGCTTCTTTAACGTGTGTCCAATGTTGTGTTTGCTGGACAGTCTATTGGCTCAGCGTTGATTTGAAAATCCGCCAAGCAGAGAATGTAAAATGCAGTGAGTAGGCTGTTGACTAAGGACGTCATGAAAAATAGCGTTTACATTTAACTCACCTAATAAACGGATCATTCCGTTCTTACGTTGATCTGAGTCCACAACTTAACCCCCTCTCCCAAACTTCGTTTGGGGGAGGTCGAACGCGGCGTCAAGCCGCCGTTCGGGAGGGGGTGCCACGATGTACTTCGTGCAAGGCTCTACGGGCCCCCTCCCTCGCGAACGCCTTAAGGGCAACGGTCGCTCCCCCGACTGCGCCGAGGGCGGTACAGCAAGCGTAAACGTTATTGATTTTGACGGCCTATCGAAGCACGCGAGATGGCTGCTGGGCCAATTGCCAATAAATTTGCTCTCCGTCGCGGCGGGTTAGCAGCATGTTTCGTTTAGCGGCGGGCAATCCTTTACGAACGAGTTCGTAAAGATCGCGAAGCATCGATTCGTTGTCGCCGTAATAACTGTGCCCGAGGAGGCTCAAGTCGATTCCGCTAACATCGATCGTTTCGACACCTGGGACGACGACGATGTTTGCGCCACTCTCTCCGGCTCGTGGATAGCCGTGGACGGTTTTCGATGCGATCAATGCTTGGTCGTCGGAGGAGGCATACAGCGTCACTTGGTTGGATACCTCCAATAGAGCCGGAGCCAAATCGCGACGGAATCGATCCGCATCGACATCGGGAGCCGCCAGCACGATGCGGTCGAACATCGGCACGGAATCGCGATCACGAGGATCAAGCTCATATCGAATTTGCTCAATCGCGGCCGTCATCGCCCGGTTGCCCATGCTGTGAGCGACCACATTGATAGAATCCGCACCACTCTCTTCGGCCAACTCCAGTAAGAACTGTTTCAGATGATAGATCGTCCATTCCGAATTGTTCTCGTCGATGGTGTATCCCATCAACGACGCTTGACTCGGCCAACTGTAACAAACCGGAACCCCTTCAAATGGCAAATCGACCGCGATCTGTGCCGTTCGCAATACGGCGGATTCGAAGTCGACGTTGTAGCCATGGATGAATACCAACAAGTCACGCTCGGGTGACTTCGCGATCATGCTGGACATCCGTTGTTGGAAATCGGTTTTCCCCAATTCAATCGCACTGGTTAGAACCACATGTTTTTGCTGATCTTCGCGGACTTCAAAATGCAGCAAGCTGGGGCGTTCCACCAAGCCACGCTGATGCGAATCGGGCACCGTCACCTCACAAACGCCGCGAACCAGTTGACCGCGATCCGACGTGTAAGTGACACCATGCTTTTCAATGTTTGATTGCCCAAGTACCACCATCGCTGCGGCCAAGCATCCCAGTAGGCCGCCAGCTAGCATCGACAGATTGCCCGCCTGCGTTCGCCCACGAAGCCAACTCATTGCGCCAAACGCGAAGAGCAGCAGTGCCATACCGGTCAAACCTACAAATGCGGTGGTTTGTCCGCTGAGCTGATAATTTGACAGTTCGATCGGGCTGCGATCACGGTCGGTTGCATAAAAAACCTGAACGGTCGCGAAGCCGTCTTCGTTCGGAGCTTTTTCGTTCGGAGCCCCTGCGTTCGGGGCCCCTGCATTCGGGGCTCCTGCGATGCGGGCGGCTTCGGGTTGCACCTCGAAGGATGGAGGCACCGACATTTCCATCCTGACGGATGACGCACTCTCGCTAGGGGCCGACGGATGGGGAGCAACACGCACCGTGCTAGCCGATCCAGGGGCCGTCATGCTTGGGGCCGTCATGCTACGGGCCGTCATGCTTGGGGCCGTCATGGCCGGAGGGTAATCGAGTGGCATCGCCTCCGCAGCTGGTGGAGGCATTTCAACAGGAATCGATGGCGCGAAATCATCGGCGACATAATCGCGTTCCGATGCCGGTTCGGCATGAGCCTGCTCCGATCGGCCTGATTCGGATTCTGCTGAACAACCTGCGAATAACGACAGAAAAACTCCAGCCGAGAAGCAAAAAGCGAGACAGACTGTGGGGCGTTTCGGTTTGAGATAGTTCATGCGAGCTTTGCCTAACGCGAGAGACGGATCTAGCAAAACTCGCTTGTACCAACAAATACCGGCCAAGATCAATTGCGATTGCCGACACTCATGGGGTACCCATGGGGCGTCAATTTGCCGTCAATGCGACATCCGTCCAAGTACCATCGGCTTGCGAACTCTCGATTGCTGCAGCGATGAATGCGATGCCCATCCGTCCATCTTCGACATTGGCATACTTATTTCCATCACAATGGAATGGTTTGCCATCGAGATAGGCTCGCACATCTTGTTCAAAACAGCGATGAAGCCGAGCAAACGCATCGTGGAATCCTTCGGGATGTCCAGGTGGGACTTGCGGCTCATCGAGCAAATCTTGAGGAACATCCCCGAGGAATCCATCGTTTGGCGATACCCCGCCGCGGAAATACGTTCGATCGGGTTGTCCCGCCAGCATAATCGTCAATTCCTCAGGGGACTCTTGCGACCAAAGCAGGGTTCCCTTCGATCCATTGACCTCGATTCCCAAATTGTTCTTGTGACCAATCGCAATTTGAGTTGCCCGGACGAGTGCTTTCGAACCATTGGAAAGTTCACAGTAGGTCGTGAAATGGTCATCGAGCTTTCGGCCTTCTACGAACGTTTCGACATGGGCTTGCACTCGAGTGACGTCCAATCCGGTGACAAAGCGAAGTTGCATCAAAGCGTGAGTCCCGATGTCACCGCCGCAGTTACTAGCACCCGACTTCTTCGGGTCGACGCGCCATTCGGCTTGTACGTTGCCGGTATCCTCGGTTCGATCGGCCATCCATCCTTGCAGGTATCGTGAATCAACCCACCGAACATCGCCTAACAATCCGCTCTTGACAATGAAACGCGAAAAGCGAGTGGTCCAGTGTCCAAGGTAAGTATGAGCGACACCGAAGGGTACCTTGTTTTCTTTGACCGCCGCGACCAACTTGTCGGACTCTTCGAGAGAAACCGTTAGAGGTTTCTCGCACATGACCGGGATGCCGGCTTGGACGCACTTCATCGCCGGATCAAAGTGGACATGGTTGGGGGTAACGATGAGCGCGTAGTCGATACGTTCACCCACCGGCTTCTTCAATTCTTCTTGGATCATTTCGTCATAGCTGCGATAACCTTTTAGTGGATACGCCCAATTCTCAGCCTCTTTCATCGCCGTCTCGGGATCGGGATGCAGTGCCGCTGCGGTGACTCGCCGCGTCCCGTCAAAATGAATCGCCCGTTGATGAGGATGAGAAATAAACGCTCCGCCGCCACCGCCGATAAGTCCCACGTTGAGTTGTCTTTGTGCCATTGATTGAACCTTCCAAAAAAGTTACGACTCGATTGTTCATTTGCTACCCCAATGGTAGCGCTGAAGATTACCAAGCGACGATGCCTTTCATCCAGCAGAATTAGCAGGAAATCTTACCACAAACCACTCGACGCAAGAACCACCCGAACCGACTTCACACGCCCTCAATTCGGCGACGAAAACACTTGCTCGACATGCCGACACGCCTTCGAAAACTCATCACAACTTGCAAAAGCAATACGTGGGACAAAGAACCGATACCGGTTGTTAAACTGAAATATCAATCCATATCGATTGCCGCGAACGTGTCGGATGTGTGACCAATCACACTGGACCGCGGTGGAGTCTTGTTGCAGGAAGACAAATTGATCGCATATCAACATCGCGGTCGCCTTTGATGTCGCGTCTCCAAAAGGAGCATTGCGACGGTTCAGCCAAATTCCAACGATCGCAGGCATGACCAAAATCAATCCGACAAGCGTTGCGATTCCGCCACCTGCCCAAAGAGGTGGGGCGACACGGTTGTAGTGTGCCGTCCAATAAGGAGTCCACGTTGTCGAGCAGTACAAATCCCAAGCCATCCATAACAGCCACACGCCAGGCACCAAGGCGATTGTCCCCAGGATGACTCGAACGGCCATTCCCAAGCGATTGGCATTGCCAGACAAAAGACTATGTTTCCAGGTTCCGATTCGGTACGCCACGCTTCGGTATCCATCGTTAAACCGCTTGGGCAACGCCCCGCGTTCCGCAGCAACACGCAGCCCGTTGGGCACGCGGTTTAACGTAGCTTCCTCTACATCGTTGCTGACCAGCGGTGGTTGAATTTGTATCAAAGCACTACGCCGAATCGAAAGCCTTCGCCACCAATGTGCATCCTCGAATTGACTGGCGGTCACGATAATCGGATAGCCCCATAGCTGATCCTTGTAGCCACTCGAATTGACTTCGCTACGGCCCGAGATCAAAGCGGCCCAAAAACGGATTCCGGAGTAGTGCAGTTCGATCGCTGTGCCGTCGTAGTTACCATGAACCGAATCGCCCAACCACGGAGACCTGTGGATCATCCGCTCGGCACGATGTTTCCCCGAGTTGCGAAGCACGGTGCCGTAGACGATCCCAGCGGTAACCAAAAGAAAGAAAACCGATGCGACCCAACTTTCTAGAGAGTGCCAATTTGTTGGGAATAGATTAAAAAGATTAAATAGTTGCATGGCAATAAGCACGGAACCAAAGAACAATGTCGACATCACTTGGACCGGTTTCCCGAGCGTGTGAATCATCTCTTCTCTGGTAGAAGTTCCAGAAATCTTCATCACGGACGATGGCGGAACGTCCGGTTTATCCTGATCAGCAAGTTTGGACTCGCTAAATTCGGAAGGCGGCAGATAGGGGTTCACGGTTTTTGATGCGTCTTCGTTCATTCGTTTACTATAGCCGTTATTTACGACACCAAATTGAGAGAGAGAGCGACTTCCATTACCATCGAACGACGACTCAATGGCGACTTTGAAAATCTCTTATGCCCCAAACGCCACAGGCATTAAAGTTTGCCCATTTGCCCTGTCTTTCGCCGGAAAACTCGCTAAAACCGCACCCCCCAACTTTGTACTAAACAATCGGCACCGCGGGGGACGATTCAAACAGTGATCGATCGGATGCGATCCAAGTGGGATCATTCCTACGGGTTGCTCGGCAATTGCGAATGCAGTCTCAAAATAGAACAAGGAAGGCCAATGAAGTTTCAACACAAAAGACGCAGGTGGATTTCTCTCCTCGTCGCTCCCATTATGGGGACAATCTCCATCGGATTCAGCGGAAGTGTGGTCGAGGCCCAAACGGGCTGTGAGCCGATCTGCGACCCCTGTGCACCCGTACAACAGGTGATTCCCTGTGTGCCATCGGATACACAATATTCCGGTGCAGACTACTACCGGGCTCCCGATCAACATGTTTCCCCGGCGACTCCCGTGACCCCCGCGCCTCAGCAAGCGATCCCTGAAACATCTAGCAACGCGGATTCCCAGTCCGTTCCTTCGCAGTCATTGCTGTCACCGAGTGACTTTTCGCCGCCAATCACTGATGTCAATCTGTCCTCTGGTTTGGCGACCAATTTTGGGTCGGGCGGAGCAGGATCGCTGGCGTTCTCCGATTCCTTCGTTACTCCTGGTTACATCGAGAGCGCAAAGATCCAAACGCGAGTGCGTCTTCGTTACGACAATATGACGGGTGCGAACAAGCCATCACGCGGCCAATTCCTCTATCCATCGCTCGGAGCCTTCGGTGGTGACGGTCCACCAGACGGCGGTATCGGCGGCGGCGGCGGTGGTGGCGGCGGCGGCGGCGGCGGTGTAGGCATCGGCGGTGGCTTGGGTTCGGCCGATGTCGATCTCGAACAGGTTTCGACTTACATCGAAGTTGCACTCCGCGAGCGATTGTCCATCTTTATCGACGTTCCCATCCGCTGGATCGGCCCTATCAACTTTGGTGGACAAGCCGGCTTCACCGATGGCACACAGCGCGGTGCAGGTGACATTAGCGCCGGCTTCCGCTGGGGGCTTATCGATTGTCCCAATGAACATCTGACATTCCAACTTCGAACGACTCTTCCCACGGGTGAACCACTTAGAGCCATCGGAACGGGTAACACAACGATCGATCTTGGCTTGTTGTACGACCAACAACTGACTTCAAAATTGTGGTTCTTCTCGGAAATCAACGATTGGCAAACACTCGATGCCGTAACGCTTGATCCAGCCACGATCAGCAACCCGAACTTGGCGAGCCAGGACGCGAACATCCTTCGTGGAGGCGTGGGCTTAGGTTACGAACTGTTCCGCGGCGGTTCATGTTGCCAACCGAAGAAGTTGACGCTGTTGACGGAAATCGTAGCATGGACAGTACTTGACGGTGTCACCACTAGCTTGGATCCGAATGTCAATACGGTCGAAGATGCGACCGGTGATACGATTGTCAACGGAAAGTATGGCTTACGTTACAACCAAGATCAAAATTCGATCTATGTTGGCTATGGCCACAATTGGACCAACGATCGTTGGTACAGCGATCTGTTCCGACTCGAATGGCAACGAACTTTCTAAGTTCTTGTGTTGAAACCTAAGATGAAATGAATCTCGGTTGAGTCTTCTCTCAACCGAGATTTTTTTTTGACGCCCTAACCCGGATGATTCATTAGCCGTTTTGGCGATAGCGGCCTGTCGATTTAATCGGTTTGACTCGACTTATTGTTTGACGCCAAGCCATAGGCGACCGCTTTTGGAAAAGCTGACGCCTTCGGCTAAGCGTTAAACGATTAAATCGACAGGCCGATAGCCACGTCCCAGAATTCCTTCAATTCACGCCATTGGAGCTTACCTCCGTTTGACGGAGCGTATCAAGTTCATGCTGACAAACCACCCCCTTGGGTTGCGAATCCTAAATGAAGATTCTCTTTGCCATGCCATGCCTGGAAAAACCATATTCGTTTACAAGCGTTTACGCATGTTGTACCTCTCACGTCCCCAGCCGCCTTGCGTTACTCGTTAATCCGCATGCGTTCGATTGCCATCGGGATACTGTCGTTGATGACGACGCCCGTCCGGCGAAGCTGCTCGGATTGAAGTGCACGTGTGAGTTGCCCCAATTCACCGACTTCAGGTATCACCCGGCGAACTTGATCGAGTAGCATTGGCGAATCCAAATTACCGACTTTGGCATCGCGAACCATTCGCAAAATCCCCAAACTTGGCTGCGATGGATCGCCGGCGGTTGCAACGGATGCCGACTCGATATGCTCTGTGACGTCAAGAAAAATTAAATTGGCACAGCGGATTCCTTCGAGTTGCTCACCGAGGTAGCGACTTGTGATTAAGTTCGAGTCGGTGAAAGCACGATCGGGCCGAGCATCACGGGTCATCAAGCACAATTGCCCGTCTGCGGAGCGGAGTTCCTCTCCGTGAAAAAACAGCAGCACGGTATTGTTCGATGCCTGCGTCCCGGCTAGTTCGAACCGACATTGCTGAATGAGTTGACGAACGTTGTCCGATCGGCAAATGTCGCCCGTCAATGCTGGATAAACCGGTGCACCACTAATGACTCGGTTGAATGCAGGCATCTTCTCATCTTCCACACGAAGTAAATTGAGCACCTGTTTTTCAAACTCCTTCCGCTTCGTCCATGGGACTCGGGTACTCACCATCAATAGATGCAAGGTTTGATCCTTTGACGGATTATTGCAGTCGAGCGTGACATGTGCCAAAGAGCTTTCATCCTCGACGAGACCGGGTAAATCAAGAAACACGTGGTTCTCTTCGAGCGATAAAAGCACTGGAATTTGAAAGCGAAGCACGTCAGCGTCTTCACTCACATCAAGCTTTACGACCGATTGTAGAAACCCATTCACCCAAGCACGAACGGTCTTCGGAGTTTCCTTGTCGATGTCGGATGAGGAGGGCAAACGCACGTAGCCTTCGATCGTTCCGGTCGCCGTTGTCGACGCCGCCGATGCTGAAAACGAATTTCGCTCCGACAATTGCAGTTCAACTGCTGACGCTTCCGATCCAACAAAACGCTCGGCGACCAATTCTACCGGTCGCTCAATCCGAGAAACCATCCGCGTCACCCGATCGGTCAGCCCCGATTTGGCTTCTGCCGTTACGGAGATACGGTTGACACCAAGCGTCAATGGAATCTCAATGATGGTCAAATGTGTTTTTGACTCTGGCGAAGAAGGCAATTCGACAGGTATTTCATTATCGTTGATCCTGCAACGGACCTGATCGAGATCCGCGCACTCGATGTTTGCAGCAATCGAAATCGTGGGCGAATCAAACGTGGCACCATTCGCTAGACTTAAGATAATCTTTGGTTGTTCCGGTAGCGGCATCGCGACCAGCGAGAGACTCTTTCGCTGGCAGACTTCATTCTCATCATCTCGAAGCTCGAGATCAATTCGATTGACGCCAACCGAAAGAGGAAGCGAATCGACAACGACCAACCATTCGTTCTCACCTTCCGCATTTGCAGCTGACTCGAAGTCCCAGTTCGTCGTAATGATGCCGTTGACGCGCAGCCGAATGTTCGATTTGTCTAGGCCTTGGTTCGACTTTACAAGCAAGGAAATCGAACCCTGATTCTGATCATTGATACCACTGGTCAGCGACTCGATGGTCGGTGGATCCTTGACCTTGACTTGAACGACGGGCGACTCGATCACTTGATCACCCGAGTTCATTTGAAGAGCAACGATACTTTCACCGAGCGGCAAACGAACTCGAGCGGTGACACGGTTGCCATTGACGGTGACATCCTCAAGATCAACGGCGTCTCGATTCCGCAAGCCCGAAAACTTGCTAAGCGGTTCGATTTCATCGGCATCGACACTCGCTTCAAGTTCGAACCATTGCTGATCCGTTTCTGGATCTGCGTCCGACGGAGCTAACGGATTGAGTGCCGTTAAACGCAGTTTTCGTGGCGTAAACTCTCGTTCGGGAGGCCGCAGTTCATCGATTCCAGGTGCGTCGACGTCGACGTCCACGGGCTCCGATGCGGCCAACGAGACAACCCAAGATTGCCGTTTCAATCCATCAGGCAGCCGATCACTATGTGCGGTCACATAGAGGGAAGAGTAGAAATTAGGTTGTAATTCGCCCTGAATTTTGCCGGTCCAAATCTGCGCGTCCTGCTCCGACCGAGATAGCGAGACCGCGGGATGTTCGTCGAGAGATACGGTCACTTTGCGGATAGAGTTGGCCGGGGCACCGGGAACGGAAACCAAAATTTGGTCTGGTTGTTGGAGGACTTCGTACAGGTCGCCTTCGGCATCCACCGTATTGCCAGCGGCATCGATCACACGAGCGACCATCGAAATATCGACAAAGGGCGGCCAGACATCGGGTATACGATTATTGGCGAGCAGTTCGTCGACCAAAGAATCTCCCGAGAACTGGTCACGGTATTGGGCAAAGGGCGCAAACCGGACCGAATCTTCGGGTGTTTCGGGGTTGAAGTGCCACCCCGCTTTCGCTTCAATCTCTGGACCACTCGACTGGAATGGCCCCGACGGCGTCCAAGCCAACCAGGCGAGGTCGCCCACACGATCACGGCGACTACTGATAAACGAAAACAGCGGTTTGCGTTCGTCTGTCGCTTGGCCCAATTCCTCCGCGACATCGATTTGTTGCTGATTCCGTTCGACTCGAAGTTTCACGTCATCGCCAGGTTTCAGGAAGGAAATCGCCTGAAAAAACTCTTCTGGATCGGAATACGGTTGAAGCGATCCGTCTTGACCAACCATGCCGAGTAAAACGTCACCCGGTTTGAGTTGGCTCGGCTTGAGTTTACTTGATGCCGCATTTTCATCCATCTCACTGACAACGATCGACTCGCCATCACAACACCATTTGACCGAGCGAATCGCAGACCGTTTTCCGATCAGATCGACAAGATCCCCAAGGTACCAAACGCAGACCATTCCATCCGCAGAAACACTGGTAAGATGTTGATGATCTTCGGAGAACCGCAGCGATGTAATCGTTTGATGATGTCCGCTCAGCCGCCGAAGTTCGTTGCCGGTTTCGGGATCGAACAACGACAGTGTCGATTGGGCTTCATTGGCGTTTTGCAGATAACCGACTGCCGCCAACGGTTTTCCATCGAGTACTTTGCTACGCAAGATTTTGGCAACCGGTGGCATGGAGGAGGCAATATGGATTTCGCCAAACGGATTGCCGCCCACCGTCACTTTTGCCACGTATTGGTTCGTGTTCTCTTTTCTGAAAAATGCTAGTGGTACGTCAAAATCTTCCCAATTCGTGGCATTGACTTCCTGCAACGCGTTATCCGCTAACTGGTAGGTTTTCAACTCACTTTCTTCTGAACGTAGCCCAGGCTTCTCGCCGGGGGGCGATGTGGTCCCAGGCGGGAAGCCTGGGCCACGTGTTTGCGGCGTTGGCCGCTCTACGAGTTTAAACTGCAACAACTTTTCATTTTTATCGATCACCAAAGTCGCGTCGATGATCGGTTCGAACTCGGGTTTCAGGACTTGCAGTGGTTGAGGATCACCTTTTTTTAACCGCGATAAATCAAAAAGCTGGATGCCCTCGGTGACGTCGGCGGTGGCTGCCAGGATGGTTCCACGTTGATCGACGGCTAATTGCGGGTTTTGTCTTCGGCCAAGATCGATCGGACTCTGCAGGAGAGCGTTGCCCGTTTCTAGTGACACCAACCTCAAACGATGCGGCGAATCCGCAATGGCCAAATTACGGGTGGTTATTGCAACGCTTCCAGGTTGGCCAGCAATCGTGCGAAGGGAAAAAATGTATTCGGATGGCTGAAGCAGTTGACTCAAATGGATGCGGCGCTGGAGCGATGCATCCGACGTGCGATAGATGGCGAGCGACCGATTCGATGCGACGCAAAGCCGATCGGGATCACCCAAACGGTCAAAAGCCAAGCCAAGCGGTTCGGCAATACGTATCGGCGTTTCGTTACCGGGAGTGAACAAATCGATCCCATCGCCTGAGTTCCCGCTCGCGAAACTGACGGCGATGCGGAGCCCTTCGATGCTCCGAGCGTTCTCCATCGACCAAGCCAAAAGCTGGGGGGCGATTGCTGTCGCAGGAATGTCCCACTTGAATCGAAGTTTGCCACTTGGAACATCAAAAACTCGCAATGACCTTTTGAGCGGTGTCTTCGCCAAAACCTTGCAATCGGTGGCGTCTTGGTCGTTTCCGATCGTCACCAAATAGGTGCCCGCATCATCGATCGACACCAACTGAGTCGCTAGGACGTAACCAGGATGCGTTTTGATCAAAACCGATTCGTCTTTTTCGAGATCATGGAGCGTAACCGACCCGATTTCGTCCAGTGTTTGGCGTGACCAACCAAAAGGCGGAATCATGATGCCATTCTCAGAAAACCCAGCATGTTGCTCGAAGGTGCCGACCCCGCCAGTGACGAGGTAGCGATCCGGATGACTCAGCGACATGGTGTGGATCGTTCCCAGCGGTCCGGGGCCGATTCGCTGGCGTCGCGATTTGGCGTGCGATCGGACAAACGGTTGATTGCCGGTTCGAGCCCAAACCTGGACCAATTTCTCGTCCCCGGCTGCATAAAGTGTCTTTCCGTCGGCCGAAAACTCAAACGCATGGATCGGCGCGAGCGGTCCGTCGGGTCGCAACTGTAAAATCGGCGAGGACTGAGCAAAAAGCGGGTTCGCGAAGAAAAATTCACTTCCTCCCAAACCCAAACCGATCCAAACGGTAGAGATAAACGATAAGATTACTCGTGAGCGATTCATTTTGATATGATAGGTTTGAGGTAGATGAGCAGCCCCCTGTTATCGTAGTCTATCCACTTCCGTTGCGTATTTTTTTTGTTTTGCTTCTCCCCAGCCCCTTTCGAACCAGCCTCTTCCAAGTAGGAGTCACACTTGCCAGACGGTACGATGCAGATTCCTGATGATCCGGAACCATCGGATCGGTCGCGCCCGATCGGGAAAAACGAAACACCTGCACAGTCGAAAAAGTCGCCCCAACCAGACGGCGAGCAGTACATCGGCAACTATCAACTCGCCGAGCTGATCGGCAGCGGAGCAATGGGCGACGTCTATTTGGCTCGCCATCGCCGGTTTGCTCAACGCGAGTATGCAATCAAGCTGATCCGTCGCGAAATTTCGACCGATGCGGCTCGGCAGCGATTTGAACGTGAAATCACCGCGATGGGCGGACTGGTCCATCCGAATTTGGTTTATGCGTCGGATGCGGGCGTCGATCACGATCGGCTCTATCTCGTGATGGAGTATGTTCGTGGGCAAGATCTGCAGGTGTTAATTGACAAACACGGGCCGTTTCGGGTTGGTCAAGCCATCGAAATCGTCCGCCAAATTTGTCTGGGCATCGCTCACGCTCACAGCCATGGCGTCGTTCATCGAGATATCAAGCCAGCCAATGTGATTTTGAGCGAAGAGGATTCCGTCAAGGTACTCGACCTGGGTATCGCCAGTTTACAAGGTGCCGAGGTCGCTCGCATGACCAGCGGCGGGGATCTGATGGGAACCGCAGCCTACTTGGCCCCCGAATTGTGGGAGGATGCTTCAAACGCTTCGCCTGCATCGGATGTCTATGCGATCGGTTGTACGACGTATTGCCTGCTTACCGGTGATCCTCCTTTCGCGGGCGAAAACTATACATCGATTACCGAGTACATGGCAGCTCACTGTGGCGCTGATCCGACGCCGCTGAATCAGCTCAATAGTGGTGTGTCGACCGAGTTATCGCAAATCATTTTGCGTTCGCTACACAAGCTTGCTGATCGACGATTCCAAGACGCCGCCGAATTTGCCGAACAACTCCAGCCGTACTGTGAACCACTAACGAGTGCGCAGACTCCATTCGTTTCCGATGACAGAGTGACTCGTCCGCGCGTTCAAAGCATACCCAAATCGCAAACATCGCCTTCGCCAGGACAAACCTCGCTGACCTCCTTTATCACCGATGCGATCGGTGGCATCAATATCCTATTGACACTCACCATGGTGGCCATCGCACTCCTCTGTTTAAGCATGGCCTACTTTGGCAACCAAGCAACGGAGGCGTGGAAATTCGCATTCGGAAAACTTGGAAACGTTGATAACAAGTCATGGCTGGGATTCGCTTTGGATGTGGCTCGCATCGTGATCACGGTGCCGCTCGTCATGTATGCTTTGACGAGGTACTACTCACGCGAAGCGAGATGGACGCTGAGCCCGCGTCGATGGTCCGCAGGCGTCATTCTTGTTCGAGTGACATTGATTGTCCTGCTAGGCCTCTTGTCATGGTCGGTTTATCAGACGTATTGGCTCGTGGATCATTTTCCGACCCAGCTTTCGAATTGGGCTGCAAAGCATGCGATCACCGAGGATGCTTCGGCCCAGCTCGCGTCGAGTCGTTGGTACTTTGGCTACACAATCGTGACACACGCGGTGCTGCCTACCTTAGCCATTGCATTTCCAATTCTGTGGTTTTTGTTTAGCGACCTATCAAAATTGGGGCAACATTTTTCAGCGCTGCGAATCAAGCAAGCCGAAACCGCTTTCGCACGTCGAATGGCTGAGAACTTGCATCGCTTTGGCAGCGAACTACGCGACGAATCGGGACGGATTTTGGCTGCCACCTTTGCAGCCATTGTGCTGTTGCATTCCAACTATTGGCAAGCTGTATTCTCTCCCAATTCGATTCGATCAGCATTCGAATTGCGGCTTTCGTTCCTTGCGTCGCTAGGAATCGCCGCATCGCTGTTGGTGATGATCGCTCTGATCTTGTTCGTCTTCGTGTGCGGATTTGAAATAACCCGCCGATCGATTACCCGTAGCGGCAACGCTCGCGATGAAGAAGAATTGTCACGCTATGGAGCTTCGTGGCTCATCAAAACCACGTTTCTCAATCGCCTGAGCGGCGTAGGCTGTTTGTCGATTCTATTGATCGTTGCTCATGGATTTTGGGGCGATGGATTTTGGGGCGAAGGATTTTGGGGCGATGGATCTTGGGACAAGACATCGGATGCAAAAAACGTTGCTATCAAAACCACCGATAAAATTCTCCCCGAACCTTTGCTGACAGAATCGCCTTCCCCCGATGAACCCACTTGGATTCCGCCGCGTTGCCAAGCTGCGCCCGATGCCACGCTGGTGACGATCGAGGTGTTTGGAATACCCCAACGCTTGTATTCGAAAGTTCTTTTGCAACCGAACTTTGGGGAGGGTGACGGCACAGGCGATGACGATCCGAACGGGAACGGATCGACTCCCATGATACCGTTTGTATTGATCCCACAAACCGATAGCCAAAGTCCACCAAGCTTCTACATGATGCAAACGAAAGTGCCGCTATCGCTGTTCAAGCGTTTTGAAAAGGCGTACCCTGAACGGTTGAATCCAGACGCTTTGGACGTTCGAGCGAGCGACGAACGGGATGCTGATCCGCAGTCACCTATCTATCATGTAACCGGCATCGAGGCGATCGAGTTCGCCGATTTAGTGTGCGGTGGCATGTTACCGACTCCTGAGCAATGGGATGTTGCGTTTGGACGAGGCCTTGATTTGCAAAAGTTGGAGGATTCGATTGTTGCACCCGAGTCGTATCGACGGTCGGCGAAACAGACACAGGAATCGACCGGCCAGAATCCGTGGGGGTGTCTGGAGATGGGAAGTGGAGGTCTCGAGTTGACGCGTTACGACACACGTTGGCGTAGAATCGTGCCTCACTCGGAACCTACCGATTCGCTACAACTGCGTGGCTGGTCCCAGTTTAGCGAAGAGGGACCGCTTCGTTTAAAAAGTTGGGAAGAGTCGGGATTGCCCGATAATTTATTTTTCGGATCACGACCTGTCAACGAACCGTCTGAAGAAGTCAGTTTCCGAGTCGTGTTGCAACCTCGTTAAACCACGTGCCCAGCGGGCCGAGCGCTGAGCCCTGCGAATCACGCGGGGCGTCGGCTGCACGCTAAGCCCTGCGAATCACGCGGGGCGTCGGCTGCGCAGTGAAACGGCGAATAACCTAACCTCGTGGGTACGGCTAACAAATTTTGCTAAGATCTACGGAGTAGACGTCGTTGCGACTCCCTCGATATTCATCCGCCTCACCAATAAGACAACCGTTACGTCATGTCTTCATCGTCGCCTCCTGCAACATCCAACGAGCCACTCGATACGACGATCGCGGTAGTGACGCCTGAAAACATTGCCTTCAAGTACCAATTGGCTGGTCCATTTCGTCGTTTACCAGCCTACTTGATCGATGTTGCCGTTCGTTGGATCGTCATGATCCTGTTTATTGTCGTCATGATGTTCACTGGCTCGATGGTCGACATTCGTTTCATGTCACCGTTCATTGTGGCGGCCGGATTCATCTTGAATTTTGTCGTCAGTTGGTTTTACGGAACGCTGTTTGAGACCTATTTCAATGGCCGAACGATCGGCAAATGGGCCACAGGCATTCGCGTCATCGATGTCGATGGCCGACCGATTGATGGGAAAAGGGCACTGATCCGCAATCTGCTTCGAGTCGCCGACTTAGCTCCGATGGCTGCCCCGAGCACGTTTGGGGCGGATGACGTTCCACCGATGCTGTTCATTCCAACCGCCATGATTGGACTTACGACCATTTTGTTTACGCGGCGAATGCAACGTCTCGGTGACTTAGCCGCGGGGACGATGGTGATCGTCGATGAGCGAGGTTGGCAATTGCCGGTCGCCAAAGTGGACGATCCACGGGTTCCCGCCCTCGCTTCGTTCATTCCCGGTGATTATCGGATTTCTCGCAGTATGGCACGGACATTGGCAATCTATACCGAACGACGGCACTTTTTGACGCCCGCTCGTCGACGCGAAGTCGCCAAGCATTTGACCAATCCATTATTGGATCGCTTCGAATTTCGCCGCGATGTGGACCCCGATCTGTTGATGTACGCTTTATACTATCAAGCGTTCCTTGCCGAGCCATCCGCGGAGTTGCCCGATATGGGGCCTTTGGCCGGCTACAGCCCCTTGGCTAAAGATGCCAATAAACCGACAGGTTTCACTCCCACGAACGAGACAACGAACATCGACCCGACCACCCCCTCCACAACCGTCGCCGCTGAACCGCAAATATGAAAGTTGCTTCCCTTCTCGATAGACGACGTGCCCAGTGGAATGAGCTGGAACGGCTTTGCGGCGCGATGGAAAATCGCGGTCGGACCGACGGGTCGGGACCGCCCGAGCATCGCGGTGCGCGGGGGATTGCCAGATTTTCGAGTCTGTATCGATCGGCGTGTGCTGATTTGGCATTGGCGGATGCCTATCAATTGCCTCCGGCCACCGTTGCCTACCTACACCAATTGGTCGCTCGCGCGCACAACCAACTTTATCGAGCAAAGAAATTCAATCCATCGAGTTGGGTCGATGTCGTCTTTCGAGAAGCACCTCAACAGATTTTTGCGGACCCCTGTGTCCGTGTTGCTACGTTGATCTTCTTTGGGCTGTTCTCCCTATCGATGTATTTGGGGTACAACGAAACGATGTTTCCCGGGTTCGCGTCGGCGATGGTCGGCAGCGAACAATTGGATGCGGTCGAAGAAATGTATGAGGAGCCGTTGTCAGGATCGCTGGATCATTACGTACAAATGGCAGGGTTCTACATCAATCACAATACCGGGATTGGACTAAAGTGTTTCGCCTACGGCATTCTGATTTTGCCGTGTGTTTTCATTTTGGCTTACAATGCGATTTCACTCGGAACGATCTTTGGTTACATGGCTCGCGAAGACGTGACCGGCAGCGACAATTTCTTTCATTTTGTGACTGCTCACGGCCCGTTCGAATTGACCGCCATCGCACTATCGGCTGCCGCTGGCCTGCGTCTTGGCATCGGCTTGTTTCGAACGGGTGGTTTGACTCGTTCCGATTCGATACGTCTGAGTGCGCAGAAGGCGATACCGATCATGGCAGCATCCGTTGTCTTGTTCGTCCTGGCTGCCTTTACGGAAGGATTTTTATCCCCGAGCCCTGCTCCTTATCTTTTCAAAGCGGGATGGGCGATCATGTCGTCGGGGATGATCAGTTTTTACTTTGTGGTGCTGGGCTTCCCATCGCAAACTCGATCGGTCGGTTACTTCTCGAAACAGACGATTGATTGGGATTCCGATACGGAGGGCGTCCCCGACCCACTCGCTACCGACCCGCTCGCCACCGACCCACTCGCTACCGGACCACTCGCTACCGGCCCGACAAAGGGAGTGATCGATGCAACTTGATCGAACTCATGTTGTCATCCGCCGGCGCGCGTTGAGCGAGATTGGTGATTTGTCATTGGTCATGATGCGGCGTTACCCGTCAGCGATTCTGATCGGCTTTTTCGCGGGCGCGGTTCCATGGATCATTGCCAACGCGGCGGTTTTGTATTGGATTCCGATCTTGGAATGGCAGCACGACCTATCCGATGAACAAGCGTTGGCCGAAATCTGGCGTTATCTGGCATGGATGACACTGTTGGTAATCTTGGAAACACCTGCCGCAGGAATCGCGACGACCTTGTTTTTGGGTCAGGCGGTTTTCGAGAGCCAACCGACGTGGGCAAGCGTGTTTGCGGAAACGCGTCGGCATTTTTGGCGTTGGTTTTGGAAGTTGGGTGTCGTCCGCTTGGCTATACCCACACTGGTTTTTCTGTCGTTTCGCATCGGCCAACCCGCACATGGCTTTTTCGATATCGTTATCCCCATTGGCATCCTGATTGCCATGGCCGTTTTCCGTAGCAATCGACCGTTTCTGCCCGAGATTCTAGTCCTCGAACAATGTCCGCTACGAAGTTCCTCCGATGCCGTCATCACCGCAGGCCGACGGAGTAAATCGCTACACCAACCGATGGTCAGTGATTTGGGGGGGCGTTTTTTGGCGATTGGATTTATGTTGCTTTGGTTGTTTTTAAGTATCCTTTACACACTGGTCGCCCTGCGCGGATTCACGACAGGTGTTTGGGATTGGGACCTGTTTTTCCTGCTATTCCTTTTTCCCGCAGCCATTTGGACCATCGCTGGCGTTAGCGTCATCGTGAGGCTATTGAATTACCTCGATACCCGAATTCGGCTCGAAGGATGGGAGGTCGAGTTGGCGATCCGAGCAGAAACGATGCGTCAATTCGGTGAAGAAGCTGGACTCATAAAACCGAAGAAGACATCGGTAACGAGGCAGCAGAAAAAAGCAGCGGCGACGATCGTTTCGACCGTTCTAATGGGCATCGTCCTGTCGTGCACGAGCGTCTCGGCGGCCGAATCTTCGGAACCTCTGTCTCCGGCGAGTGATGCACTTGGCAATACGAGTTGGTTCGACAAATCGACTGGAACGATTGTGCCCGTTCAAGTCGAAACGACCGTCGATGACTCGGCGAACCGTTCGAGTCGATGGCTTCCCAAACCGCCAACACCTAAGAAACAAAAGCCGGCTGCCGCAGCACCTGCTACGACGGGCACAGGCGGTGGTGGTTGGGGCGGATGGCTCGGCACCGATCTGACACTTGGCAACTTGTTCGGGTGGCTGTTACTTGTCGGAATCATTGTCGGCGCCGTCTCATTGTTGCTTTACGCGCTGTCCAAAACGGAACTCGATCTTGGTTCTGCGACCTCCAAAAAGACGACCCGTGAATCGGACTTGCCCGATCAGCAAACGGTGGAGCGGATGAAGCATTTACCAGCCGAACTTCGTCGCAGCGATGTCAATCTGAGGAGCGAGGCGGAACGATTGATGACCGCGGGACAACTCGATCAAGCGGTCATCCTACTGTTTGCTCACCAACTATTGCTACTCGATCGAGCAGCCATTTTGCGGCTCAACCGCGGCAAGACCAATGGCCGATACGTTCGCGAGACAAAGTCAGCCGATTTTGAATTGGGGCGTATCCTTCGCCAGACAACCGATGCCTTCGAGAGCTCCTACTTTGGACGGCATTCGCTTTCCGTTGAATCCTTCGCTCCGCTTTGGGCAGACAATGCGAAGTTAGAAAAGATTGTGCACCAGCGAAGTGAGGTGGCGGCATGATTCGGCGACGACATCGTTATTTTATCGTGATCCTGTGTTGCGTTGGTCTCGTCGGTTGCAACCGGTTGTCGACCGACTACGGACAATCCGCTGGCTACATGGCCTCGCAAAGCTTGAATGGGTTCGGAGCCTTGCGGCAGACCTACATCAATGCCGGTGCGGATGATCTCGACGTGCGACGATTAACCGATCGAGTACAGCGGCTCGATACGATCGTCTGGACGCCGACGTATTCGACTGCGATCGGAACCGAAGTGACCTTTTGGTTTGATTCTTGGCTTCGCCGTGACAAACGAACGTTAGTGTACATCGTTCCCGACTCGGGAAGCGAAGCGGATTATTGGTCGCAGGCAATCGAGTTTGCATTGCCCGACCAGCGTTTGGAATACCGTCGCCGGGCAGCCCGCAGTACCAACGAGCGGATTCAGTGGCGGCTCAACCGGGTACCCATCGCTAGTAACGGATGGTTTGAATTGGAACCGTTGGTCGAACGACGACAATTCGACACGTTCCGAGGTCGCTGGGCCAAGCAGTTAGAGGCTGTGGACGAAACCGATGATCCGAGAGCGACCCCACTTCAATCGGAATACGGAATCGAGCCCTACCGCGATACCGATCGTTCCGTACCGCAGAATCAGCCGGCCAACGCCGCGAACCAAGGCTCGGCAACACCAATCGGACCCGTCGGCCCCACCGCTCCTGGGTCACCCAATTGGAATAACACGGGGACGGCAACGCCGACCGGTACCGAAGTGATGTTTATGCCAGTACTAATGGATGATGCTGGCAAAACAGTGATCGCTCGCATCACCTCAAAAAAATGGCGTGATTCACAAATCATCGTTGTCGGTGGCGGTTCACTACTGACCAACTACGCCTTCACCCATCCAACCTCGGTTAGATTGGCCGACAAGATTGTTCATGAATCGCTGTTAGCCGATACCTCCCCACCCAAGGTCGGATTTACAAGCATTCCGCCCGCGTATATGTCGGTCAGTTCATCAAAACCGGGGGTACCAAAGGCGACCGGGATGGAATTATTGACGGTTTGGCCGGTCAGTTTGATCACGATTCATGCCGTCTTACTTGGAATCGTCGTTTGCCTGATGCTGATTCCCTCACTTGGTCGACCCAAACGAGTTCGTTACCATGCAACGAGTCACTTTGGCGCCCATTTGGATGCGGTAGCTGAGTTGATGAATCGTGCGAAAGGTGAGACATTCGCGAGAAGCCGAATCAGCGATTATTTCCGCCGCGTCCACGGTGAAACGACTGGCCAATGGATCATCGAAGAGCCGACATCCCAAGAGGTCGAACCGAAAGAACAAGAAGCGAACGAGTCACCACAATGAACAGCTGGAGTCATACCCTTAAGCGATTTCCGATCCGCGTGAATCGGCTGAAGCCTGGACTCCAACGTGGCAACTCCACATACTGAAATTTAACTTACCACCGGGCGATACCTTTGAATCCTTCTGATACCGAGCCAACCGAACCGACAACAGCTCAACCAACACCCGTTGCATCGACAAAGATGGTCCCTATTCAAAAACTGTTTGCCCGCATATCGACGGAAGTGGGCAAACTGTTTGTCGGTCAAGACGAGTTAGTGCTGGGCACGTTAACCGCGCTTTTCGCAGGCGGCCATGTGCTGATCGAATCGGTACCAGGCCTGGGCAAGACACTATTCGTTAGAGCGCTCGGCCAAACGTTGGGATGTGAATTTGGGCGAATCCAATTTACTGCCGACCTGATGCCATCGGACATCACCGGTGCACCAGTATTCGATATGCAAAAGAGTGAATTTCGTTTTCGGCCTGGGCCCGTTTTTACCCAGCTTCTTTTGGCCGATGAAATCAATCGATCGCCCGCGAAAACGCATGCAGCATTGTTGGAAATCATGCAAGAATACCGAGTTACGGTGGATGGAACGAGCCACCGGGTGCCGCGTCCATTCCTGGTCTTGGCGACGCAAAACCCGCTCGAGAGCGAAGGTACTTACAATTTACCGGAAGCACAACTTGACCGGTTTATGTTTAAACTGCGAGTCGATTATCCGACATCCGATCAAGAAGCCGAAATTCTAAAAATGCACAGCCTACAAATCGACTTGAACCAACGACTTCGTGAGGAGGTCCAAAAGGTCACAACACCAGAACAGCTTCAAAAGGCGATGAGGATGTGTGGTCAGGTACTTGTCGAAGACAGCTTGGTGGATTACATCAACAAGATTGTCCGGGCAACACGGACTTGGCCTGCGTTTCATATTGGTGCATCACCGCGAGCGGGGTTAGCATTGATGCAGGCCGCTCGGGCGCTGGCTGCATTTTCAGGCCGCGACTATGCGGTTCCCGACGATGTCGTCGAAATCGCTCTGCCAGCGCTGCGGCACCGCGTACAATTGACAGCGGAAGCAGAAATTGAAGGCCGCACCGCTGACGAAGAGCTCGAGTCGCTCATCCGCGGCATCGAGGTCCCAAGAGATTGAAGCCGATCCCAAAACGAGCACCCACAGCCGTAGTGGATCTTGTTAAAGATCCCATTGCAGCAAACACAGCCGGTTCTTCGAGCACCCACAGCCGTAGTGGATCTTGTTAAAGATCCCATTGCGGCAGGATCTTTAACAAGTTCCACTCCCATCCGGCCGTCGCAATCGCAACGATCGTCTCTTCGAAAATCTATTCCACTGCAAACACAGCCGGTTCTTCGTGTACCCGCTTTGGGATCAGGCAATAAGCATCCACATTCGCACACAAACCAATATCCGATTCGTAGCCAACACGAACCAAGTTTCGGCCTCCCTGGGATCGTTTCAGAACTTCGCTTAGTTCCTCTGGTGAAGGCATTGTCTCTCGTCCAAACGACGATCTCCATAATTGTCGAGCAATGATCGATTCATCATTCAATTCCAGCTCGAACCGCTGATCGCAGATCGATAGGACGGCACCGGCGAATAAGACGTCTTCCATTGTGATCGATCCATTGGTCCCAGCGCAGATCAAATCAACGTTTGAATCGGCCGGCAACGATCTAGCGATTGCGGACAGGTTTAAAAAGCAGCCAATCCAAACCTCTTTTGCCGAGGCTGCAGCCGCGATCGCTTGGGTGCCGTTGGTTGTCGTTAAAATCAGGTCACGGTTTTTCACTCGACTCGCTGTATAAGATGCAGGCGAGTTACCGAGATCGAAGCCTTCGATTCGAGTGCATTGTCGTTCTCCGCAAAGCAGCGGTGTTAAGTCGCGATCCGATGTATATTCTTCCGCCAGATCACGAGCGTCGTCGACTTCGCGAGTCGTGATCACTCGACGAGCACCGGCGGCCAACGCCGCTACCATCACCGAAGAAGCACGTAGAACATCGATCACGATGGCCACATCCGCATCGGTGCTCGCGGAAGCGGATAGAAAGGAAGTATCCATTTGCATTGTAACTAAAACCGATCCTGTTCCGGTTCTGCCCAAGTGCGAGCTTCGTCGTCGACCCAATCGACATGGATAACGCTGGGGTTACAGCAAACGGGACAATCTTCTACATATTGTTGATGGCTTCCAGCCGATGGATCGAGTGGAATCACAATCTCTTCCCCACAACTGTCACAAACATAGCTCGCTTCGGTGTCCATTGCATTATTTCCTTGAATGTATTTAGCGACTCTAAGTTCTTTGCATGTTGTTATTTTGGTCGCGATTCGTTCTCGATGCAATCAGACCAATACCCTATAATCAGCTCAATATTAGCACATCTCGCCAACCTAAACGTCTAGAACATCCATGTCCGGAACCGCAAATCCAGGAACGCCACTTGCGCAAAAGGCTGGCGTTTCCAGCACCGTTGATCCGACCATCCTGCTGGCTCGGTTCGGTTTATCTGAGTTTCGGGCTGGTCAACGCGATGTTGTCGATGCAGTCGATGCGGGGGCCGACGTGATGTGCGTGATGCCCACCGGCGGGGGAAAAAGCTTGTGCTATCAATTGCCAAGTCTCGGACGGGCTGGAACGACTATCGTCGTATCCCCCCTGATCGCGTTAATGAAAGATCAAGTCGATTCGATGAAGGCACTCGGCATCAACGCGAAGTTGCTCAATAGTAGTCTGAGTCAAGCCGAGCAAACGAGCGTGATGCAAGAGATGTCGCAGGGGATTTTGGATTTGGTCTACGTCGCCCCAGAGCGACTTCGCAATGCTCGGTTTTTAGAGGCGGTTTCCACCGCGAACGTCAGTCTATTGGCGGTCGATGAAGCACACTGTGTGAGTGAATGGGGTCACGATTTTCGCCCCGACTATTCCCGTTTGGGACGATTTCGCGACCGCTATTTGAAGAATGTGCAAACCATTGCGTTAACGGCAACCGCCACACCGACGGTTCGCCAAGACATTGTGGATTTGTTAAGACTACGAAATCCGCGAACGTTTGTCACCGGATTTACCCGAGAAAACTTGAGGTTTTGTGTTCAGCATTCCAAAAGCGAAAAAGAAAAGAACGAGCAGCTGCAAGACTATTTAACAGGTCGCGAAGGAGCGGGAATCATCTATGCGGCGACTCGAAAACGATGCGAAGAGTTGGCGAGTTGGTTGCCGGAGAAAACCAGACGTCCTATCGGCGTCTATCATGCTGGACTCGAACCGGCACAGCGACGCAAAGTGCAAGACGACTTTATGTCTGGGAAATTATCAGCAATCGTCGCCACCAATGCATTTGGAATGGGAATCGATAAGGCCGATATTCGCTTTGTCGTTCACTACAATATGCCTGGTAGTTTGGAAGCTTACTATCAAGAAGCCGGACGCGCCGGGCGAGACGGAAAAGACAGTGAGTGCTTGCTGCTGTTCTCCTACAGCGATCGTTACATTCAAGAGTTCTTTATCGAAAACCGCTACCCGTCACGCGAAACCGTTCAAAAGGTTTACGAGTTTCTGTTGCGGCGTGAAGAAGACCCAATTGAACTTACACTCGAACAAGTGCGACAAGCGATTAATGTGAAGGAGGGTGCCGAATCGATTGGAACGTCCGAAACTTTGCTGGCCAAAGCAGGCGTCCTAAAACGACTGGATAATTCGATGAACAGCGCCATCGTTCGTATCGATAGCGATGCGCCAACCTTGCTCGATTTCTTGCCCAAAGAAGCAAAGGTGCGGCGGCGAGTGATGATGGCTGTGGAAAAAATCGTTGGCCGCCAAAGGGGTGAAGATGTGTATGTGACCCCGCGTCGATTGTGCGAACTCGCAAAGGTCGATCGCGAACAATTATCACGCACCCTTCGAGAATTGAGACGGCTAAAGACGTTCGATTACATACCGCCATTTCGTGGCCGCGCGGTCCATTTGGTGGAGCATGACATCCCCTTCGACAGTTTGAATATCGATTTCGACGAACTTGCTCGGCGGCGTGATGCCGAATTCCTCAAGCTAGATGCTGTGATCAATTTTGCTCGCGCAAATGGTTGTCGGCAACGAGTCATCCTGGATTACTTTGGCGACCCGCAAAGTAAGAACTGTGATCGATGTGACCGCTGTGATCCGACCGGCGCCCGATCGACGACCGTCGTCAAACCAAAGCGGATCGGTGATCCATTTAAAGGCGTGGACAGAGATAGCTTCATTCGCGGCGTTCGGGTTGTTCTCAGTGGTGTCACGCGTATGCATGGTCGATTTGGCAAGATTTTGGTAGCCCAGATGCTGTGTGGATCCAAAAGCAAAAAACTATCGCAGTGGAAACTGAACCGGTTGAGCACCTACGGCATGTTGTCGCTATTGAAGCAAAGTGAAGTCGTTGCCGTGATGGATGCATTAATCGAGCGTGGGTTGTTGGTGCAAAAGGAGGTCGAAGAACGAAGGCCAACCATTCATCTGAGTGATCCGGGCAGCCGCGTGATGCACGCAATCGATCCGCTCGAAGATGCACTTGGCTTGAAATTTCCACTCATCAAACGGCTCGCTGCGGCTGCGAAAAATATTGAATCGGGCGACGTGAATGATGAAGCAAAGTCAAACCCCAATGCACCGGATCCAGTGTCAGCAAGCGAATCAACCGATAGAAATGCCGCCAATGATGCCAAGCCTGCGACTCAGGACGTCGAATTACCGGCTTCGACGACCGAACATAATCAGGAAGAATTGACATCGGTACTGAAACGTTGGCGTCAAAAGTACTCCGCAGCACTCGGCATCCCTGCCTATCGTGTGTTAACCAACGCAACATTGATTCGAATTGCCGAAGCAGCTCCGCAAACGACAACCGAACTCGAAGCGATCCCTGGTGTCGGTACGGCGACGATCGAACAGTTTGGCTACGACTTAACCGAGCTCGTCAAATCGTTCTTGCGTGAGTCGGGAGAGGAGACGCCCATCGAACTCGAACCCGTTCTGACGCCAACGCCAACTCTGGAACCGGATCCGGATCCGGAACCAACGAAGGCGGCGAGGGCGCCCGAGCCTACGTTGCCAGTCGAGAAAACGGTTGCCGAGATTCCGGCAATCGACACACCAACGAGCGAAGCAGAACCGAACCAAGCGGAGTCCGCTTATTGGACGTGGCGACTCTTTCGCGATGGCTACACGATGAGCCAGATTGCCCTTATTCGTCGATGTCATCCAAAGCGGTTGAAGGAAGAGCTGAAAGTAGCGGCCGAAGCGGGGCATCCAATCGATGCGAAGTGGACGACGTAAGATTGACGTAAGATTGTCGCTCAGCTCTCCGCGTTTCGCTTGCATGTCAAGACAATCCGTATCGATTCGTAAGAAATCTCTCCGTTGAAAAACTCGTACATCGGCTTCATTTTGCCTTCCTCAAGCAGATGCAAATGGGAGAGGATTTTCGTTTTTGTCTGCTCATCGACCCAAGCGGACGAATCGGTGATTTTTTCGTTTTGTAGGAACGATTGTAGGTAGCCTGTGACCGTTGATTTGGCACGCCCCATCTTCTCGGCCACCTCTTCAATCGATGCCCCGGCGCGGAAGTGTTCGAACGATGCAAATGCATTCGGCCGGATGACTTCGCGTTTTTGTACGGGCTCTACTTTGACGACGGTCGACACATTTCGCTGCAGATTTGCGGTCGTACAATAGTCGTTGATTGCCTCTAAGAACGCGAGTCCGAAGTCTTCGAGTTTCTTTTCCCCGACGCCCTTGATCAATGCGACACGTTCGATTGAATCCGGTCGACAGCGGGCGAATTCTCGAAGCGTCGCATCGCCAAAGATGATATAGGCTGGCACATTTCGCTCGCTCGCCAAACGACTTCGTAGTTCTCTTAGTGCAGCAAACAATCCGCGATCAACGCCATCCCAAGAATCGACCGAAACCGAGCGACGTGGCGACGATTTCGATACTCCTGGAACGGTTAGTTTGGGATTTCCGTCGCGACGAATCAAACGCCGGCCTGATTCGGACAGGGATATCGTTTGGTATTCGCCCGTCTGCAACAGATAACCTTGCTGGATCAGTTGATCGATCCATAGACGTGCGGCAGCGACTCCTTCATCGGCCAACAAGCCAAACGTGCTGAGTTGGTCATGCCCAAGATCACGGATTCGCTTTTCATTCGATCCCGCCAACACTTTTGCGTTGTGTGCGATACCAAAACGCTCTTGTGTGCGGATCACGCCGGAAAGAATCTTTTGGCTCAATGTAATCGGGTCTTCGACCAATTCGACCTCTTCCAGACACACGTCGCATGCACCACAGTTGTCCGACGTGTAGGTTTGCCCGAAGTATTCGACGATCGCCTTGTGCCGACATACCGGGCTAGTGCACAGCGCATTCATTGCTTCAAGAGAACGAAGAGCGCCTGAGTTATCGTGTGCATTATCGCCTCCTTCCATGATCCTCTTCCAAGTGACCACATCGCCGCCCGAATAGATTAGCACGCATTCGGATTCGAGCGAATCACGCCCCGCACGCCCACTTTCTTGTTGATAGTGTTCAATCGACTTCGGCATCCCGCTGTGGATGACATACCGCACGTTCGACTTATCGATCCCCATGCCGAATGCGACGGTTGCGACAATCACGTCACATTTCTCTTTGATGAAAGCATCTTGGTTCGCTTTGCGGTCGCGGTCACTCATCCCCGCATGATAGGCCAGCGCGGTACAGTTCATCTGTTCGAGAGCCAACGCGGTTCGTTCTACCTCTTTGCGACTAATGCAATAAACGATCCCGGATTCGCCGCGATGTTTTTCGACAATATCCGCGACTTGTTGCAAACGCTTGTTTGCTCGGATCATCCGATAAGTCAAATTCGGTCGATCGAAGTCGCCAACCATCACTTTAGCGTCGGCAAGACCAAGTTGAGAAACAATGTCGTCGCGAACCGGGCCCGAGGCGGTTGCGGTAAAGGCGTGAACGGACGCGTGAGGGAACTCGTGTTTCAGTATTCGCAGCCCGCGATATTCGGGCCGGAAATCATGCCCCCAAGCACTGATGCAGTGCGCCTCATCGATGGCAAAGAACGATACGTTAGACTTTTTTAGGTAGTCGAGCATGCGGTCACTCAACAGTCCCTCTGGGGCAACGTAAAGCAACTTGATTTCACCGCGATCGATTTGCTCGGCGATGTCTCGTTTCTCGCTCAACGACAACGTACTGTTAATAAACGCAGACGAAACACCGTTGGACACAAGTGCGTCGACTTGATCTTTCATCAACGAGATCAGCGGCGACACAACGACTGCCATGCCATCGACACACAATGCGGGTGCTTGGAAACAGATCGATTTGCCACCACCGGTGGGAAGGACGGTTAAAGAATCTTTCTGCTGAAGAACCGATTCGATCGAGTCCGCTTGAAGCGGACGAAACGCGTCGTACCCCCAAACTTCTCGGAGAACCGCTTGTGCGTTTTCGAGCGTAGGGACTGAAGAACTTGATGGTCTCATCTTCATACTCGGCTCAGCGTACTTGGCTCAGCGTGCTTGGCTAAGGGGGGGGCAGGATGAATATCGATCAGGAATTACATGTCTCCAATCGGCTCGTCACTCAGGTCGCTTTCGGTGATCATGTGAAACCCTTTCTCCCGCAACGTCTTCATCGCAAAATCAATATTTTCAACCATAATCGCCACAGCGGGTTTACCATGCGGGCGCACAAACAATGGGTAAGCTTGAACGATATTGAGTTCAGCCTGAAGCAATGCGGTACAAACTCGCAGCAGCGGTTGAGGGCCCTCAGGCAATTCGATACCGATCAAGTCCGTTTCAATAATCGCTAAACCGCTACGTTCGAGGATTTCGCGACCACGATCGGCATCGCTCACGAGAAAACGAACGAAGGCACATTCTGCGGCGTCGTTAATTGATAACGCACAAATGCGGATGCCGGTTCCCTCGAAGCGTTTGACGACTTCTAGCAACTGCCCGACACGATTTTCCAAAAAGACCGTAAATTGGCGGAGTGCCGGATAACTCTTACCGCGGGCGGTTTCAAAAGCGGTTCCGGTTCCCGATCCTTCATTGTTTTCCATGCTAGGCTCGTCTGAGTTGGTAAATACTGTTAAAAAGTTTGGCTTTAGTGTAGGCTTCGGCCACGTTGTTGGTCAATCTTCGGCAATCCTTTTGCCCCTTTTTCCTCCGAAACAACTTGGACTCAGGCAACCGTGCAAAACCCGCTTTTCCAAATCGGCGCAACGCATCAAATCGATTTCCGCGTCGAATATCACGAAACCGATGGCCAAGGCCACGTTCACCATTCCAATTACGCCAGCTATTTCGAACGCGGCAGGGTGGAGATGCTGCGGGCCGCTGGAATGAGCTACAAACGACTCGAAGAAGCGGGATTTATGCTGGTTGTGACCGAAATCAACGTAAAATACTACGCTCCTGCGAATTTTGATGATCGGTTGACCCAAACGACCGAGTTGACAGGATTCCGCAAAGTACGGCTCTACCATCATTACAAAATCGTTCGAGAAGGCAAATTGCTAGCCGAAGGATCGACCACCATCGCCTGTGTCGACCGCGAAGGCCAACCGAAGCGAATGCCGGTGAATTGGTAGGTCGAGCTGGGTAGAAATTGTCGATCCGATGGGATGGATTTAGGCGAAACAGAATGAAATCGTCGCCCTCCCAGACGACTGATAGGCGGAGCAGCGATTATCGCGTGACGAACCATCCTTCCGGTGGATCGGGTAGGTTAAAGGCCTTGTGGTAATCTCGCTGCCGTTGTTCGATCCAAACCAACGTCTCTTTATACATCGTTGTTGGATGCTGTCGAATCGCTTGTCGAGCCAACCGTTTGGCTCGTGAAAAGTCTTGAGCTGCCGCAGCTGCTAGGGCCAAGTTGTGGACTGCTGCTGCTTGCAGCGGGTGTTTTTTGGCGACTTCACTCCAAATCTGCTCCGCTTTTGCCCAATTTCCTTTGCGAGCTTCGACATTGCCGCGACGAACAGCAGCGCTGCCTAAAAAAACGACAGGAACCGCTAGAATTACCTTTTGGCGATCAATCGACGGAGTGATCAAACGATACGTCTCGCGAACGGCTGCCGATACCAAGCGATCGGTTGGATTGGGGACAAATGCCAAATCGGGATAAAGGTCGACGGCGGAGGCTTCGTCGATCACGACCGGCCGGCCACTCGATCGGTTCGATTCGTTCATCGACATCAACCGCCATGACATCGTCAGTTGATCGACCTGCTTCGCATCACCTTGATTCAAGTTGGGCGAAATTCGCCGGTGTTGGCGACCGGCGAGAACCTCGCCGCGAAGAATGTAGTCGTATCCCTGACGACGAGCCGCCGAAGCAAGCGCCACGTCGCTGGTTTGATCATCGATCGCCGAAACGAGTTGGATCGTCGAGTGGGCTTGCAATTTTTCGTAATCGACGAGCTCCAGACTCCTGCCTGGATCACGGGGCGAATTGGCCAAAAGCTGAGTGTGAATCTTATCGGCAATTGCTTCCGGCCCGGATACCTTGGAAACAGCCACCCGTTTTCCAACGGCCGATTGAATTTCGGGGGGGCTCCAAAAATGGATCGGTGCGCGCGTACTGCACCCGTTCGCCGCAGCGATCCAGACCGCTGCGGTGACACAAATCGCGATTCGAGAGAGACAGGTCGAGTGCATAACAGACGATTCGTAGTGTTTTTTCGTCCACAATGTCAACGGAACTTTTTGGCTCTCCTTCCCTACAGCCGTTGATTTCTTAGAATCTGTCTCTTTCCAACTACAAACCAATAACACTTTCAAACTCATTCGCCGAATCGGGCCACACATGCCACGCTACAATCCCGCTGAAATCGAGCCTCGCTGGCAAGCCTTTTGGGAACAGAATCGAACCTTTACTACCCCTGAATTGCCCAGTGGTCCCAAACGCTATGTTTTGGACATGTTTCCATATCCCAGCGGCGATGGCCTGCATGTCGGGCACCCGGAGGGCTATACCGCGACCGATATTGTGGCAAGATTTGCACGAATGCGAGGCGAATCGGTGCTGCATCCGATGGGCTTTGACGCCTTTGGTTTGCCCGCCGAAGAGCATGCGATCAAGACGGGTGAACATCCGCGGATCCAAACCCAACGGAACATTGACAATTTCACTCGCCAATTGAAAATGCTCGGTTTCAGTTACGATTGGGATCGCGCCATCGCAACGACCGATGAGGCCTATTTTCGCTGGACCCAGTGGATTTTTCTGCAGCTATACGACACTTGGTTCGATAGCGAGCAGCAACAAGGTCGTCCGATCGACGAATTGCCAATTCCCGCCGAAGTGACTGCCCAGGGCAACGCGGCAATCGAAGCCTACCGTGATGCCAATCGCTTGGCTTATGAGAGCGATGCACTTGTCAATTGGTGCCCCGCCCTGGGGACGGTATTGGCGAATGAAGAAGTCATTGACGGGAAAAGTGAACGCGGCGATCATCCGGTGCAGCGGATTGCTCTACGGCAATGGATGCTGCGGATCACGAAGTACGCCGAACGTTTGCTCGATGGGCTAGACGATCTCGATTGGCCCACCGGGATCAAGAAGTTGCAGCAGGATTGGATCGGCCGCAGCACGGGGGCAGAGGTCGATTTTTACGTCGGTGACCCGGCAAACTTGGACGCTTGGAAAAGCGAGAGATCGAAATCTGGCTTTTCCGCCGAGCCCGGTGATGCGGCGCTACGCGTCTACACGACGCGGCCCGACACCCTGTTTGGCGCAACCTACATGGTGGTCGCTCCCGAGCATCCGATGGTCAAGTCGTTCACGACGAACGAGCAATCCGCGGCCGTCGTAGCGTACTGCGAAAAGGCGTCCTTCAAGAGTGACCGCGAACGGACCGATGGCGGTGATAAAGTCAAAACCGGTGTCTTTACCGGCAGCCACGCGATCAATCCTGTTAACGGTCAACCGATTCCAATTTGGATTGCCGATTACGTGTTGGCAGGATACGGAACCGGTGCGATCATGGCGGTTCCCGCACACGATGATCGCGACTTCGCGTTCGCGAAGCAGTTCGATTTGCCGATCGTCCCCGTGGTCGACCCGCCGTCGGATCACCCCGAACGTGACGCGATTTTAGCGGGCGATGTCTGCTTCGTTGCCGAGGGACAAGCCATCAATAGCGGTGAGTTTGATGGCCAAACCACGGCGGAAGTGAAAGCAGCGGTTACAAACTCGCTGAACCAAAAAGGGCAAGCGACCGAAGCGGTCAACTACAAATTGAGAGATTGGTTGTTTAGCCGCCAGCGTTTTTGGGGCGAACCATTCCCGATCCTGCATGAACTTGATGCCAATGGAAAACCGACCGGAATCAAACGTGGTGTCGATCCAGCCGATTTGCCAGTCCTGCTGCCTGATTTGAAAGACTACAAGCCGCACGGACGGCCCGAACCGATGTTGGCCAAAGCAGACGACGATTGGCTGTACGTCACGATCGATGGCAAACGCTATCGCCGCGAAACCAATACGATGCCCCAATGGGCCGGTTCCTGCTGGTACTACCTACGCTATATCGATACGGAAAATAGCGAGCGATTGATTGATCCGGCGAAAGAAAAAGCTTGGATGCCCGTCGACTTGTACGTCGGTGGTGCCGAACACGCAGTGTTGCATTTGCTCTATTCGCGATTCTGGCACAAAGTCCTTTACGACCGTGGCCACGTCAGCACCCCTGAACCCTTTGGGAAATTGGTCAACCAAGGAATGATCTTGGGCGATGTCGAATACACCGGATTCGTTGATCCCGATGGCAACCCCGTCTCCACGAGCGACGTTCGCAAAGACGCCGATGGAAATCGAGTCAGCAAAGAGGGGATCCCCGTGCAATCCACGTCGATCGACGAAGACGATGTCGAAAAGAAGGGCGAAGGATTCGTACTCAAGAGCCAACCTACGATCAAGGTCGACTCGCGTGCGCACAAAATGTCGAAGGCTCGCGGTAACGTGGTCAATCCCGATGCGGTGGTTCGTGAATATGGCGCCGACGCTCTACGACTTTACGAGATGTTCATGGGGCCGCTCGAAGCGACCAAACCATGGGCGATGACTGGTGTCGGAGGCGTCCGCAATTTTCTCGACCGGGTTTGGCGAATGGTCGTCGATCAGGATGCGGATGACTTGGTGTTGAATGAAGCGATTTGCGATGAGGCGTGCGACAAAGACCAACTTCGCGTCCTGCATCAAACGATTCGCAAAGTAACCGAAGACTGCGAAGGCCTGAGCTTCAACACCGCGATCGCAAAGATGATGGAATGTACCAACTTCTTCACTCGCTGCGAAAAGCGACCCAAAGAAGCGATGTTAACTTTCTTGAAATTGTTGTCACCCTACGCACCCCATTTGTGTGAAGAGCTTTGGCACCTGCTCGGCCAAGAAGGGTCGATTTCAAAACAATCTTGGCCAACTTGGGACGAAGCAGCATTGGTCGAAAGCAGTATCGAGATACCCGTTCAAATCAATGGTAAGATCAAAGCCAAAATCAACGTCTCGCCGGATGTGACGAAGGATGAATTGGCATCGATTGCCTTAGCGGATGAAAAAGTGCAATCGTTGGTCGAAGGAAAAACAATCGTCAAACAAATCGTTGTGCCTGGTAGATTGGTAAACTTGGTGATCAAGTAGGCTGGCTGGACCAACGGGAACCCTGGCATCCACACGCCACCGGTTTCTTGTCGCGGCGGCATCGTAAAGGCTCCTTGACGATCGCCCACAAAAAATAGGTTTTTCCGAAGAATTTGTGGGTAAAAAGGAAGTTGCGGAAGTTTTTTTGGGGGCATGGCAGTCGCGATACCCATTGCCACTCTTGCTCGACTCCCTCGATGCCTCGGAGCAAGAAACGCCGCCGATCGAACATCACCTTGATGACCGCGAACGGTGTTTCGCCGAAACGACGGCGGCGACGGTATGCGATCTTGGACTCTTCTTCCGGCCTCTTTGCTCGGTGCCGACGACGGGCCGATTCGTGAACATCATCGATCACTTCTCGACCGACGTTCGGTTGCCATCCATCCCGGTGGCTCACGCCCAATGGCAAGGATGTTTCGGCCTCCGGCCTAGCTCTGCTGAGGAGCATCTTCCTTAGGGACAACGGGGTCAGGGCGGGAAGAATGTCTCGCTTGGTCGTGATAAAACGGCTTGTTTTGCCGAGGTTTCTTTTTGAACGTCCGATTGCCGATGCACCGGGAACATTCTTTTGGCCCTGCGATGCCTGAAAAAACTACCCTTCGGTACGTGGGATTGATGAATCAACCCACGGATTCTCTCGATGGAGCCAACAAAATGTCGGCATTGGGATTGCCCTAAGGGTCAACGGCCTTGTCTGTTTCCAACTCTTCGCTGGCCGGTTCGTCGCGGGCCGGTTGGTCGCGGGCCGGTTGGTCGCGGGCCGGTTCGTCGCCGGCGACCTCTTCGCGGGCGACCTCTTCGCTGGCCGGTCGATCCACTTGCTCGACGACATCGTTGGCCAATCGCTTTGCGCCGTCGGTGATACGCTCGGTATCGCTTTGAATCTCGGTTTTATCGATCCGGACATTGGTGCTATCGTCGTTCGATTCTACGGTCCACCAACCTGCCCAGGCGCTAAGGACAAGAATCAAAGCCAGTATAGCAATTGCTGTAAGAAACCCTCTCATCTTTGCGTTCCCTTATCCAATCCGCGGTGATGCTAGTAACTGCAATTGTGCCAGCCAGTGATCAAGCGCGAAGTCGTTTGGCTCGACGGCCACCACATGGTTGGCTGCAAATTCACCGATCCCATCGGGATCGGTTAAAATAACGCTGTCGGTCGCGGCCACCCAGCACGCTAATGCATCGCATTCAGGACAACCATCCTGGATAACCAAACAAGCGATTCGTCCACTGCAGCCGTGCTCGTCCAAATGTTCGCGGAACCACTTCCGGTACTCCTTCCAACCCGCCAATTCCAGTTGCGACTCGCGAACGACAATGATCAGGTTTTCAAACCCGAGGGTGTCACATGCTTTAACGAACCGCCTAACAGCTTGTTGGATCACCAGTGGATCGACTGCCAAGGCGTCAAGAATAATCGCGGACTGTTCAGGCTGTTCAAGTATTCGGTGCAACCGCCGCTCAACATGTTGGACCTCTTCTCGCAATTCGCTGGCGACAGCGGTTTCGGAAGCAAGTTTGAGCTTGAAGAAACGAGGGCTGACAGGCGAACCGCCGGGAAGCCTCGCTCCCGGCTGTGCCGATTTCTTAGCCGAATGCTCGCGGGCTGAATGCTCGCGGGCTGAAAAAAATTCGGCTTGGGGTAACGATTTGACCATCTCCGATCTCCATAGGAATGAGTCATGCAGGAGGCTGTAGGCGGTTATGATCGATGAGACCACGACCAGCAACCACATCCCGAGCAAAAAGCGTTCCCATTATTCTAGGCTTTCGCCAGCTTGCCGCAAGGGACCCTAGCCACCCACAAAGTGGGACATAGTGGCACGAAGGTGTTGCGAGCGCTTTCAATCCCAACACCGAACGGATCACGTTTTCCGCTCGGCTCTGCGAACGGATTGTGTTTGTCGGTTGGGGATCGAAAGTGGGGCGAGCCATCCGGCGAACGCTTTGCGGTCGGATAGTGGAGCGACAATCGCATCCTAATATCGGCAGGTTGCCACGTTGGCGTCTCAGGCAACATTGAATACCCTATGGTCTCGATTACCATGATAACTCCCTGTTTTAGACCGGTCCGCTCAGCATGCCCCATTCTCTCGATCCACTCGCACGTTTAATGCAAACGCTGACCGAACGGGCCGAAAAACGTCCAACGGGTTCCTATACGACCAAGCTATTGGAGGGTGGGACTGCAAAAATCGGCAAGAAAATCTGCGAAGAAGCGAATGAATTGATCGAGGCCGCCGACGAACCAGGCGATGCAGGCCGCGAGCATTTCATTTACGAGGCGGGCGATTTGCTGTTCCATACGCTCGTCTTACTTGCCCATAAATCAGTCAATTTAGAGGAAGTTGCCGCTGAACTTGCCCGTCGAGAGGGCACCTCAGGCTTAACGGAGAAAGCAAACCGAGAGAAAAAAAACTGAGTTTGGGCTTCCATTTCGATCCATCTTTCCACCAAATTTTAGAAGAAATACATTGGAAACAGAAAACCACCTCCGAATTGGGCTGCCGAGCAAAGGCCGTCTATGCGACGTTGCCACCGAGCTATTGATGTCGGCGGGTTTACAATTCCGCCGCCAATCACGCGGACTGTTTGCTCGGGTGAGCGGATTGCCGATCGACTTGATCTTCCTGCGAACCGACGATATCCCGACGCTTTGCGCTGAAGGGGCAATTGATATGGGCATCACCGGTAGCGATTTAGTCGAAGAAGCGGGTGCCGATATCCAACTGAGAATGAAGCTTGGCGTTGGACGTTGCCGGTTGGCGATTTGTGTTCCCGATGATTCCCCCATTCAATCGGCCAGCGAGCTCGATGGAAAACGGATCGCCACCAGCTTTCCCGAAGTCACCCGGCGCTATCTATCAACGCACGGTGCCAACGCTCACTTGGTATCGCTTACGGGGTCGGTCGAAGTGATGATCCAACTAGGAGTCGCAGATGCCATTGTCGACCTGGTGGAGACCGGCAGCACATTGGCTGCGAACCGACTAAGAATTTTCGATGAGATTGGTAGCTATGAAACCGTACTGATCCAAAACGATCATTGCCGTGACCAAGTTACCGCCGACCGAGTCGTTCGGCGACTTGAAGGGGTTGTGATTGCTCGCGACTATTCGCTACTCGAATACAACGTACTGCGAACCAAATTACCCGAAGCGGAAGCGATTACTCCGGGCTTCGATTCACCGACCATCAACGCACTTGAGGACGAGGCGTGGTGTAGCGTTCGCGTCATGGTAAAACGAAAAAGCGTCATTGAAGCGATGGAAAAATTGGAGCGGCTTGGTGCTTCGGCCATTTTCGAAACCACTTTGTCGAACTGTCGCTTGTAGCCCTTTTCCCAACCCACTTGTTGCCAATTGGATCCGATGCAAACCAACGAAGAACTCCCACTTGAACTTGATGTCCACGCGGTCGCGGAAAAGCTTCAACGCAACGACGACTTTCTGCTACTCGACGTTCGTGAACCGAGCGAGTACACGATGGCAAAGATCGATGGCAGCGTGTTGTTGCCAATGAGTGAACTGGCAGGCCGTGCCGGTGAACTCGATCCACACCAGGCTCGATTGATCGTGGTGCATTGCCACCACGGCGGCCGCAGCTTGCAGGTCACTCACGCGCTCCGCGCAAGCGGCTTCAGCCGAGTTCAAAACATGGCGGGTGGTATTGACCAATGGAGTCTACAAATCGATGCATCGGTGCCGAGGTACTAAGCGAGGGGTTATTGGCTGACGTCAAACTGAATGCCGGGAGGAATGACGCCGTAAATCCCATTGGTAAAGACCTGCTGGACCCAGTTGTCGAAGCGGACAATGGGTCTTTCGGGGACGATGATCACGTCTCCATCACGCACCCATATTTCATCTGCGGGCGAAGGCCTTCTACCAAACACGGCTCCCTGCAAATCGAGCATTGTGGAGATAAGACGCCAATCTTCGGCACGCCGAAAAATGACCACTTGCCGCATATTTGCGGTCGGTAAGTGACCACCTGCGGTCGCGATCGCGCCGAGAACGGTGGTTGGCGCATCGATCTCGATTCGGTTCGGTGTGCCGACCTGCCCAAGCACATGAACGTAGTGAGGTGCCTGGGAATCCAAAAGGGGCTCCACCTCCAGACCGACGACGATCTGGGCGTAACGCAAGTTGATTTCGCGTTTCATTTCGCTGAGCGAAAACCCCTGAACGTTGACGGCACCGATTCCTGGTAAGCGAATCATGCCGTCGGGCATCACAACCACACGCACCGATTGCTGATTAAAACCACTTTGCCCGCCAACCGCTGCACGGATATCCTCAGCCAATCGATTGGTCTCAATCGGCGTCACGTCGATGTCGGGCTTGTCGTACAATTCCAAGTAAGCTTCGTTGAGAGCCTCCTTAAACTGAGTCACCGACATCCCTGCAGCCCGTATCGGTCCGAGCAAGCGAACCGACACGGTCCCGTCGGGCTGGATCGTCAAACCGTTTTCTAAGGTTCCACGAGTCAATTCTTCGTTGGTCAGCGATTCGATCAAAATCGAATCGCCAGGCGTCAACCGGTACATGCCTGAAGGTTGCATTCGAGTAATCAAGTAGAAAACTTCGACCGCATCCCCAGGTCGCAGCCGATACTCATTGAGGTGTGCCAGCCGTGAGGGCCCGGCATATCCGCCGGGGCCATAGGAACTAAATGACATCGGCCGGAAATCGCTCCATCGCGATTCGCCACCACATCCGTCTTGGCAATCGACGCCCATCATGCATGAGTGGCAAGCTCCGCCACATCCCGCCCCATCACCTATCGCCGCATCGCATCGAGTTTGGGCACAACCGATCGATTGACCGTTCCCATTGCGACACAATGCAACATGGCCCAGTATCATAAGCATCAACAACCACAATCTCAGCAATCGTTTTATGGTGGTATGGATGGACATGTTATTCGCTAACGATAAATAAATAGGAGAAGAACTGCTTCACGGCATGGAATCGCTTCATGACACGATCACCACCATTTGGTCATCGACTCAAATGCATTGCGAATGAGGTTGGGCTTGTCCGCCTGAACGCTACCGTCTTGATTTGCCGAGGAGGGACCGCTGTTTTTTTCCGATGATCGGTTGGTGCTTTGCGAAGCGAAACCAAACGGAGTTGCTTGCGCAGATCCCATCCGATTCGAAACGAGTTGGCCCGAAACGGGCTGGCCCGAAACGCTGGGCTCCGCTTGGCCCAGATGATTGCCTTGCCCATTGCTTTGGATCGACTGGATTCGCGTGGCTGGCATGACGGGACGAGAAACTGCAGCAAATTCGGCTGGCGAAAGCCGTTCGATGTTGGGAATTGGCTTGCGATTCCTATTGGCCATCGCTCGCTGACTTGCTTCCCGGTAGGACCGCTCAAGCTCCGCGGCCTGCTGTGGCTGCCCACTCGATCTCAGAACATGGACAAGCGCCATTTGCGTGTCTAAGTCGTAGCGAAGGCTAAGAGAATGGGACAGCACTCGCCGAGATTCTTCGAGTAGCCCGACTTTGGCGAGCTGAAAACCAAGGCTCGATGCCAAAGAGGCATTGTCCGGTTGGCCCTCAAGTGCAGCGCGTCGAAGACAGAGTGAAGTGCTCGTTGGCATCGTCGCGGGATCGTTGCGGGTCAAGTAGATTGCCGCGAGCAAATCCATCGCTTCGGCCGCCAGTCGGTTTTGGGCGGCCAGCGAAGCGAATCGATTGCGAGCTTCGTCCAGATAGATTTCAATCGCTTGTGTCGCACTCAGTTTGCTCAGGTTTGCCGAATGCAACGTTTCGGTTTGATGTGATTTGACGATCACGTCGAGACTGATTTGACGATTCGCACTCGCCTGATTTTGATTTGCAAAGTCACGTGCTTCCAAAAGAGCGGTGCGGGCAAGCTGCAGCTCGGAACGTGGGTCGGGAGCGGAATAGCCGAGCTTGGGCGGTTGGCCTTTGGAAGCAATCGCGATCGCTTCGGCCGTGTCGACAAGCGACTGCCAAGCGGACGTCTCGGCCGACAGCGAGGCTCCGACCTGGTATTCACGAGTTGCTTGATCGAGCATTGCGCGGGACTCGGTTTGAGACTTCAATGACGTCGCATAGGGCAGTGAAACCGTTTGCACGTCGGGTGTGCTCTTTGGCTTGGGCAGCCACATCGTCGGCTTGGACGAATCTTCCGAACGCGGTCGACTGGCCACCGACACAGGTTGACTCACGAACGATTTCTCTCTGACATTCTCTCTGACATTTTGTTTGTTCGAGACGGTCCGGTTGGCGGGATAGGACGTATCGATTTCGCGTCGAGGTGCTGCGACTTCGGGGGCAGGGATCACCGCGTTGGCGGATGCCGCATCGGCGACTCGGTCATCAGGAGTGTCGTGCAGCGGTAGATCACTCGACTTTTTCCATTCGAAAGCAATGAGTGCGACAAACACAATCGCCAACCACTTCACCTGAGAGTTGAAATTCGCAGAGCGGTGTGAAGCGATGGCTTGGGATTTTGTCGTAGACTGATTTGCGTTCATGATATCTTTCCAGGTCGCTGACTTGTCGATCATGCCAATCGCTGTATTCGGCATTTCCCTACGCTCTGGGAAAGATCGGATAATCCGAACACCTATGCCCTGCGAAACCGGCTTCGCGAAGCCAGAAGAGCAATTTTGAGAGATAAAATTCGCTACAACGGTTACAACTTGCCAAACCGAAAGCGAAATTCTTAGCATTTTGCTCGCTTTACCCTATCAATTCGCACTTGACACACGAGCGTAGTAGCCTATATTTGCTCATAGTTAAAGAAGGACGGGCCGACCGCCGACTTGGGTTGCCTTCTTCTTGGGATAGGTTTGCTGGCGAATTTAGCCGCTACTCTCTTCGGTGTCTCGCTTCGGAAAAGCGATCACCCCTCGCCGCACGAAATTGGCTAGAGAAGGAGCGTTGCAATTGCGAACGGAACGGTTGGCATAGAAAATGCTACCAACACTTCATGATGTAGTCTCTATGACGAATGTTTCCCGTCATACGTTTCAGAACGGAATAACTGAACGAATTTCACTTTGAATCTCAATGAACGAGAGTCTCCACCACGAGAATCTCAAGCACCGAATTTTTTGGAGAATCGTTTTTCCTTGCCAGAGGGCATGGTGATAACGATATCGATCCGAGACGGTTTTTTTCGTGAACCGTTTGCTACCAAAGCTTTTAAACGTTGACTTGCTGGAGAGCACGCTACCGCCGTTGCTTCTCAAAAGCTCCCCATCCCTATTTGTTTTTGCGGTAATTCTTCGATTTCACGCTCGTCGAGAGCCTTGTTGCAACGAAACGCCTAAGTGGCAATGCAGACAATTCCGACAGCGCATCTGGATCAAACATGGCTAAAAAACAGCGCAGCAGTAACAGTAGTAGTAATCGTGGCCGAAGCGGCCCGGGCAACAACAATGGCCCGCAAAGCAATAATGGTGGCAACAACGGTAGTGGCGGTGGGAAAAACCGCAGTCGCCGACGACGCCGCCCAAGTGGCGGTGGAAGTCAAAATGGGCAACCCAATGCGAATGGCGAACCCGCCGATTTCGCTAGCGATGCTCCACTTGAAGAAAACGTCGGAATCTTAGAACTGCATCCCAACGGTTACGGTTTCATACGAAGCCCCGAGAACAATTATTCTCGTGAACGAAGCGACGCCTTCGTCCCCGGCACGATGATCGAAAAGTTCGGCTTACGGCAAGGCGTCATGCTGACGGCGATGGTTCAGCAAGCCCGTCGCCAACAAGGACCACGGGTCCGCGAAATCTTGGATGTCGATGGACTGACCCCCGAAAAATACATCGACGTCAAAGAATTTGACTCGCTGACTGCAATCAACCCCGAGCAGTGGCTGAAACTCGAATGTGGCCGTGAACCACTCACGAACCGCGTCATCGACCTGTTGGCACCACTCGGCCGCGGGCAACGCGCTCTGATCGTTGCCCCCCCACGAAGCGGCAAAACAGTGATGCTACAAAACATTGCCCAGGGGATTTATCAAAATCACCCCGATGTGAAACTAATCGTTCTGTTGGTGGATGAACGGCCCGAAGAAGTCACCGACATGCGACGCAGTGTCCATGGTGGCGAAGTCATCGCCAGTAGCTTGGATATGGACGTGGAAAGCCACGTCAGACTTAGCCAATTGGTCATCGACCGGGCTCGGCGTTTAGCAGAAATGGGCCAAGATGTGTTCTTGCTGCTCGACTCGATCACGCGACTTGCCCGAGCATTCAACAAATGGGTTGGACGCGGCGGACGTGGCGGGGCAACAATGACCGGCGGATTGGATATCAAAGCGATGGACATCCCCAAGAAACTGTTCGCCACCGCACGAGCGTTTGACGAAGGTGGTTCGCTTACCATCGCGGGAACCGCTTTGGTCGATACCAACAGCCGCATGGACGAAGCAATCTTCCAAGAATTCAAGGGAACCGGCAACATGGAGCTGGTTCTTGATCGACGACTAGCCGATCGCCGTGTTTGGCCGTCGATTGACATCAGCCAAAGTGGGACGCGACGCGAAGAACTGTTGCTCGACGAAGAAACCCTCGAAGCCGTCACCATGCTGAGGCGGACACTCAGCAGCATGCATCCCTGTGATGCCATGGAGCAATTGACGAAGCAGCTAAGCCGGTTCGAGTCAAACGAAGAGTTCATCAAACTGATCAGCGGTGCGAAAACCAGTTTGTAGTTTCAGCTTCGATCCGCTGCCCGGCAGCATTCCATACGAAAGTCGGCGTAGCATTCGCGTCAAAGCGAAATTCGCAGGCCTGACGTTCATCGATTTTCTATGCCGCTATCACCCTCCAATCGCTCGACAAACGTGGCTCGATTGGATCGATGCAGGCGATATCCGAATCGATTCGTTCCCCGTCCGAGCCACTCGGGTCGTGCGCGAAGGTGACTGCTTCGTGCATGTCATGCATGATGTTACCGAGCCCGAGGTGAATGGTAACGTATCGGTCATTCATCAAGACAAGTCAATGCTCGTCATCGATAAACCTGCACCGCTGCCGATGCATGCGAGTGGCCGGTTTAGCCGAAACACCTTGCTCTATCTGCTTCAGCAACACTATTCCCAAGAGCGGCTTCGGATCGCCCACCGACTCGACGCCAACACGACGGGTGTCGTCGTCGTGTGCCGCTCTGGCGAAGCCGCCGCTTTCGTCCAGCCCCAATTTGAACGCCGCGAAGTCGAAAAACTTTACCTGGTTCGTGCGACCGGTTCGATTGCTTGGAACCATTATCGCTGCGATTTAGCGATCAGTTCATCGCCTGCCGTTGGCGGTCGCCGTCGCGGTGCCGGTGGGCGGACGGCAATCGACGCCTCTGCCGACGCTGGATCACTCCCAGGCCAAGTGCTTGGATTGCCTGCCCGCACCGATTTTGAAGTCGTGAAGCGCTTGCCCGACAACACGACGTTACTTCTTGCCCGACCGCTGACCGGGCGGACGAACCAGATCCGTGTCCACCTCTGGTCACTTGGGTTTCCCGTTTTCGGTGACCCACTCTACCTCACGGAAAACAAACTCGGAGAGCAGCAAACACTCACACCCGATGCCCAACCGCTTTGCCTACATGCCCATCGCTTAACATTTTGCGACCCCACATCCAAAACCAGAAAGACATTCGAAAGCGAACCGCCTCCATGGTGGATCGATGGCGTGAGGAGTCACCTTTCACTTGGAACGTCGATTTAAGGAGTGACACGTTTCATCGTACGCTTTCATCGTTTGACGGCTTCGCCACCATGTCACGCAGCTTCTCGAGTGGTTAGCGTTCAGCGAATGGCTCTGCAAAACATTTATCTCCAGACCGACGACGCTTCCCGCTCGGAGAGCGGAGCACACAATCACCCCGATAGATAATCACCGCGTTATAATCACCGCGTTATAGTCACCGCGTTATAGTCACCGCGAAATAATACCCAACCCAGCGATCGCGGGCGGAGAAATGTGAACATGTGAACCCCTTCTATCCCCCGTTTTGGTTGGCTCTGCCGAGAAAAAAAGCTGAGCAAACTACGTTGCATAAGCCTGTTTTGCGGGACAAAGGGATGACGCGTATCGATTTTGGCACTGAATCTGAACCTTTTGTCACACAGCACCTGGAACAAGGGGGAATCCCTGACCATAATGCAACGGTGATGGCTGGCCCCGTCCTGAACACCAAGTTGAGCAGACGAACGGGGCAAGACTTGCTAGCATTGTAAACAACCTGGAGATTTCGAAGGTGATCAAAACCGCAGACCTAAAGGCTCAGACGAGGCGTGAACTCGCCGAACTGGCAAAGAATTACGGTGTTGAAGGCTGGCATGGCATGCGGAAGGACGATTTGGTTACTGCCATTTCAAAGGTCCAGCGGCAAATGCGGCGAAAATCGACTCCATCCAAATCGGCGACCGCTGCGAAATCTCCTGCGTCCAAGGCGAAGGCCACGTCGGCGTCAAAAGGCCGTTCGAAGGCTGGAAAAAACTCAAAAGCGGCGTCTTCGAAGACCGAAGTGGCCTATAAATCCACGGCTAAATCCACGGCTAAATCCACTGCGGCGACGTCAAAAAGGCCCCAATCGACCGCAAAAGAGCGGAGCCTTGCAAAGCCGACCCCGAGTAAATCGGCACAAATTGCGGCGGCCCGAGCTCGAAAAGCAGCGATCAACGCGAAACGAAATGAAGAATTTATAGCCTCCAAAGAAGAGAAAGAACGGATATCGGCAAAAACGGCACGGATCCGCGCTCAAATGCGAAGTCGCCATGAAACGATGCAGCGGCACCGCGATCTATCAACCGGTACGCTGATAGCCGGGGCCGCTGTCGCCAACGGAACCATTCGCTCAAAGTCGGATGAATCTCATCACGACCGAGTCGTGCTGCTTGTCCGCGATTCCTATTGGCTCCAAGCCACCTGGGAAATCACACGGGCAAGCGTTCAACGTGCAGAATCCTCGCTAGCCGAAAGATGGCATTCCGCGAAACCAACCCTGCGGTTGATGTTGGTCGGTGATGTGACGAACAATCAAGCGGAAGTCGTCGCTCGCGACATTCCGATTCATGGGGGTGTCAACAACTGGTACATCGATGTGGATGAACCGATGTCGCGGTTCCGAGTTCTGATCGGTTACCTAAGCGAAACAGGCGATTTTTATACGCTATGCCGAAGCAATGTCGTCGAAACCCCGCAACCCGGCCAATGCGACCGACTCGACGAGCACTGGAGTGATATTGCCGAAGATTACGAGCGGATTTACTCCCTAAGTGGTGGTTACGATTCGGATGAGGGTGACTTGAAAGAAGTTTTCGAGGACCGTTTACAGCGTTCAATGCCGTCACGTGGAGACCAAGGCCAAATGGTGGCCGACCCTAGCCTGCTGCGGCAAACCAAGCTGCCTTTCAAAGTTGATGCGGAGCTAATCGTTTTTGGCAAAACGACCCCCGGGGCAACCGTTAGCATTGCCGAACGGCCTGTCAAACTACAAAGCGACGGATCGTTTACGCTCCGATTGGAACTGCCCGACAAACGCCAAGTGTTGCCGATCACAGCGGAAAGCCGCGATGGGATGCGGCAACGGACCACGGTGATCGCGATTGAACGTAATACCAAAGTGATGGAAACCGTCGAGATCGATGACCGCTTTTAGGCGTCTCACGAACCGGTCTTGATCAATCGTAGCGTGGAACCAGCCCGAAGAGGCTTCGATCGGAAAGAAACCGTATAGATCGCAGTTCCAACCGTAGCGAAAGTCGCCAAGACTTTCGGCTTTCGGACGTCTTCTTGGCCGCTGCCGAAACCCTTGGCGTCTTTCGAAACAAAAACTCGCAGGTCTCTCTGGCCTCAAAAAGAAATGCAGCTACTTCCGAAGACCGGCCGCTGACCGGCGAAGCTGCGATGGCATATGACGGCGAACCGATACGCAAAGAAGGTCGCGAACCTAACCCTTTGCGGCCTTGGCGATACCTTCGGCGTCGATTTGGAAATGCTTGTAGACTTCGTCGTAGGGTGCACTGACTCCGAAACCACTCATACCGACGAACTTCCCTGCACTGCCGATCCAGCGATCCCAGCACATTCGGATTCCCGCTTCCACAGCGACGCGGTTTGTCACCGCTGGAGGCAACACCTCGTCGATATACGACTGTTCTTGCTGAGCGAATAGTTCCATGCAGGGCATACTGACAACTCGTACTTTCTTGCCTTCCGCCGTCAATGTCTCGGATGCTTCAACACACAGCGACAACTCACTACCGCTGGCCATCAAGATAACGTCGGGCGTTCCATCACAATCGCTCAGGATGTAAGCACCACGGCTGCAACCGCTGGCGGCTGCAAATTTCGTGCGATCGAGCGTTGGCATGTTTTGGCGTGACAGGGTGAACGCAGACGGATGGTCGCTGATTTGCATCGCAGTCCGATAGCACTCGGCCACCTCGTTGGCGTCACCAGGCCGAAAAACATACAAACCGGGGATCGCGCGACAAGCAGCCAAGTGCTCAACCGGTTGGTGGGTTGGCCCGTCTTCGCCAACACCAATCGAGTCATGAGTCAAAATGTACCAAACCGGTTGGTGCATGATACTGCTCAATCGCATGCCGCCTCGCATGTAATCGGTAAAGACGAAGAAGGTTGACCCGTAACTTCGCAATCCGGAGAGCGACAAACCATTGACAATTCCGGCCATCGCATGTTCTCGAATACCAAAGTGCAAATTGCGTCCAGCGTATTGGCGAGGCAAAAACTGTCCGGCACCTTCGAACGTCAAATTGGTTTTTGTACTCGGAGCCAAGTCGGCTGATCCACCGATCATGAAAGGCACGTTTTTAGCGATCGCATTGAGGACTTTGCCGCCGCTATTGCGGGTCGCGTCCCCCTTTTCGCTGGCTTCGAATGTGGGGATATCCTTATCCCATCCGTCGGGCAGTTTACCGTCGAACATTGTTTGTAGTTCGGCTGCTTTCTGAGGATGGGCTTTTTGGTATTTGGCCCAAACGTCGTCCCACGCCTTGGACGCTGCTTGACCACGGCGGCCAACATTTTCAGCAAAGTTTTCGACCACGCCTTCGGGAACATAAAATTTCTCGTCGGGTGGAAAATTGTAGTTCTTTTTGGCCAGTGCGATTTCGTCCCAACCCAATGGTGCCCCGTGGGCTCCATGCGTATTTTGCTTGTTTGGGGCTCCCCAACCAATGATGCTGCGACAAATGATTAGGGTCGGTTTGTCATGGCATGCCTTGAACTTTTCGATTGCGGCAGCCAATGCATCCCGGTCGTTCGCATCGTCCACGTGCAGAACGTTCCAACCCAATCCTTTGAATCGAGTGCCGACGTCTTCGCTGAACGCCAAGTCCGTGTCACCCTCGATCGTGATGTGGTTGTCGTCGTAAAGCCAGCACAGATTGTCGAGTTGCAAATGGCCAGCGACCGAAGCGGCTTCACAAGCAACGCCTTCCATCAAATCGCCATCGCTACAAATGGCGTAAACATTGTAGTTGAACAAGACTTCGTCGTCGGTATTGTAGTTCGCCTTCAGCCATTTTTCGGCCATGGCCATACCGACCGAATTACTGACACCCGCGCCGAGCGGCCCGGTCGTCGTTTCAATCCCTGCTGCTTCCGAATACTCGGGATGGCCGGCACAGACCGATCCGAGTTGACGAAAATTCTCGATATCTTCTCGTTTGATCGATAGCTCATCGAGAACCTTGCCCGACTTGTCGACCGCTTTGACACCTGCCAAATGCAACGTACTGTAAAGCAGCATCGACGCGTGGCCACATGACAAAATGAAACGATCGCGGTTAGGCCAATGCGGTTTGGCCGGATCGTAATTCATCGTCTTGTTGAAGACTTGATAAGCGATCGGAGCCAGCGCCATGGGAGTGCCTGGGTGGCCGCTGTTAGCGGTTTGAACCGCATCCATACTGAGGGCTCGAATGGTGTCGACGGCTTGCGTTTCAATGTCGTTGGCGGTCGTGCTTGCTTTGGAATTCATTAGCGGGCTCGTTTGCGGTCGCAGTAGGGTTTCAGGCTTTATTTATTATTTTTTATTGCCAGAAATCCTAGCCGGAAATTGGCGTCACGTGAAGGGCAGTAAACCTGCCTCACGACATTTCCAATACGATGCTGTCGCTGCCCACCTGAAGCTCGACCTCGTCATGGGCTGCGGGCAAGAGCAGCGACGTGCCAGTGGTCATTTCGATCGACTGCCGTTTGGTGTTCAACGACGCGGTCCCTTGAGGAACGGTCAAAATGTGAAATTGATCGTCATCTCCGACCAAAACGTTTGCATTTTGCACCGCTCGCAAACGAAATTTGTCACATTCAACGAGCGTTTGCCAATCGGCAAGAGACGGGTCAAAATGGATGGGTTTAACGGGTCCACCTGCGAAATCGATAACATCAAAGCTTTCTTCGATATGCAAGGGGCGCGAATTTCCATCGGCATCCGTTCGATCCCAATCAAAAAGCCTAAACGTCGTATTGCTCGCTTGTTGGATCTCAGCAATCAACACCCCCGCACCGATGGCGTGGACGGTTCCGGCAGGAATAAACACGCAATCACCTGGCGTAGGGTGGAATTGATGCAACACCTGCTCGGTTTGTCCCGCATGGATCGCTTGTCGCAATTCGCTAGCGGTCACGCCCTCTTTTAGGCCCGCATAGATGACCGAATCGGGCTTGGCGTCGACGACAAACCACGCTTCGGTCTTGCCGCGATCAGGCACCGACATTTTTAAGCCATAATCGTCCGAAGGGTGTACTTGGACCGACAGAACGCGATTACAATCGAGATACTTCAGCAAGAGCGGAAATCGATTGCTTTGTATCCCGTCACTTTCGAGTACATTGTCATTCGCTAAGGCATTGCTTGGCGACGCATCCTTTCCTCCCACAAGCCAACGACGGTGATGGGTCAGCAGCTCATGTAGCGATTTTCCCGCTAAAGGCCCTGATTCAACGACACTTTGGTCTTGCCCATGGTCGACGATTTCCCAACTCTCGGCATAATTGGTATCGTCACCGATCGATTTCCCGAGTCGCTCACCGAGTAGTCGGCCTCCCCAGATCGTTTGTTTGAGGAGTGGTTTGAATACGAGTGGGTACGGCGGGATCATTTGTTTATCCTATGGTACGAAGCCAGCGATTTTTCTTCTAAGTCTGCCCTCAACAAAAAATACAATAAACGTGGACCGACCGGCACTCCCCAAAGACGACCTTTTCGATAATTCGACGATGACCTTCGGGGAACACCTCGAAGAATTGCGCAGTAGTCTCGTCAAGGCAATTCTCTGGTTAGCCATTGGTATGGCGGTCGGATTATTGTTCGCAAATCGCGTGGTTCGCTATATCCAACACCCGCTGCAAGAGGCGATCCAGAAATTCAACGCCGAACGGGACCTGACCAGTCTAGGCTACACCGATTTGGATGCACCCGAAATCCAACCGCTTCGTCAATTTTTGATGAACAGCGCCCTGATTTGGGAATTGGTCTACGAAATTCCTGACGAACTTCAAACGCTGGATCCAGATGCATTAATTCCTGCCACACCCGACGACGAGGACGCAAACGCAGACTCCCCGGTGATTGTGGTCCAGCCCCATCAGATGAAAGATCTGATTAGCCGCCTGCCCGACCCGTCTGATTTGAAACCTAAGATTCAACTGCGGCAAAACAAAGCTAGCGCCAGCACGCTAAAAGTGGAAGAGTCGTTTATGATTTGGGTGAAAGCGGGATTGATCGTGGGAGCGGTGTTGGCGTCTCCGATGATCCTGTACCACCTTTGGAGCTTTGTGGCGGCGGGACTTCACAGCCATGAAAGACGCTACTTTTACATGTATTTACCGATTAGCGTCCTGCTCTTTTCAAGCGGCGTTATTCTGGCGTTCTTTCTAGTCCTCAACTACGTCCTTTCCTTCCTACTGAAGTTTAACGGCAGTATGGATGTCGCCGTCGAACCGCGACTTACGTATTACGTCAATTTCGTTCTCATGCTACCGCTCGGTTTTGGAATCGCTTTCCAACTGCCGCTGGTGATGCTATTTCTACAACGGATCGGCCTGTTCGAAACCGAGGCATATATTGGTAGTTGGCGAGTCGCAACCGTAGTGATTTTCGTCGTCTCGATGATTGCGACACCGGCAGATGTTACCAGCATGGTCGCACTCGCCGTTCCGTTGATGTTTTTATACTTCCTGGGAATCTTGATGTGCAAGTTCATCCCGCGCGGACGCGGCCTGGGGAACGATGCATACGACCCGGTCTAAAGCGTGTTAGCGGCTTGAATCGCAACAAGGCTCCTGCCTCGTTACGGGATGCCTGAAGATCGCTGCCTCGTTATGGTGGCAGCTGCTGAAAGGGTATCGACGAACCTCGTGATTTGGCACAGCTTGATTTTAGGCTTGGCAGGAGAGTGGCTGGGGTATCTTGCCCCCATAAGGGCGTGAGTTTTTTTGCAGAGCTTGTCAAGAGTTCGGCGGCGGTCGAGCAGACGTCCCAATGCCGACAGTCTTGGCGACGTTCGCTACGAACAGGCCTACGGTTGATTCACTCGGTCGGTGATCCGATCCATGAACAACTTGGCATGGTCAAGGATGGATTCGTAGGACAACGACTCGACGTCTTCGCCAATCAGCTCAATTTCGTAGGGGCCGTCGTACTCTTGTTCACGAAGCGTATCAAGTATCGTTCGAATCGGGACACAACCATCGCCGAGTAAACAACGGTTCATTTCTCCCAGCGGCGAATGACGTGCATCCCCTAATTGAACCAAATGCAAGTGCGGAACGACATCGGGAAGCCAGCGCACGACTTCTTCATCCATGCCGACATGGTAGGTATCGAGTACCAAGCCGAGCGAAGGACTGTCGACGGTTTCAATAATATCAAGTGTCGATTGCAGATCGTTAACGAACGACCATTCGTCGCCACATCCAGGGTGAATCGGTTCGAGAGACAAACGGACGCCAAACTCTTCGGCCACCTCGACGATCTCGCGAAGGGCGTCGCAGAGCGTGCGGCGAGCATGGTTTCGAATATGGTTGTTCTGGCCACCCGCCAGTACCACTAACGTTCCTGCTTGCAAATTGGCGGCGTCACGAACGGCGTTGATCGCATCGGCCACGGCGTCTGAAAACCCCCGTCCGTCGCTGCCGGTGAATCCGCCTACCCATGATAAAGAAGTAACCGCTAACGCCGTTTCGGCCAGCAGTTCGATCGTCCGATCCAGCCCAAAATCCTCTAGTTTGGGACGATAGATTCCTATGCCGGTGAAGCCGCGGGACGCATACGCGTGGGCATCTTCGGCAAAGCTCCATCGCAGTGTCGACAATTGGTTAATCGCAAGCATATTAATCCGTGAGTTCTACGTTGTCGCCTTCCGTGTTCGCGTTTCAGCAGTATGCAAAGCTTAACGGATTTTGTAAAGATCATCCTGAACGTTCAAGCAAAGATCGATACAAAGACCGATAACGGTCGACCATCGTTAGAATCGAAAAGTCGTTTCGAACACGCGTCTGATTTTGAAGGCCAATTTCGTCGCTCAATTGGGGATTGGTCAAGAACCGCTCGGCTGCGAAGGCCATCGCTTCGGAATCATGGGGTGCAAAAAGTTGCATTTCCGCTTGATGAGAAAGCAACTCGCCACTTCCTTCGACTCGGCTGCTAACGACGGGACGACCGGCTGCCATCATTTCGAGAACAACATTGGGCATTCCTTCAAAATGACTTGGTAAAATTAGCACACGGGCGGCTTTCATGAGCGGGGCAATATCACGCTGGTACGGCAACCGTTTCACTCGCCGTCCGCCTTGCAGGTCAATCCATCGATCGATTTTCTTTGCAAGTGGACCATCGCCGACAAGCAGCACTCGACGCTTGCTTCCCGCCGGTGCTAGTCGATCAATCTGCTGCTGAATCAACTCCAGTCCCTTTTGAGGATGCATGCGTCCGACGAACAGACTCACAATGCTATCGTCGGGCCAACCGATCGACGACCAGGGAAAAGACAGAGCCGTTGAAAAGCGAGTGGTGTTTACGGCATTCGGAATCACGATGGTTTGTTCAGCACCCGAAGCCAAATACTTCATTGCAAACTGCTTCACTTCGTCACTGACGCAAACCACTTTCCGCATCTGCTTGACGCAGCGCCGCTCCATCCGATAGCGGATCGGATTGACTTCGGCCACTCGAAGCCCACCGACTCTTGTAGCAATGCCCGCCTCTTTCGCTGCCAGTGTTCCGAGCACATTCGCGTGAAACAAAAAGGTTTGCACGATGGTCGGCGCGAACAGACGAAGTGCATCGCGAAGTTGCTTGCGAGCCTTCGCGAATTGCCAAACCGAACCAGCCCCCAAGTACTCTGGTGCAATCCCATGTTCGGCCATCCGGTCGACTAAAACGCCATGCTGATCTTCCGGTCGCGGGCCGATCGAAAAGACGCGCACATCATCATCCGATTGAGTCATCCCAATCGCCAATTCGGTCAAGCACCGTTCGGCCCCGCCAGGATTCAGTTCGGTAATGACAAACGCGATTCGCAAATGACTTGATTCCTGATAACCCCTACACAATCAAACGGGCAGCAACGACCACAGCAGCGGTTTCGACACGAAAAACAAGTTTCCCGAGTGAGACAGTATGGAATCCATTTTCGACCGCCAACTCGACTTCGGCTTCGGCCCAGCCACCTTCAGGCCCAATCGCCACCAACACCGACGTAGCATCCGATTGTCGCTCAAGCGGTTCGGCTTGACCAGTATGGGCAAGCAAACGCCGACATGATTCCGTTGCCTCCGACTCGAGTAGCGTTTCCATTTTGGTAACGGGATCGATGACCATCAATTCATTGCGGCCGCATTGTTTGCACGATTCAATCATGATGCGAGACAACTTATCGAGTAACGCCGGTGAAGGTGGCCGCTGAGTGTGCCGCGTTACAATCGGTATAACTTTGCGGACTCCTATTTCCGTCAAACGTTCGATCAATTCTTTACAGCGTTCGGGTTTGGGCAGTGAGATAGCTAGATCGAGTGAAGTGGCTGGCTCTCGAATGACTCGCTTAGGCACAAAAGCCTCACACCAACATTCATTTCGTGACACCGCTGAGATTGTCGCCTCCGCCTCGTGGCCACGACCGTCAAACAGCGTGATCGACTCGCCCACCTTGACTCGCATGACTCGCGTCGCGTGCTGCGACTCCGAATCGTCAAGCTTGATTTCGCCACCCAACGGCGGCAGATTAGGACAGTAATAACGACGAGTCATCTTGGAATATCAAAACAATGAAGAATGAAGTGTGACCATTGGGTTCACCCCTTTAGAAAACAGCAAACCGAGGACGATGATACTTTCTAGGCACGACACAACAAGTGCAAAGCGATTTTTGGGTAGCGTAAAATCGTCAAGAGCTTCGAATCGGATCTCGCTTCACCGAAATACTTGACGACTTCCTCGACGCATCTTCCCGCTAACGAATGAAATGTCGAGCACTCGTGCCGCTGGGCATCTTGAATCCTGTACGCAAAAGAAGTAGCAAGTACCGTTGAATGAGGCAGAACGATATTGGAAGCTTTCCGCGGATCCGTTTTCGCCCGATGTTGAAAACTGGTTCTTTGTGGGGTCTCCGCAACGGGCCGCTCTCGCGCAGTTTGGTTTACGGGTCCCCAAGAAACCACCTGTGATTTCGCTAGTCGCGTCGCCAGCGAATGGGACGACGACGCTGCTGAAACATCTTTCTCTGTTTCGTGGAGTGGGCAATACAGCCACCCAATTTGCATTCCTAGGCAAACGCGAAGTAGCGATCCTCCATGATCGGGTGATTCAGCAAGAAGGCGTTCTCTCGAACCTCAAGTCGCTTGCCAATCGTGGCGTTCACTCGATATGGATGAGTGACTGCTACCATGCATGCCTACTGCGGCTAATGCAGAAACTAAAGAATGTTTCTGCATTGACCTTTCTTATTGCGATGAGTCCCGACGATTTTCTCCGCAGCGAAATGCATCTGGGGACGCTTCCTCCAAAAATCGAGCTTCAACCGATGCCGCTCGATGACACTCGCCAATTCATCTTGCAATCAATGCGCCGCGTCGATGGCGATGCAAGTATCTTTGCAGAATCAGCGATCGAACGGCTGCATCGGGTTACAGGGGGACGCATCGGAGAGATCGCATGCCTTGCGAATCGCGCCCTGACGCTAGCAGCCCAAGAGCACTCGCTTAAAATCACGGCTCACACCATCGAGTATTTGACTCGGTTTTACAAACGTCGATCTGCATAATAACCAGTACACTTGTTCCCAGTCTCTCGCCTGGGAATGCAACCATTGGGGACTTCTAACTTCCCTGTACGGCTCGAGAAAGCAAGGGCCTCTTACCGGCCCGCTGTTAGGCTAAACCATTTAACGGGCGGTATTGATCGCATCGACTTGGGGGACGGTTCCGCTTCATGGCGATTTTCTTGGGAAGCGACCCCTTGAACACGATCATCGCGACCGCGACCAATAGGATCATGGCGATCATGAACCAAGCAAAAATGGTTGCTGCGTCAACCGTGGGTTTTTAACCTTTGCATCCGCTTGTGGGTTCAGGGAAGAGTCCGGCAACGAGCGGACTTCATGAGGAACGGTTTCCTTCATGCGGAACCCATTCACCTCTCGACCGAAAAGCGATGGATTGTCGTTTCTTTGTACACTTCGCCCGGCTTCAGTAGCGTACTTGGAAAGCTGTCAACGTTGGGAGTATTTGGATATCGCTGCGTTTCGAGACAAAATGCTTCGTGTCCACCAACACCATTGGATCGCCCGTCGCCAGGCAGAAAGTTTGCTGTATAGAGCTGCATGCCGGGTTGAGTGGTTTCAATTTCGAGGACTCGGCCCGATTGTGGATCGACAACCCGAGCCGCTTGGCGAAGTTGTCCCGCTTCGCCCCGAACGACATAGCAATCATCATAACCGCTATTGGCACTGACTTGGTCGATGCGGGCACCGAGTGCCGTCGGTGTCGCAAAATCCCATGCCGTGCCTTCAATATCCGTGAGTTCCCCCGTCGGAATACAGTCTTTGTCGGTCTTCAAAATTTGGTCCGCGCAAATCTCTGCGACATGATGAAGCGCCGTACCGCTCAAAGCTCCCGCCAGATTCCAATAAGAATGATTGGTTAAGTTTATGTGTGTTGCCGCGTCCGTCGTTGCGGAATAAACAATCGCTAATTCGTTCTGATCGTTCCAGTTGTAATCCGCTGTAACCGAAACGTTGCCGGGATAGCCTTCTTCGCCATCAGGACTAGTGATGGTGAAGCGGACTCCAACCGTTCCGTTCTCCTGATACGGTTCGGAATCCCAACGCTGGTACGTCAAGCCTTTGTTGCCACCATGCAGGTGATGATCGCCATGATTCTGAGTCAATGAGTATTTCTTGCCTCCGATCTCGAACGAGGCGTTGCCGATCCGATTGCAAAACCGTCCAACCGTCGCCCCCAAATAGGGGTGCTCATCGAGGTAGGGTTGCAGATTAGTAAACGAGACATTCACATTGTCTCGGTTGCCTTTCGCATCGGGGACAATCACGTCAAGAAGCGTCGCTCCCCAATTCATCAAATACACCTCGTTGCCGTGAGAATTAACGAGGCAAAAACGAGAGATTTCGAGTCCGGCGTCTGTCGCCCCAAAAATGTCGGTGTTGATTTTCATCAGAGTTGGCTCTTTCGTTACAATGGGCGCCGAACGTAAATTCCCTTTTCAAGAACAACTTCAGCGGGATAAAGATGAGAAAAGAGCATCATACCTCGAGACGACTTTGCCGGAAATCAGGCGTCAAGATCACTGCCGCTGGGATCACTGCCACTGGGATCGTTGCTGCAGCGACCGTTGCTGCTAGGATCGCTACTGCTAGGATCGCTACTGCTGGGATCACTGCTGCTAGGATCACTGCTGCTAGGATCACTGCCGCTAGGATCACTGCCGCTGGGATCGTTGCTGCAGCGATCGTTGCTGCAGCGATCGCTACTGCTCCGGAAGCAACGCAAGCCGAGGACCTGCGAGTGGTTCAAGAACAGGCGACCGAAACGTTCGACCAGCCGAGGGTTCGCTTCGCCACGTTCAACGTTTCGCTCTACGGCAAGCGGGCGGGCGAAGTCGAGGAGCGACTCAAAACGGGGAACGACCGACAGGCAAACCAATTGGCAAAGATCATCCAATCCGTTCGGCCTGATGTGTTGCTGATTAACGAAATCGACTATGACGAAGACGGCAAACTGCTAGATCGGTTTGCCGATCAATACTTGGCGGTTGCAAATCAAAACTTGGAACCGATTGAATATCGTTATCGCTACAGCGTACCGACCAACACGGGATTGTCGTCGGATCACGATATCGATGGTGATGCAAAAATCAATCTACCCAATGATGCGTGGGGTTTTGGCTTGTACGAGGGGCAGTACGCAATGGCGGTGCTCAGTCGTTACGAGATCGACAGAGACTCCATCCGGTCGTTCCAAAAGTTTCGCTGGTCCGAAATGCCAGCGGCGATGAAACCGGTCGATCCGAAAACAGGCGAAAACCACTACAGCGACCGCGTCTGGAACTTACTTCGCCTGTCGAGCAAGAATCATGTCGACGTGCCAATCCGCATCGGCGACCACACGATTCATTTGCTGGCATCGCATCCGACGCCACCCGTCTTTGACGGCGCCGAAGATCGAAATGGATGCCGCAACCACGACGAGATCCGTTTCTGGTCCGATTACGTTGACAAAACCACGCCAGACTACCACGTCGATGACGTTGGCAAACAAGGGGGGCTGTCAAGCGATCAATCGTTCGTGATCGCTGGGGACCTCAACTCGGACCCTCAGCAAGGTGACAGTCGTCAAAGTGGGATCACTCGCCTGCTTGGACTTTCAACGCTGACCGATCCGGAACCGAAGCAGGGGATGTTCGACCGTGACGGACGGTTCGCTGAAACGCAGCCGCCCGCTTCGACGACGGCTGCGTTTGGAAAGAATGGTGGCATGCGAGTCGACTATGTTTTGCCAAGTCGATCGCTGCGGGTGGTCGATAGCGGAGTGTTTTGGCCCGCGTCGACCAGCGGAGCAGCAAGTTGGCTCTCCGCGTCAGACCATCGCTTGGTCTGGATCGATGTATTGATGCCGTAGAGCAGAAAAACGTGAATCGAAAAAAAAACGACCCGGTCAGGGAAATCCCCGACCGGGTCGTTTCGGTCACGTCTGATAAGGTTATCAGTGTGCTACCTTGTAAGCCTATTTCAGCGAACGTAGCTTGCACTGGCCTGAATGACGCGACGCTTGGTTGTCAAGCTTGCACTTGGGTCAACCACTGGTGCGGGTGGCATGGGAGCCGAGTATTCGACAGGTGCCGATGGCGAAGGAGCCGAGTATTGAGCAGGAGCTCCGCAGCCACAGCTGCTGCAGCCCGTTTCGCAGCCCGAATCACAACCCATGTCACAGCAGCTGCTACTCTTGCGAATGTTTCCGAACAACTTGCTCAGAAGGCCACAGCCTTTTGGTCCGCAAGCCGAATCGCAACCGGAGTCACAGCATGGCTCGTACGCTGGCTCGCAAGCTGGCACTTCGCAGCACGAGTCACAAGCGTTGCTGCTGCAAAGTTTTCCTTTGAAAAGCTTCGACAGCAAACCACCTCGTTTGACGCTTCCGCAGCAACCACTGTCGCAGGAAGAAACCTCACAACCACATTCGGGTTGGCAAGGAGCTTCGCAGCCACAGGTTGGTTCCACAGCACATCCACATGCAGGTGCTTCGCAGCCACACGTTGGCTCGAGGCATCCACCGAGTTTGTCTAGCAATCCGCAGCCTTTAGGACCACAAGGAGCTTCGCAGCCACAAGTAGGTTCGCAAACGGGTTCGGCACATCCACAAACCGGTGCTTCGCAGCCACACGTTGGCTCGAGGCATCCGCCGAGTTTGTCTAGCAATCCACAGCCTTTAGGACCACAAGGAGCTTCGCAGCCACAAGTGGGTTCACAGGCAACTTCACAAGGAGCTTCGCAGCCACAAGTAGGTTCGGCATAGCAGCCGGTATCACAACAGGCGTTCGAGCCACAGCCCTTAACGCCCAACATTCGGTCAAGTAGGTCGAACCCGAAACTTTGGGTACAGATCGAACTACCAAGGACCAAGGTTAAAGTTAGTATTGTCCGCTTCATTGGAGCCATTTCTCCCTAAATTGCAATTTATGCGGGAAGTTTGTAGCGATGTTTGAAAATTGAAATAGCGGTGCTTCATCGTTCAAGTCACCGATGAGATCCAGTCGCCGAACGAAGTCGCCGGCGAGCATACCTCAAAAGCTCTCGTCGACTTGCTCTAGCGGGTCGGGTGCGGACACCCGGCCCGCCGACTTCGTTCAGCATGTCGATCCTTTCTTGACTTCGTCGATTTTGGCGGATCCGTACAACTTCGCCGCCCATCAACACGTTCAAAGGCTCGCTTTTTCAATCCAATAAATCATCTGTTTTCTTCCGGCATCCAGTACCGGAAGCACATTTGGGTCATTCCGCTGCCAAATGTCACTTTGAGTGTTTCAAGGCGACGTTCCTTAGCGGGACAATAACGATATCGGCGGAGAACCGGTCAAGATTCACTGTTCCGAGCGATTTTCACACGTTTGGAAGGCTTTGACGACTAGAGAAGAATCTCCCAATCTTCTCGTTCAGCCAGTCGTGCCTGTTGTTCTGCTAGACTGTTGATTACAATCATCACAGGGTGCCAGCGAGAAGATGAAAACGCCTCTTCCGAGTACTGCTTGCTGACCACCCATTATCATACTGGCGTTTTCGACTGTTTCGGTAAACTCACCATCACTCGACCAAGATCACCGTCCATCTGTCTCTGTTGACGATCCTCCGAACGAGAACCTAGTGAAAACAACCATGAAATCCGTTTCCATACGACGAACTTTGGCAGCCATTTCGTTTGCCATCGTAATAGTAACGTTCTCCGGCCTGCTAGCTTCGCTAGCGTCTGCCCAAGACCAAAATCCTGCAGCCCAACAAACCAGCCATGCGGATTGGCCCTATTGGCGAGGTCCAGCGTTTGACGGCAGTGCAGACGCGACCGGCTTGCCCGAGGATTTTGACCCCCAAGGCGGTGACGGCAGTAACCTGATCTGGAAACGAGAAGATCTGGGCGGGATTTGCACGCCGATCGTCATGGATGGTCGTTTGTACACAATCCAGCGTGCGGATGAAGGAACGGCAACCGAAGCCGAACGCGTCGTTTGTCTCGATGCGGCAACGGGCGAAACGCTCTGGGAAAACCGCTACAATGTATGGCTTTCCGATGTTCCCGCCGAGCGAATCGGTTGGGCCAGTGTGGTGGGTGATGCCGAATCGGGCAACGTTTATGCCCTCGGTGCTTGTGGCCTCTTTCTCTGCATCGATGCGAAATCTGGCGAAACCGTCTGGAAAACGCCGCTACAGGAACAATACGGCCTGCTTAGCACCTACGGTGGGCGAACCAATTTTCCGGTCATCCACGAGGATTTGGCAATTATCAGCGGTGTGCTGATCAACTGGGGAGAATACGCCAAGCCGAATCATCGTGTGATCGCTTTCAATAAAATGACCGGCGAACCCGTTTGGATCAGCGGGACCAAGGATTTGCCGGAGGACACGACTTACTCCGCTCCCAGTTTGGTCACGATCGATGGCCAACGCCAATTGATCCTCGGTGCAGGCGACGGAGCGATTTGGGGTTTCCAACCTCGTACGGGGAAACCGCTTTGGCATTACGATTTATCAAGACGCGGAATCTACGCCACGCCTTTGGTTGTCGGGAAGATGGTGTTCGCGACGCAAAGCGAAGAAAACATCGACGGCCGTTCGATGGGAGCCGTGGTCGCCTTGAAAGTCTCTGGCAGTGGCGACGAAACCAAGGTTGAAGAGGTCTGGAAGCGAGAAGACGTGGTAGTCGGTTACAGCGAACCCGTTGTCATCGGAGATCGTTTGTACGTGGTCGATGATCGCTGTAAAATGTGGATCTTCGACATGGCGACGGGCGAACCCATCATCGAACAGAAGAGTTTTCTAAGCAGCCGCCAACGAAGTGCATTGTTGACCGCCGATGGGAAAATCTATGTGCTCAGCGAAAATGGACCGTGGGCCGTTCTGGCACCGACCGATGACGGCTTTGAAGTACTCAACAAAGGCCGGATTCGCGATACGCAGTTCTCGGGCTCGCCAATCGTCGCCGATGCCAAACTCTACTTCCCAAGCTCGACTTGTTTGTACTGCGTGGGTGGCGAAAATAGTTCGCAAACGCCGGTGGATATGGCAAGTTCGATCGGCGAAGAAACTCCTGTGACTGAAAATGAGCAAGCGACTCAGTTTCTCGTCGTGCCAGCCGAGGTGATTGTCAAACCAGGTGAATCGGTCGATTTTTCGATCCTGGCGTACAATTCGCTGGGCCAGAAAGTGGAAACACCGCCTGGAGTTCGGCTCTCGGTACAGGGTCCAAGTGGTCAACAGGTGGGAACGATCGAAGGAACTCGGTTCACGGCTGCCAAGGACGTCGCCCACACCGGAGCCACAATCCGAGCGACCATGGGCGATGCAGCGGAAACGGACTCAACCGGTGTGGCGCGTGTTCGTATTGTCCCTGATCTGCCTTGGAAGTTCACCTTTGACGGACTCAGCGACCCGCCGCTTTCGTGGGTGGGAGCGAGATATCGACACATTATCAAACCGATCGATGGCTCACCCGCCCTGGTCAAAATCACGACGATTCCCAAGGGAGCGAGAAGCCGTGCGATGATGGGACCAAGCGATTTGTCCGAGTACACGATTACCGCCGATGTCCGAGGTGCTCGAATGAACGAAAAACTGCCCGATATCGGCGTCAGCGCTCATGGTTATGTCCTCGACTTGATGGGGATTAGCCAACAATTGCAAATTCGAACCTGGGCGGCACAACTGCGGATGGCCGAGACGATTGCCTTCCCTTGGCAGGAAGACCGGTGGTATCGAATCAAACTGAGAGCGGAGATCGAGGGCGAGCCGCCTGCGGCCGTTGCCGTGCTAAAAGGCAAGGTATGGCCAAAGGAAGAAACGGAGCCCGACGAATGGACGATCACCGCTCGCGACGAATCGCCAAATCTGCACGCCAGCCCCGGTTTGTACGGAAACGCAAAGGATGCGGAGATTTACATCGACAATGTCGAAGTCAGAGCGAACGACTAAAACAGCAAAACGAGTTCCCTGGCTCCCGCCCGGAGGACCCGATGATGGCAGGTTCACACCCGCCGAGACAATGATACGCGAGGCGGGAGCCTCGATCGCAGTGCGTCTCCCGGCAAGAGTCTGGGAACGAGCGTTTTTTTGTAAAACCAAGACACCATTTACCAACGATAACTCGATGACTAAAAACGATTCAAAAAAGAGCGAATGGAACGCAATCACATTGATCTTTGTCGCAACGGTTTGCGGGAGCTTAACTTCGCTTGCATTAAGCGGATGCGGTCAACCAACGTCACTACATGCGTCCACCGTCTCAGCCACGGAGACCGCTGATAGCTCCTGCTGTCCCTGCTGCCCAAAAGCAACGTCCTGTTGCAGCGAGGAAGCCTCCGCGGAGTTGCTGGTGTCGGTAAAGGATGACACGCCGATCAGCGGCGTTCAAGAATACAAATCACCCGAAGAAGTGATGGAGTCGGGCGATTCCTGGCCTCAGTGGGGCGGCACCCGGCTCGGCAACAATGCTCCCAATGTTACGGGGCTCCCAGCAACCTGGATCATTGGCGATTTCGATCGCCAAACCGACGCCTGGGACAAGGATTCGTCAGAGAACATCCGCTGGGTGACCTCGCTCGGCAGCCAAACCTACGGCAACCCTGTGATCGCGGATGGGAAGGTTTTCGTCGGTACCAACAATGGCTCTGGCTACCTCAAACGCTACCCTTCCGAAGTCGACCTGGGCTGCTTGATCGCGCTCGATGATTCCAACGGCGACTTCCTTTGGCAGCATAGCAGTGAAAAACTAATCACGGGACGGGTTCACGATTGGCCGCTGCAAGGCATTTGTTGTGCGCCACTCGTCGAAGGTGATCGGCTATGGTTTGTCACCAACCGTGGCGAAGTCCGATGCCTCGACACAAACGGGTTTTACGATAACGAAGATGATGGTCCGGTCGTGGATGAACCGGCAAAAGTGGCTGAGATTATGAATGCGGGTGATGCGGCCCAAGCCTACACGGACTCCGTCGCAGCCCTGAGTGCTGGAAAGCTTTCCCAGGCGGCAAAGGACGCTCTTTCGGCAGCCGGTGAAGAAGTCCAAGGCGATGTCGCGATCAAGACAATCACAGCGGACAAAGTTTGGAGTTTGGCGGGGAATTTCGGCGGCGTCGATCGCGAGCTGTCTGCAAAAATCGTGGGACCGCGTTTGGTCTTTTCCAAAACACTCGGCACTCAAGATAAACGTGAAGCGGATACGGTTTGGGTATACGATATGATGGACGAACTCGGGGTTAGCCAACACAACATGGCCGCCTGCAGCGTAACAAGCTACGGCGATCTGCTGTTTGTCAACACCAGCAATGGGATGGATGAAGCGCACATCAACTTACCGGCTCCCGATGCCCCCTCCTTCCTTTGTATGGACAAGAATACCGCTGAGGTCTATTGGACGGACCGATCGCCTGGAGTGAATATCTTGCACGGCCAATGGTCGAGCCCGACGGTTGCCGTCTTCGATGGTACCCCGCAAGCGTTGTTCGCAGGCGGTGACGGGTATCTCTATAGCTTCCGTGCAGACAAAGGCTCCGAGGGCAAGCCCGAATTGCTTTGGAAGTTCGACTGCAACCCCAAAGAATCAAAATGGGTGCTCGGCGGAAAAGGAACCCGCAATAACATCATTGCAACACCCGTTGCCTACGACGGAAAAATCTTTGTCGCCGTCGGCCAAGACCCGGAGCATGGTGAAGGAGAAGGGCACTTGTGGTGCATCGACCCGACTCGGCGAGGGGACGTGTCGCCTGAATTGGCTGTCAAAATTCAAGACGACGGATCGCGAACGCCAATCGAACATCGCCGACTGCAGGCGGTGATTCCCGAAAATGGCGAAGCGGCTGTCGCCAACCCCAATTCTGCAGCCGTTTGGCACTACCGGTTTGCTGACCAAAATGGTGATGGCGAATACGATTTTGAAGAAGAAATGCACCGAAGCTGTGGGACCGTAGCGATTAAGGATGATGTCCTCTATATCGCTGACTTTGCTGGTTTGGTCCATTGCCTGAGCACAAAACCAGATGAATCGGGGATGCCGATCGTGCACTTCACCTATGACATGTTCGCCCAAAGCTGGGGCAGTCCGCTGATAGCAGATGGACACGTGTACATAGGCGACGAGGATGGCGACGTCGCCGTTTTTGAATTTGGTCCCGAAAACAAGGAGCCAATTGAAGAAATCAATATGGAAACGAGCGTCTACAGCACCCCCGTTGCGGCAAAGTCAACGTTGTTTATTAGCACCAAAGACAAATTGTTTGCCATCGGAAAGCAGTCTGACTGAGTTTTGCGGCACAGAAGGTCTGGCTACTTGGCACAAATGTCCGATATAATGGTGATCGGACGTAGGATTCGCATCGAGTGCTCTGTCACAATTGATTCTTAGGTTAGCGGATCTTGTCGAAGATCCTGCTACATCGAGATCATTTGCGGGGGATCGTTTGCAAGGATCGTTTGCAAGGCTCATTTGCAAGGATCATTTGCAAGGATCATTTGCAAGGTCTACTACTGGCAACCACTTATTCTCAGCGGGGAAGATGCACTTACCTGCCAGAGACCATTCCTACACGACCAATCCTACCAGACCATTCCTACACGACCATTCCTACACGACGAATTCCCCAACTCATCGGGTTAGAACTGTATGCCAAAATTACTTGTCGACTGCGGAAACTGCGGTCCCGACTTTCAATCGATACGCCGCATGGCGTCTTCGCATTTCAAAGCATCGGTGATCCAAACCCATGGTTTCGACGATACCGTTGAGGCTCTTCGCAAGCACAAGGTCGACTTGGTTACCATCAATCGTAAATTGGACCGTGATTACTCGGACGGCTTAGAAATCCTAGCGAAAATCAAGGGCGACCCTGCGTTCAAGGAAGTGCCGGTGATGCTCGTGACCAATTATGACGAACACCAACAGTCTGCGATCGAGGCTGGAGGAGTCCGTGGATTTGGGAAGCTGTCAATGAACGACGAAGTAACCCGTAAGCTTCTCGAACCTTATTTGTCTGAAAAATCGGCTGTTGAATCCGACATGGCTGAAAAAATGCAAAACGCCAACCGCTAGCCGAATTCCATCTCGTCGCAGCCTTATTGATCCATTTGAACTGGAACACCCGTCATGCCAGGCCCCACTCGAAAACTACTCTCTGCGAAGATCCATCGTGCCACGATCACGGCTGCTGATGTGGATTACGAAGGCAGCGTTACGATACCACCCGAGCTCCTCGAAGCGGCGGGAATCGTACCGTATGAATCGGTCCATGTCTGGAACACGACGCGCGGAACAAGGCTGGAAACCTATGCGATTGCCGGCTTACCTGGTTCGCGTGACGTCTGCATGAACGGGGCCGCAGCCCACTTGATGCATCCGGGCGACCGAGTGATCTTGGCGACGTATACATTTTTGAGCGAAGACCAAGTCGCAAACCACCGTCCTAAGTTGGTCTTCGTTGACGAAACGAATCAAATCAGCCATTCTGGACCCGAAATTCCTGGTCCTCAACGCCGTCAGTCGGTAAACGGCTAGGCGGCGTTTGCCCGAGAAGGGGTCTGACCTTCTCAAAACATGCCCGAGAAGGGGGCTGACCTTCTCAAAACATGCCCGAGAAGGGGGCTGAACCTCTCAAAATAATCCGAAAACTACTGAAAAAACAAATGTCCGCCTCCAAAGGGTCAGCCCCCTTTTTCTGGACAAAGCCTAGTTAATCCATGAAGTACAGACAACTTGACAAAATCACCTCGATCGAACCTGGGAAGAAGATCTCGGCCGAGCGAACGCTTCAGGAAGACGAAGAGTACCTCCTCGACCATTTCCCTCGTTTTCCCGTGATGCCTGGCGTGATGATGCTCGAGGCAATTCACCAAGCTGCAATTTGGATGATTCGCAGCGGCGACGATTTCAAATATCCTCTCATTCTGCTCCGCGAAGTGAAAAGTGTGAAGTTCGGGGATTTCCTCGTACCCGGAGAAACACTACAAATTAACGCAGAAGTGTTGAAATCAGACGGAAATTTGACGACTGTCAAAGCCAATGCGACAAAACAGGGGCGAACAACCGTTTCGGCTCGCCTCGTTCTTGAACGTTGTAGCTGTAACGATCCAGAAAGGTTAAACACTGATCAGGACGTTAGTTGGCGAGCGAAAAAGCAGTTTTTGGAAATGTTTGGCCCCCTTTTATCCGATGGTTCCTAAAAGCTTCCTCTTCAAGTTACACTTCCCACCCATACGCATTCACTTAACCACCCAAGAAAAACACACAAGGATTCACTCTGATGGCTCTTTCTCAAGACGAAATTTTTGCCAAAGTCCAAGAAGCACTGATCGACGCATTGGGCGTTGACGATGACGAAGTGACCACCGATGCTACCTTGGTCGGAGATTTGGGCGCCGAATCAATTGACTTTTTGGACATTGTTTTCAAACTCGAAAAAGCATTTGACATTACCATCCCCCGTGAAGAACTTTCGCCCGAAGATGTCTTGACCAATACGCAATACGTTCAAGATGGCAAGGTAACCGCCGAGGGACTGGTTGAACTGAAGACACGAATGCCTTGGGCAGACTTGTCAGAATTCGAAAAAAACCCTCGCGTTGAGAATTTTGGCAACTTGCTAACGGTTGGCGATTTGTGCAATTATGTCGAAGCCAAGCTCGGAGCGTAATTTTCGATGCGTTGGTTTTGGGTCGACCGTTTTACTGAATTTGTTAGTGGCAGCCACGCGCACGGGATCAAAAATGTCTCGTTAGACGAAGAGGTTGTGGATGAATACAGCCCAGGATTCCCCCTCCTACCACCAACTTTGGTGCTTGAAGGGATCGCCCAACTTGGCGGAATTTTGGTTTCTGAGCATTTCCAGTTCAAAAAACGTTGCGTTTTGGCGAAGGTCGGCAAGGCGGTTTACCATCGCTTTGCACGTCCGGGTGATCAGCTTTGCTACAAAGTCAAGATGGAGTCGGTTCACGATACCGGTGCGACCGTTTCGGCCACCAGCTATATTGACGACAGCCTGCATGCTGAAATCGAATTGATGTTCGCGTTTTTAGAAGAGGGACGCTTCACCGATGGACCACTTTTTGGCCCCGGTGATCTTGAAGCAATGCTGCGACTCATGAATTTCTTTCATGTCGCAGTGGACGCTTCTGGTAACCCTGTCCCGGTTTATGATTGTCTGTAGTACCACCAACCCGCCCGCCAAGCGTGCGGCCACCGTTTCACCTTTTCAAGCACAATAGGTTTTCCCATGCGTCGCCGTGTCGTCGTCACTGGTATCGGAATGATTAACCCGATGGGCCATGACGCGCCTACCGTTTGGGCAGGCCTTCAAGAAGGTAAAAGCGGTGTCGCCAAAACCACACTGTTCGACGCCTCAGGCTTCCCCACCAAGATAAGTGCCGAAGTCAAAGACTGGGACGTCAGCAAGGTTGGCGAATCGGTCCAAGCGTGGTCGAATCGAGGCCGACACACCCGCTTTGCTATCGGTGCGGCGAAACAAGCGGTAGAGGACAGCGGTGTGCTCGCTGCGATTACCGATCCGACCCGCTTCGGCGTTTACATGGGCAGTGGCGAAGGGAATCAAGATTTCACAACGTTTAGCCGTATGATGTCCGCTGCTTTGGCGGAGGGTGACTATGACGCATCAAAGTTCATCGCCAAAGGCTTGGAACTGCTGGATCCTGCCAAGGAACTTGAACAGGAACCTAACATGCCTGCCGCTCACTTGGCGACCATGTTCAATGCACAAGGCCCCAACATGAACTGCCTTACCGCCTGTGCGGCTAGCAGCCAAGCGGTCGGCGAAGCGACCGAGATCATTCGCCGAGGCGATGCCGACTTCATGCTCGCCGGAGGTACCCACAGCATGATCCATCCTCTCGGCGTGACCGGATTCAACCTCCTGACCGCAATGAGCGAGAGCAACGAGGAACCCACCAAGGCGAGCCGCCCGTTCGACCGCCTGCGCAACGGGTTCGTCCTCGGGGAGGGTTCCGCAATGATTGTGCTCGAAGAATTGGAATCCGCTCGCCGTCGGGGAGCAAACATTTATGGTGAAGTGGCCGGTTACGGCAGTACCGCCGACGCTTACCGTGTGACCGACATCCCGCCCGACGGGCACGGCGGGATCGCGGCAATGCGAATGGCCATTGCTGATGCCGGCTTGAATCCCTCCGATATCGACTACGTCAACGCGCACGGCACGAGCACCACCGTTAACGATCGAGTTGAAACGAAAGCGTGTAAGGAAGTCTTTGGCGAAAACGCGATGAAGGTGCCCATTAGTAGCACCAAGAGCATGATGGGGCACTTGATCGCCGCAGGTGGTGTGACCGAAATGATCGTTTGCCTGCTGGCAATTCGTGATTCCGTTTTACCGCCAACGATTAACTACGAAAACCCAGATCCTGATTGCGATTTGGATTACGTTCCAAACGTCGCACGCAAAGCAAACGTGAGCAACGCCCTTAACAACAGCTTTGGCTTCGGCGGTCAAAACGTCACGCTTTGCATCCGCCGCGTCGAGTAATGACGATGAGTGACTTTACCGATGCCGAGCTAGCCGCGTTTCTTGACGAAGCGCTACCAGCGTGCCAAAGTTCACAATTAGAAGAACGTCTTCGCAGCGATACCGATCTGCGGCGAAGATTGATCGAAATCCAAGGGCGTGAAGCTGCCGGCCTGCACACCATTGGTGCGATTTGGCGACGCGATCGACTGTCATGCCCAAGCCGCAGCGAACTCGGACAATACTTACTCGATGCTCTCGAGGCCGAAAAAGCGGACTATATCCGCTTTCATCTTGACGAGGTGGGGTGCCGATACTGCCAAGCCAACCTAGCTGATTTGCAGGAAGCATCTACCTCAAAAACGCCAACCGAAGATCGACGAAAACGCTATTTTCAAACAAGCGTCGGGTATCTCCGAGACTCGCATTCACAGTAGGCGAGTCTCTCCGAGACTCGCACCGCAAGCCTCACACCCCAAGCCTCACACCTCACACCTCAAGCCTCACACCTCAAGCCTCAAGCCTCACACCTCGGCGTCTCGGAGAGACGCCGCTACTTGTCGATCGCTTGCCGCAACTCTTGGACAAATTCACAAACGCGATTCACCGTATCCTGCTTGTCTTGCCCTAGCGCCATTCGCCGGACGATCGCCGAGCCAACGATCAAACCATCCGCTACGGGGGCAAGCTGTGCTGCCGTTTCAGGGCTGCTAATACCAAAACCAATACAAATGGGTAAGTCGGTTTGATCGCGCAACCACCCAACGTTATCGATCAAATCCGTTGGCATGGCGGTTCGCTCACCTGTGATACCCGTCACGGAAACATAATACAGAAAACCAGACGACAAGTTGGCAATTCGAACTTGGCGTTCCTTGGGGGTCGTGGGCGTCACCAATTGAATCAAGCTAAAGTCAGCTGCTTGGCAGATTTTGGCAAAAGCGGAAGCTTCCTCTACCAGCAAATCGGGAACAATCGCACCTGCATAGCCAGCCTCCTTTGCTTGCTCAACATAGGAATCGAGCCCGATCCGATTGATGATCGAATAACTGACCATGGTGACGCGAGGCATCGCTAATGGGGGACTCTGGGGGCCGCCCAAAAGTCGTTTACCTAAATCGAATGCCTGCTTGAGTTTAAAGCCTCTATCCAAGGCGCGTTGGTACGAGGATTGGATGACCGGACCATCCGCGATCGGATCGCTATAAGGGATCCCCAGCTCACACAAATCCGCTCCGGACGCCTTGATACTGCGCAGGATTGCCTCGGTCGTTTCAATGTCGGGATCGCCAGCGGTAATGAATGGCATCAACGCTTTTCGATTGGAGTCTCGTAATTCGGCAAAAAGTTGGTCGATCGCTGACATGGAAATCAATCTTGATTGTATTGAACGGTATCCTCGGATTACAAACAGCGATTATCCTCCAATCCAGCAATTCTGTTAAGACACCTGGTTTGGGAATTTGTCATTTGTCTCCCGGCAAAAACCGTCTTACGCTTTCCACCCGTCGTTGATCGTTATAGAATATCACTAACTCCTGCGCATCGAATGACGGCATGCGCCCATCCCCCAGTATGATCTCGGTAGCTATTGCCAAGCTCATCGCAAACAAGTCGAATATGTCGACGCAGCCTTGACGGCTCCGCCATCGAAAACCACCAACATTGGAACAAGAAAACAGACTAATGGGCAATTTATTTGATGCAATCGACTGGGCTGACATCTTCCGCGTTGAACCCGGAATCGGGCTGACGATTCTGTCGAAAGATGGCGCGGTTATCTATGGCAACGATGCTGCCTACGCACTCTTTGGGATTGCTCCGCCTAGCTCCGATGATGGGGAATTACCCCGAAAGCTGAGCGATATCTTTCACCCGGAATTTGTCAAGGAACGGCTTGCATGGATTAACCAAGTCATTGTCGAGGGCAAGCCGCTGCGAGCAAAACACATCTACGACGGACAGCAAATCGTCTCCACCATCTATCCAGTCGGTGAATCGACGGCACTCCAGTTTCGCGATTCGGATTCCGAGGAAAGTGGAGTGAGCACGGACGCAGAAAGTGATGCCGTTACGGGCGAAGAGGGAGTGAATCACTACGCGTTGATTATCTCACGACACGACCAAGGTCAGGATTCGCCGTCGATCGATACAGTAACAAGCCAATACATCGACCTGGGTTGCTTGTCATCATTGAGTAAACGAGAACTCCAAATTTTCATTCTGCTTGGACATGGCAACAGCGTGCCTGAGGTGGGCCGAATGTTGCACCGTAGCCCACGCACCATCGAGCGACACAAAACAGAAATTGGTCGCAAACTGGGCTACTCATCGCTCGCTGAAATCGCTCGCTCGGTCGGTCACCTTGGTTTAACCTACGATCATATCCAACTCGAACGGTTCAAGGCACGGGCTGACGAAGAGAAGACTTAAGCCGCTCTTTGCCGAGCAGATATCGCAAAGTTTCTTCCAAATCCGTGAAACGAAACGAGTAATTCGTAGCTTGCAAAACGGTCGGAAGCACGCGTGTGCTTGACAGCAATAATGCGTCTGCCATCTCACCCATTGCCAGACGTAATGCGGCCGCTGGCGCCGGAAATAGCGCTGGCCGATTGACCACTCTGCCGAGTGTTTTTGCGAAATCGGAGTTGCGGATCGGGTGGGGAGAAACGAAGTTTACCGCTCCACGAACCTGTTCATTCATCATTGAGTGGTAGAGTGCGCCGATCGCATCATCGAGAGCAATCCAACTCCACCACTGTTTGCCGTTTCCAAGTGCGCCGCCCGCGAATTTTGCTGGCACAAGCATTTTCTGAAGTGCGCCGCCTGATGGTGAAAGAATCAAACCAAACCGCGCATGGACGACTCGAATTCCGGCATCCTTCGCCGGTTGACAAGCTTGCTCCCACTCGTCAGCCACCCCCGCCAAAAAGTCGCCTCCGCCACTGGATTGTTCATCGAGAATTGCCTCGCCTCGATCGCCATAAATGCCGGTCGCTGACGCACAGATCAAAACCTTCGGCTTGTTTTCGAGTTTGGCAAGGGATTCACATAATTGCCGAGTCTTCATCACACGGCTGTCATGAATCTGACGCTTCATATTTTCGGACCATCGTTTGCCAGCGATTGATTTTCCAGCCAAATGGATAACGGCCTCTGTGCCGTCAAGACGCTTGGCTTCGCTTTCGCTTTCCCAGACGGCAAGGCGGTCTTTCGATGGTGAATCGCGGACAATACGAACCGTTTGATGGCCGAACAAAGTCAACATGCTTTGGAGCGCGGATCCCACCAATCCGTGACTCCCTGAAATCGCGATTTGTGACGTCTGGTTGGGATAGACGCTCATCAAAGCCAAATCGTCTCGCGTGATCCGATGCCGGTAAGCAAACATCGACTCAACTTTTCGACGTACCCATGCGCCACCAAACAGCCGTCCGAGGGCACCCAAACGAACCCGGTAGTCGATCGTATCGGTGAGACACGAACCGTTGTTCTGCGGGCTCTCCCCATCAGCGAACTCGTGCCGGTGCTCCCAACTCGCAAATGGACCTGAAATCTGAGTGTCGGTAAACGAGTGGGGTGGGTTATAAGCAGTATGCTCGGCGACCCAACGAAGCGGCACGCCGAAAACACTCATCTTCAAAATAACTTGGCTGCCAACTTTTAAACTGCCATCACTCTTCTCGATGACAACCGACTCCCATGGCGGCGTTAACCTCTGCAATGCCCCAAACCGTTCGTGATAGGCGAAAGCTCGCTCTTTGGAAACACGAAGTGAACTTGAAACGCGATACCGAATAGAAGCCGTCATAAAAAACGTTGCCCTTATACTTCGAGTTCAGCAAGCTGGACTTCGCCAGCCATACTGCGTAGCTTATCCATCGCCCGTCGTTCGATTTGACGAACTCGCTCTTTACTTATCCCCAAACGGTCAGCCAACGATTGTAGAGTATGAACCTTGCGATGCGAACCAAGCGAAAATCGAGCGCGAATAATCAACTTCTCGCGGCGGTCCAAGTCTTCAAGCATGCTTGCCAAGCGGCTGCGAAGTTCATGCCAACGACCTTCGCTAATCGAAGAACCACGATCCTCATCACTCAGATCCAAATTCATGTCCTGTAGTCCCCCCACCACTTTTTGTCGCTCTTGCTGATTCATCACCACCGTGCGATACGAATTGCGACGAACAACCTGAGTTGCATACGTACTGAAACGAAATCCACGGTCGTAATCGAATTTCTCTACCGCACGCATTAGGGCCACGATGCCGTCACTTAGCAACTCATCAAATGGATTGTTTGCATTCACAAACTTCTTGACGATCGAGAAAACCAAACGCAGATTTGCCTCAACGATTCGGTCTCGATGCCAATTGGCGAGCGACACCAAGCGATCGATCAGCATCAAGCGAACGCGTGACGGACGGTTCGGGTTTAACAAGCGGCGATGAACCGCAGCGTGATGGAGTAAAAAGTTCATTCGCTGAAATAGCATCACCTCTTGCTCGGACGTCAACAAAGGAGCCTCGCAAAGTCGACCGAGATGAATTGGCAGATCAACGCCGCTGCGGGTAGCCGTTCGCATTCCAAGCTCCTTCTGACGAGGTGCCAGCCCGAGTGACACCGAAAAAATCTGGTTTCCCGAACCCGCATCCGCGAAGGCGCTGTTACTGATCAAGCCGATCTCTTGGCGAAGTTGCATCTTCGTCGCGCGCCTCAGATCGTCCCGGCTCATCAAATTGTAGTCGCGAGCCGCAGCGTCGGCAGCAAGATTCGCCGCTTCGAGTTCGGCCGAACGCATCCACGCTGCAACGCGCGCTGGAATCGTCATCTTCTTATCAGAAACGGTGGAGGTTGCTTGGGTCATCGAGTTACTTTCCAGTGAAAACGGAACAGGTTAATGGACGCTCAATCAAGAATGAACGTTTTTGACGCCCAAAACGTTCATGTCGTTATATGCGCGGTGTCATCGGAAGGCAAGGCGCAAACGAGCATTTTCCGCATATTTATTACATGGTTCCGTTTCTGGTCATTTTCCTGCCATCTTCAGGCGTGGAGCCCGGAAATTGTTCGTTTTCCTGCCAATGATGCCGTTGGCTTTCTTGCCAGTTGTTCTATAGTTTCTCGAATGGAGCTTGCTGCAGGAAGCGCGCCGACCCGAACCAAGGTGTCCTGCTCAAGCTAGATATGGCTGCCAGTCCTGACTCCCTACGCCACTTTCAATTTGGATATCGCTCTAGAGATCAGTCAAAACGTTCATTTTGTTCAATTCACAACTCGTTGAAAGAGTTTAGACGTGGCAGTTCGACTTCCCCATTTTTCGCCAAAACAAATTGCGGATGCTTTGCAGGTTAGCGAATCCTCCATCAAGCGATGGTGTGATCGCGGTGATATTCCGACCATCCGAACGCTTGGCGGGCATCGCCGAATTACGATTGAGGGACTTCAGCAATTTCTTCGCGATACCGACCGCGTGCTGGTCAATCCCGATGTGCTGGGTTTGCCATCCCTGGCGCCGGGACGAGACGATCGGATCCCTGGTGAGCAAGATCCGAACCAATGCGAATTTCGTTGTGCTTTGGTAGCGGGCGATTTCGAGAAGTGTTGGAAATTGTTGGAAAACCGAATTGAGACTGGCGTCTCCCGTTGGCAAGCTGCCGAAAGTTTGATCACCGACGCAATGTATGGGATTGGCGAGGCTTGGGGTTGCAACGAGTTAGACGTGTATCAAGAACGTCGCGCCTGCGATCTCTGCATAAAGTTGATAGTAAGGTTAGTCGAACAAATCGCAGCGCCATCCAAGGGGGCACCGGTGGCGATCGGCGGGGCACCTGAGGGAGATCATTATCAATTGCCGACCGCATTGGTTAAATTGGCACTCCGCGAAGCGGGCTGGAAGGCGATCAATCTGGGCAGCAATTTGCCGTTGGATAGCTTCCTGCAGGCGGCTCATGACTACAAAGCTGAATTGGTTTGGATGAGCATTTCGGCGATCCAAGAACCGGAACGATTCATCGCCGAAGAGAACCGATTGGCCCGGTTACTGGGCGATCATGTTTCGCTATTCATTGGCGGACAAGCGTTATCGGTTTCGTTTCGAGCAAGACTTCGCTACACCGTCTGTTGCGAGAGCCTTCGTCAAATCGTTGATTTTTCAACGATCACTCGCTCCTCCTCGCCGCACGAGAGAGTCGTGCGCTAAGCACTCACTCGCCATGCGGCACTTGTCCATCACGCTCTCCGCATTTGCTGCGGTCGGGCCATCCTGGGATGCCGTCCGTAGTTGCGACAAGTATCTCGATCGCCTAATATCAAGTATCAAAATAGCTTCACGCGTAGCTCCCTCTGTTTCGATTGAGTGAGGATGTATCGATCAGCGACATGCCAACCGTATCCGAATCCAATCTGAATCCCCCATTGTCGCGATCGAAGCGTTTGTACGCTCAATCGGTTTTCTACCCGACCTTGGCTTGGAACTACACCCTCGGCCGAATCCTTCACATCCGACGTTGGTGGGACTACATCGATTCGCATGTGATCGTTGGCGCCTACCCGTTCGCTCGTGATGTTCCTCGGTTGGCCGCCGAAGGGGTCAAGGCAGTCGTGAATACTTGCGAAGAATACCCTGGTCCGCTCTTAGCCTATGAAAGTTTCAGCATTGAACAATTTTGGATGCCGACGACCGACTTCACTCATCCGTCGCTTGAAAACGTCAGCGAAGCGGTCGAGTTCGTTGAACAACACGCCAAGCAGAACCAAACGGTTTACATTCACTGTAAAGCAGGCCGCGCCCGTAGTGCGACCGTAGCAATGTGTTGGCTGCTCAAGTACCGGAATCAATCGATCGCGGAAGCCCAACGAACGTTGCTGAAAGCCCGCCCGCATATCAATCCTCGTTTGGGCCAGCGACCGGTGGTGAAACAGTACGCCAAGCAATTGGGGCGTCGTTGACTACCTGGCATTCGTGCTTTGTGACCCCTTGATTCTAAGCTTGTGGCAAAAGAGTGGCTGGGGCGTGTTGCTCCAGTAAACCGCGGCTAGAAGCCACTGCCACGAAAGAGGCTTAGCCCCCATTTTTCATGGTGACAAAGCTCTAGCGGCCGTCCATTTCACGCGACTTTCGCTGGGCTCGTTGCTTATCGCGAAAACGCTTCTTTCGCTTCGCATCTTTCTTGGTCGCCGCTTCGGCTGCCTCGGCAACCCGAGCGGCCGTTTGCACCCTTTCTCTCGCCATCATCTGGGGGGTTTCCAAGGTTAACCGCCCCATGACCCCGGAGCGAAATTCGGTTACTAGAATTCTGGAAGCACGATCGATATCGACCAAATTGCTCTTTCCCAAACAACCTCGTTTGCGCCCGATCGCTTCAATCAACTCTAACTCGGTCTCAGGCATTACATCAAGCTCGTATCTCGCTGCCAATCGATCCGGATACTTGGCCAGTAAAAAACGGGCAGCAAAGAAACCGATGTCGGCGTAATCCATCGCCGTTTCCTTGACCGAACCGAGCAGGGCTAGACGGTAGCCGCTGTTCACATTGTGAACATTCGGCCAGAGCATTCCGGGGGTATCGAGTAGCATGATACCATCGCCGATTTTCACCTGTTGCTGCTGCCGAGTGATTGCCGGAGTGTTTCCGGTTTTGGCAATTTTTTTTCCCGCCAAAAAATTAATGATTGTCGACTTCCCGACATTGGGAATGCCGACAATCATCGCGGCGGTCGTTTTGTCCCTGCGATGAGGAACCATCCGAGTCAGAATCGATTTGAGTCTGCGGATCGTCGGCACATCCTCGCTCGTAACCGCCGCCGCCCGGAGTGAATCGGATTGCTCATAATACGATAGCCATGTGGCTGTCATCGCTTCATCAGCGAGATCACTCTTGGCAAGAACTTTCAAACAGGGCTTGTCGCCTCGTAATTCCGCCAACAATGGATTTTCGCTCGAATAGGGAATCCGAGCGTCCAGGACCTCGATTACCAGATGCACCTTGGGAAGCACCGCTTCCATTTCCAAACGAGCCTTGTGCATGTGGCCTGGAAACCACTGTATCGCCATGAGTTTGTTCCAAAAATTTGCAAAAAAAGAGACTTCTTGTTGATCGCCATGTAGGATCGCGAAGGAAACTCATTCGGAGTAAAGTAGAAGCTAAGACCCCAAACGTCGATACCGGCTCGCTCCATCCTACCAAATCAACAGGAAGCAAACATGTCAAATCAATGTGAAAGCCTTTTTCTTTTTGTTCGCCCTACACTGGGCCGCGTTTTGCTGATTGCCGCTATGCTCGGAACGTCAGCCACCGCTTATTCCGGAGAGTATTTGAGCGGGATCGAGTGGCAAGAACCCCCGGTCGTCGAGCCAGGGAAAACGAATTCCGATCCACCGTCAGACGCTATCGTCTTGTTTGACGGAACCAATTTGGACAAGTGGGAAAATGGCGAAAATTGGATTATCAAAGACGGGGTTGCCATCACTGGCAAAGGCCAAATCAAAACGAAACAAGATTTTGGTGATTGCCAGATTCATATTGAATGGTCAGCCCCCACACCTCCTACTGGTAAAGGACAAGGACGAGGCAATAACGGTGTCCTGATCATGGACCGCTACGAAGTTCAAATCCTTGACTCCTACCAAAATGATACCTACTTCGACGGGCAAGCGGGTGCGATCTACAAGCAGAGTCCTCCAGCGGTCAACGCGATGCGACCACCAGGAGAATGGAATGTCTATGATATCTTCTTCACCGCACCACGCTTTGATGATGACGGCAAACTTGTATCACCAGCCATCGTGACGGTCATGCACAATGGTGTGCTGATCCAGCACCACTTCGAGTTAGCAGGAAACACCTTCTACCAAGCACCACCTTCCTACACCGCTCACGGTAAAGCACCGTTGACCCTTTTTGAGCATGGCAACGCCGTTCGTTTTCGTAATATCTGGATTCGTGACTTCAAGCCGATGAAGGGGGAACAAGTTCGCGAACCTGCGATTCGAGAAGGCAAAAAGCTGACCCCCATCAAGACGAACAGCTAGCTCCTTTCTCGCCATCGGCCCCAAAAGACGCAAGCGACTTTTCAAGGTTCGCTATGTCGTCGGCAGTGAGCTGCATGTACTGGGTATTGCTTCCGTGTCCCCTGTCATCTCTGAAGCTGTAAACGACGCGAACCGAAGCCCCCCGTCGTCCTCCGTCCAGCCGGAAGGATTGTTACCATGTCCGAGTGGGAAGGCGGGCATCCACCACGCGAAGTGTCGCATCGCCACTTCCAATTCCATCAAAGCGAAAATGCCCCTGTTCGTCCGTGCGAACGACTTTTCGCGGGTAAGCCTCTGTTTGCGTCATCGAAATCGGTACATCGGCCGTCGGCGTCCCATCAGCGGCGACAACGGTCCCACCGATAGAAAATCCTTTTTGCAATACAATTCGCAGATCATCGCGTTTGGACGGCTCCACATCGACTAACCTTTCAATTTCTGCCTCAATGTAGAGATCATGAGAGAACGAAATTGCAGCGGTTCGCTTGCCCCACTTCGGATGATCCTCGAGAAGTCTAGCTTCGTTGCTATAGACTGCAAATCGTCCGTCAACGTCGGTGATCAGATCCTCGACGCCGGCACAAAATCTCTCCGTACCGAGAGACGAAGAGGCTGATACACCTTCAATTGATTGCCCCGATTCATCGACGACCTGGCCAGCGAAGTGATACGCTTCAGGCAGATTCGCGTTAAATGCACAGCTTTTCCCGAGCGTTAGTGTCACTTCATCCGTTGCATCAACTTTAGCACCGCCGCGGTGTTGGAATCGGTGCTCGTGCCATCAATGGCTAGCCCGGATGATTCATTAGCCGTTTTGCCGATAGCGGCCTGCTGATTTAATCGTTTAACGCTTAGCCGAAGGCGTCAGCTTGTTCATATGCGGTCGCCTATGGCTTGGCGTTAAACAATAAGTCGGGTCAAACCGATTAAATCGACAGGCCGCTAACGCCAAAACGGCTAATACGCAGACTGTTTTTCGAGCAATGAACGTAAACGCTTGAAGGCGTAGACGTTAGCAAAACAATTTGCAAGCCCATGAATCATCCGGGCAACGGCCAATTCGCGAACCGAAGCCGATTCACGTTGCCACAGCTCGCGAAGCAGCCAACGGAGTCAATTGGTTCTGTGCAAAACATTTGAAATCGCGATGGACTGTCATCCGGCCACGTTGAGGAAACCGCAGGATCCCTTATAGCATCCTGCAATTGAAAACGATAAAATTGCGAATACATCGGAGCGTGGCTCAGCCTGGTAGAGCGCTGCGTTCGGGACGCAGAGGTCGCAAGTTCAAATCTTGTCGCTCCGATTTTTAAGTCCTTTCCAGGTAGGGACTTACGACGACCAGTCGTGATACGATTTGGTGATACTTCCCGGTGATACGATCGGTGATATCCTCCGTGATACGATTGGGACCGATTCGGGATGATTCGAGTGCTCGGCTCCAGCAATGAGCCTAGTCGCCTCAGTCCCCTATCCCTTTTCAGGGGAAAAACCAAATCGTGAGGATGATTCTACCGCTGCTTCGATCCTCGCTGGTTAACACAGTGAGATTAAAGAGAGACGTGCAAGGATGTTCGTTTGGCAGCCAATGTGCCGCTCCCGCCAGCAACTTGTGTGTCGATTTTGGTGGTCAGCGAGTGCCCTCTCACCCCGCTAATTCGATGGGGTGATCCCTTCACCGGATGTCCTGACTAGCCCGGATTATTCACGAGACACCAAACAAAAAGGGCCTTTCTTGCGTCTAAGTGTTTAACAACAAAGCACTTTCGACAAACAAGGAAGACCCTTCATGAGTTTACAGTCTGCGCAGCAATTTGT